>CAZQBJ010000094.1:0-8576 GCA_964591465.1 uncultured Brevundimonas sp.
ACGGCCGTCACCAGGGCGAAGGCCAGCCGCGGCTCCGGCCCGAACAGCGCCCAGACGGCGAAGGCCAGAACCGCGACGGCGATCACCGCCGGGACGAACCAGCCGGAAACCCGGTCGGCAAGCCGCTGGATCGGCGCGCGGCTGCGCTGGGCGCTGGCCACCAGCTGGACGATCTGGGCCAGCAAGGTGTCGGCGCCGACCCGCTGAGCCCGCATGACGAACGAGCCGGTCGTGTTCAGCGCGCCGGCGACCACCGCGTCGCCGACCGCCCTGGTCACCGGCAGGGATTCGCCGGTGACGAGCGACTCATCGACGGCCGAGCGGCCCTCGATCACCTCGCCGTCGACCGGGATCTTTTCCCCGGGCCGCACACGCAACAGATCGCCGATCTGGATGTCGGCCAGTTCGACGGTCTCGTCCGGCTGGCCGTCGCGCAGGCGCAGGGCGGTCTTCGGCGTCAGGTCCAGCAGGGCGCGGATGGCGCCGGAGGTCTGTTCACGGGCCCGCAGTTCCAGCAACTGGCCCAGCAGCACCAGCACCACGATCACCGCCGCCGCCTCGAAATAGACCGGCGCGGCCCCGTGGGCGTCGCGGAAGGCGGCCGGGATCAGGCCCGGCGCCACGGTCGAGACCACCGAGAACAGCCACGCGGCGCCCGTGCCCATGGCGATCAGGGTGAACATGTTCAGATGCCCGGTGCGCACCGAGGCCCAGCCGCGCTCGAGGAACGGCCAGCCAGCCCACAGCACGACAGGCGTGGCCAGGATCAGCTGGATCCAGGCGCCGGTCTGGTGGCCGAACGGCATCCGCAGGCCGAACAGGTGACCGCCCATCTCCATGGCGAACACCGGCAGGGTCAGGACCAGCCCGACCCAGAAGCGGCGGGTGAAGTCGATCAGCTCCGGATTGGGCCCATCGTCCGCGGAGATGGTCTCGGGCTCCAGCGCCATGCCGCACTTCGGACAGGCCCCCGGGCCGACCTGGCGGACCTCCGGGTGCATCGGGCAGGTGTAGATGGTCCCCGGCGGCGGCGGCGGATCGTCGGCTCGCTCGCCCAGATAGCGCACCGGATCGGCGACGAACTTCGCCCGGCACCCGGCCGAGCAGAAATAGAAGGGGCGGCCCGCGTGCTCGGCCCTGTGCGGCGTCGCATGCGGATCGACGCGCATGCCGCACACCGGGTCCACAACTGTCCCGCCGGGCCCCGGCTCGGGGCCGTGATGGGCGTGTCCGCAAGGGGGGTCGGCCGGTCCCGACATGGAAAGCTCCCTGTGAGGCGTCTTGCGCAGATATACCCTGCCGGGGTATATTTCAAATCACCTCGCCGGCCCGAAGAAGACTCCGATGCCGCATCCGGACAAGACGCCCCTGCTGAACCGCCTGAACCGCATCGAGGGTCAGGTGCGCGGCGTCGCGCGCATGGTCGCGGAGGACCGCTACTGCATTGACATCCTGACCCAGACCCGGGCCATCCGCGCCGCCCTCGCCCGGGTCGAGAGCCAGATTCTCAAGGACCATCTGCACCACTGCATCGAAGGGGCCATCGCCAGCGGCGACCCCGCCGATCAACGCCGCAAGGCGGCTGAACTGGTCGAGCTGCTCGACCGGTCCGGACGCTGACGCCCCTCCAGCCACGGAACCGCCCCATGCCTCCTCGCCGCCTGCCTGTGCTGCTCGCCGGCCTGTTCGCCCTCGCCGCCCCCGCCGCGGCCCTCGGACAGGATCACGCGGGGCACGATCACCACGCGCACCAGCCGCCGGAGCCGGACCCCGGCGAGCACGCGGCTCACACGCTCCACGCGGCGCCGGGGGCCGATCACGCCGGCCACGGCGGCATGACCAGCCCGCTGGGTCCCTGGCCGCTGTCACGCGACGCCTCGGGCACCAGCTGGCAACCGGACCTGTCGCACCACGGCGGCCTGCATGCGGCCTCGGGCGACTGGAGCTTCATGGGCCACGCCGTGCTGAACCTGGTCCATGACTGGCAGAACGGCCCGCGCGGGGACGACAAGACCTTCGTTTCGGGCATGATCATGGGCGCGGCGCGGCGCGACTTCGCCGACGGCGGCGTGCTGAACCTGCGCGCCATGCTCAGCCCCGAGCCGTGGATGGGCGAGGAAGGCTTCCCCCTGCTGCTGGCCGCCGGCGAAACCGCCGACGGGGTCGATCCGCTGATCGACCGCCAGCACCCCCATGACCTGTTCATGGAGCTGTCGGCCTCCTACGGGCGACGCCTGTCGGACAGCGACAGCGTCTATGTCTATGTCGGCCTGCCGGGCGAGCCGGCCTTCGGGCCGCCGGCCTTCATGCACCGCATGAGCGCCATGGACAGCCCCGAGGCGCCGATCACCCACCACTGGCTGGACTCGACCCACATCGTATTCGGCGTCGCCACCCTCGGCTGGGCCCACGACGCCTTCAAGCTGGAGGCCTCGGCCTTCCGCGGCCGCGAGCCGGACCAGGATCGCTGGGACATCGAATCGCCGGACCTCGACAGCTGGGCCGTGCGCGCCTCGTGGAATCCGGCTCCGGCCTGGGCGCTGCAGGTGTCCTGGGCGGACGTTACGGCCCCAGAACAGCTGGCGCCGGGCGAGGACGAGACCAAATGGTCGGCCAGCGCCATCCACACCCGCCCCTTCGCCGAGGGTTGGTGGAGCACGACCCTGGCCTGGGGGCGCAAGACCGGCGCCCACGACACGGCCAAGGATGCATGGCTGCTGGAGACCGCCGTGCATCCGAACGACGCCTGGACGGTCTTCGCCCGCGCCGAGCACATCGAGACCGACGAGCTGCTGCCGGGCCCCGGCGGTCACCACGGCGCCCTGTATTCGGTGGCCAAGGCCTCGGTCGGTGTGGTCCGCGACTGGCGGATTTCCGACCATGTGCAATTGGGCGTGGGCGGCCTGTATTCGATCAACCGGGTCCCGGCCGCCCTCGAGCCGGCCTATGGCGGAGATCCGGACGGCGGCATGGTGTTCCTGAGGCTCAGGATCGACTGATCGCCGGATCGGCCGCGGCCTCGGGCGGGCGCGTCAGCCAGGGCGCCATGCGGAACCGCTGGGGCGCGGCGCCGACCGCCCGACCGCGGATGAAGCCTCGGGCGAACTCAACCACGGCCCGGATGGTGCGCTCGTCGAACGGCTTGACGACCGCGCCCAGGGCGCCGCCGAAACCCTCGGGAATCTGTTCGGGATTGGCGGTCAGGAACACCACCGCGGCGCCGTGAACCCGGACCAGCTCGCGGGCGATCCGCGGGCCGGTCAGGCCATCGAGCAGATTGAGATCGACGAACGCCAGGTCCGGTCTCTCCCGGGCGGCCAGGGCCAGGCTGGACGGCGCGTCCATGGTGCAGCCGATCACATCACAGCCCGACTCGGTCAGGGTCAGCTCCAGGTCCATCGCCAGGATCGCCTGGTCCTCGACGATCAGTACGCTCAAGTCCGGCTTTGTCGGCAATGTCCCACCCCGTGCGCCCAGTCGTTTCCCGCAGGCGCAACGCATTCCCCGGCGATCGGTTCGGCGCCGCGGCGCGATTCCCGCGCGAGGCGAACAGGCGCAAATTCAATCGCCCACGATCCCGGCGATCAAGCCGCGCTGCAGGGCCTCGCGGGCCGGGATGTACCAGTTGGCGGCCGCCCGTTCCTCGACCTCGTCCCGCGAGACGTCGGACCCCTTGATCAGCGCCTCGAAGCCTTCGCGTTCGAGCGCCTGGCCGAGGCGGATCTGGGACATCATCTCGCGCGTCATCTGCTCACAGACCGCCAAGCTGCCGCACAGGGGCAGGGTCTTGTCCATTCGGCGCCGGTGGACCAGCAGAACGGCGTCCGCGGTCAGATAGCGATCCTGTCTGGGAAAGGCGGCCATCACCGTGACCCCGGCCGAATAGACGGCTGTGGCGCCAAGGAACACCAGTCGCCGGTCCAGCCGGGTTCGCAACAGTCGAACCTCCATGGCCATCCGCCGGCCGATGTCGGCGTCGCCGCCCATGGTCATCAGCTCGATGACCAGCGGCCCCTCGCCGTCGGCCGCGTCGACTTGCTCGCGCATGCGGCCGAACAATTGCTCGTCGATGGGGCCCCACAGGCGCACCTGCGGCGTCTGGTCCAGGGCGATCCGCGCCGCCTCGTCATGCTCAGCCAAAGGATGATCCTGGCAAAGGAAACAGCAGGGGCCGGCGCTGGACCGGCCCCTGCCCGCGCCTACTGGCGCTGGTCCTGACGCTGACGCTGGCCCTGTTGGTCCTGGCGTTGCTCGTCCTGACGCTGGCGCTGTTGCTCGTCGCGCCCGCCGGCCTCGCGTTGCTGGCGTTGGTCCTGTTCCTGTCTTTGTTTGTCAGGCATCGTTTGCACTCCCGCGGCCCCGATGGCCGCGCGATGAAGACCGCCGAGCCCGCCCGGCGGTTCCCGCCGTCGCGCAGAACCGCGCGAGCGGGGATTTTTTCATTTTCAGGAGAGGCGAAGGCCGGTGGCTGGGGAACTAGGACTCGAACCTAGAATGACGGTACCAAAAACCGCTGTGTTACCATTACACCATTCCCCAGCAGGGCCGGTGTGGGTGGGGCGGGGCCCCGGGAGGCGGTCGAATACTCCAAGCCCGTCGGGCTTGCAACACCGGTTTGAAGAGAGTTTCGAAGGCGCTTGCGGCGCCCGAAACCCGCCGCTATAAGCCGCGCTCCAAAGTCGGAGTGTGGCTCAGTCTGGTAGAGCACCGCGTTCGGGACGCGGGGGTCGCAGGTTCGAATCCTGCCACTCCGACCATCTTTCCCCGCCATCGCCGATCGCTTGCCGCCTAGGGTTCCGCCCGGTCGGACGCCTGCGCCTGCAGCTGTTCCGGCCGCACCAGGGTCAGCCCGGCGCCGACCAGCTCGCCGCGGATGAAGAACAGCCGGCCGAACTCCTCGGTCGCGCCGCGGAACAACAGCACCTCGCCGCGGTCCACACGCCAGTGCGAAACCCCCGACAGCCAGCCCGGGCAGCCGGCGGTCGACTCCACCCGGCGGACGCCAAGGAAGCCGCGCTCGGCGAAATGCATGCGGCAGTCGCCCTCGCCGACCCCCAGCACCACCCATTCGCCGTAACCGTCCTGCGGACGGATCGGCGCGGCCTCTCGCCGCAGCGGGGCGTATTGCTGGTCGGCGATCGCCCCGGCCAGGGCGCT
Source organism: uncultured Brevundimonas sp. (assembly GCA_964591465.1). Taxonomy (GTDB): domain Bacteria; phylum Pseudomonadota; class Alphaproteobacteria; order Caulobacterales; family Caulobacteraceae; genus Brevundimonas. Next base: position 5,158 of record CAZQBJ010000094.1, read on the forward strand.
GACCGCCGCATTGGCGTCGAACGAGGCGCCGACGCTGGTCGTCGTCGAGCGGCTGCGGGTCGTGGTCGTGGTGGTGTCGCCTGACCGCTCGACAGTGGTCGTGGTCCGCGTGCGGGTGCTGGACTCGCTCACCGACTGGGCCTGGGCGGCGGACGCGACGAGGAGCGCCGCGACCGCGACGCCGAAAGCCTTGAGCATGAGATTCCCCCTGATGGTCGGCTTGCCCCGAGGCTAGGAAACCGCGGGTTGGCGATCAACGCCGGGGGGACTGTGCGTCCCTCGCGACCGCGGCCAGGTGGGCCCCGGCCGTCTCGATGGTTCGTTCGCCCAGCGCCGCGCGCTGGCGCAGGAGGGCCGGCGAGCCGGCGTCATGGTCGGCCATCAGGCGCTTCACGAAGGCCCCGTCGCGGACCCCCCGCATGACCTCGTCCATGGCCGCGCGCGAGGCCTCGTTGATCACCCGGGGGCCGGTCTCGTAGGCGCCGAACTCGGCGGTGTTGTAGATGCGGCCGAAGGCCCCGGCGATGCCCCGCTCGACCATCAGGTCAACGACCAGCTTCAGCTCGTAGAAGCATTCGAACCAGGCCACCTCGGGCGGATAGCCGGCGGCGACCAGCTTTTCGAAGGCCGCGTTGACCAGCTCCATGGTCCCGCCGCACAGCACCACCTGCTCGCCGAACAGGTCGCTTTCGCATTCGTCCTTGAAGGTGGTCTCCAGAATGCCCTTGCGGCCGCAGCCCAGGGCCGCGGCGTAGGACAGGCCCAGGGCGTGGGCCCCGCCGGTGGCGTCCTGATGCACGCCGAACAGGCAGAACACCCCCTCCCCGGCCTCGTAGATCTCGCGGATGCGCGGCCCGATCCCCTTGGGCGAGGCCAGGATCACGTCCAGCTCCGGCGGCGGCTGCACGAGGCCGAAATTCACCGACAGGCCGTGGGCGAAGACCAGGGCGGCGCCCGGCGACACATGCGGCGCCAGCTCGTCGCGCCACAGGTCCCGGTGCGCCTCGTCCGAGGTCATCACCGCGATCACCTCGCCCCAGGCGGCGGCCTCGGCGGCGGCGACCACCTCGAATCCGTCCGCCTCGGCCCGGGCGCGGGTCTTCGAGTCCGGCTTCAGGGCGACGCGAATCGCCTGCACGCCCGAATCGCGCAGGTTCAGCGCATGGGTCCGCCCCTGGCTGCCGTAGCCGATGATGGCCACGCGCTTGTTTCGAATGATCTCCAGATCGCAGTCGCGGTCATGGAAAACGGGCAGGGGTCGGTCTAGCGTCCTGGTCATGACCCAAGACATAGCCGTTTCGGACGTAATCGCCTTCTGGAAAGAGGCCGGGCCCGAAAAGTGGTTCGCCGCGGACCCGGCGTTCGACGCCGAGTTCGCCCGCCGGTTCGAGGCGGCGCACTTCGCCGCCGCCCGCCGCGAGCTGGACGGCTGGCTCGAGACGCCCGAAGGGGCGCTGGCCCTGATGATCCTGCTCGACCAGTTCCCGCGCAACGTCTACCGCCGCACCGGCCACGCCTTCGCCACCGACCCGCTGGCCCTCGCCTTCGCGCGCCGGGCGCTGGATCGCGGCCACGATCAGGCCGTGTCGCAGGACCTGCGCCGGTTCTTCTATCTGCCCTTCCAGCACTCCGAGGCATTGGCCGACCAGGACCGGGCGGTGGCCCTGTTCCAGACCCTCGACCGGACCGACGACGACCGCTGGGCCGAGCACCATCACGGGATCATCGCGCGCTTCGGCCGCTTCCCCCATCGCAACGCGCCGCTGGGCCGCGACAACACGCCCCAGGAACAGGCTTTCCTGGATGAAGGCGGCTTCACGGGCCAGCCGGCAAACACTGTTCGTTGACAGCCGCGAGATCGGTCCTAGTCTGATCCCCACCATTCGTCGGAGGGGACTTTCCGCCATGATTCGCACCATGCTCGCGCTCGGCGCCGCCGCAGCGGCCCTGACGCTCGCCGCCCAGCCCGCAGCCGCCCAGTCCCGCGTCCAGCGCGAACAGGACAGCGCCATGGCGCAAATCCCGCGCTGCGCCCAGTCGCTGGGCACCCTGTCGATTGTCGACGGCCAGGCCGACACCTGGAGCCAGCACCGCCTGGCCCCGCCGCAGACCCTGTTGCGGGTGGTCGTCCAGCGCTCGGGCTGCTTCAACCTCGTCGATCGGGGGGCCGGGATGAACGCGGCCCAGCGTGAACGCGAACTGGCCGCCGGCGGCATGCTGCAGGGCCGGTCCAACATGGGCGGCGGCCAGGTCCGCGCCGCGGACTATGTGCTGGTCGCCGAACTGGCCGGGCAGGACGCCAACGCCAGCGGCGGGGCCGTAGCCGGGCTGCTGGGCGGCATGATCGGCGGCCGGGCCGGCGCGGTCATCGGCGGCATCCGCACGAACCGGCTGGAGGCCAACACCGTGCTGTCGCTGACCGACGTGCGGACCTCCGAGACCCTGGCGGTGACCGAGGGCTACGCCACCCGCACCGACATCGGCTGGGGCGCCGGCGGCGGCCTCGGCTTCGCCGGGGTGGTCGGCGGCGGCTACGAGGACACCGAGATCGGCCGCATCGTCACCCAGGCCTTCATCCAGGCCTATTCGGACATGGTCCACCAGATCGGCGGCATCGGCGGCTCGGCCTCGGCCTACGCCCCGCAGCAGTCCTACCAGGTCCAGCAGTCCACGACCCTGCGCACGGCGCCGGACGGCGGCGGCGTGGTCCGGGCCCTGCCCGAGGGCCTGGTGCTGTATCCCACCGGCCGCCGCGAAGGCATCTGGTGGGAGGTCGTGGACGACAACGACAACGTCGGCTGGGTCCAGAACGACCGGCTGGTCCCGACCATCACCAACGCCGGAACCGGCGGCTGATCGCGCGCCGGACCGGGACCTCCCCCGCCGGGCCCGCCAGCCGGCGCCCGGCGGGGGCGTCCACCGCCCGGCTCCAAGCCTGGGGAAGCCTGCGCCCCGTCTGTGGACGGCCGCCGGCGCGCGTCTGAAATTGGCCACGCGAATCAGTCATGCTGGTCCCATGAACGCGCTCGCCCAGATCGCAGGGACAGACCGCGCCGGCGCCCCGCCGGCCGCGCCGGACCATCCGGAATTCCAGTATCTGGGCCTGCTGACCGACATCCTCGACAACGGCGTCCAGCGCGGCGACCGCACCGGCACGGGCACCCTGGGGGTGTTCGGCCGCCAGATGCGTTTCGATCTGGCCAAGGGCTTCCCGCTGCTGACGACCAAGAAGCTGCACCTGCGCTCGATCATCATCGAGCTGCTGTGGTTCCTGCGCGGCGAGACCAACATCGCCTGGCTGAAGGAAAACGGCGTCAGCATCTGGGACGAATGGGCCGACGAGAACGGCGAGCTCGGGCCGGTCTACGGCAAGCAGTGGCGCAGCTGGGCGGCGCCGGACGGGCGCACGATCGACCAGA
>CAZQBJ010000095.1:0-8432 GCA_964591465.1 uncultured Brevundimonas sp.
GTGACGATCATGAAGGCGGCGGCGACGTTTCGCACCACCGTCTCGATCTCCATCGGCACGTGCGGCACGGCCAGGATTCCGCGGTGGATCACGATGGCGGGCGCGATCCGCGACAATCGCCGGATGACCGAGCGAACGACCTCGGCGGTGGTGTCCAGCCCCATCGCCATCAGGCCCCGACGCAGCAGACGCAGAAGAACGTTGCGCGTCAGCCAGTCCAGCAGGAGGGCGAGCAGGAGAAGGAGGCTGAGTCCGATCAGGGCTTCGGCCAGCGGAAACTCGGCCAGGCGGTCGCGCAGGGCGTTCAGGCTGGTCATGGGACCCTTATAGGGTCCGGCGGCGCGGAGTGAACCCTCAGCCGGGCAGCAGCGCCGCGATCCGGTCCGCCATCTGCTCCTGGGCGTCCGGGCCCAGGTCGTCGGCGTGCACGCGGCCCAGCACCGGCCGGCTATCGGCCCGGCTGGACCGCGCGTAGGCGGGGTCGTAGTGCAGCTCGATCAGGGCCGCCGCCAGGGCCTCGAACTCCCCCGCCGCGATCAGCTCGCGCCAGGCCGCCAGCCGCTTGCGCCCCGGGTGCGTGGGCAGGCGCGACAGCGCCGCCTCCAGACGCGCCGGCTCGGCGATCATGTCGGCGTAGACGTGCACCAGATACCGAGCCCGCGCCGCCAGCGGAGCCTCCAGCACGATCCGCGGCGCCGTCGCCATCGCCCGCCACAGCGAAGGCGGCGTCATGCGCAGGCCGATGCGGCTGGATTCGGCCTCGACCACCACCGGATGGTCCGGATCGAGCCGCTCCACGGCGGCCAGCACACGGCTTTCGAACAGCTTCTGCGGCGGCTGCGGCGCCTCGCGCGCGCCCAGCAGCGAACCGCGATGGCCGGCCAGCCCCTCCAGGTCCAGCACCTGCGCCCCGCGCGCCGCCAGCCGGCCCAGCAGCTCGGTCTTGGCCGTGCCGGTGCCGCCGTCGATCAGCACCAGCCGCAGCGGACAGTCAGCCTCGTACAACCGCGCGGTGACGTGCCGCCGCCAGGTGCGATAGCCGCCCTCCAGCAGGCTCACCCGCCATCCGATCTGATCCAGCACCGTGGCCATGGCGAGCGACCTCTGGCCGCCGCGCCAGCAGTGGATCAGCGGCGCGAAGGCCCCGTCGCGCCCGGCCAGCGCGCCCTGCAGATGGCCGGCGATGTTGCGCGAGACATAGGCGGCGCCCAGCAGCCGGGCCTCGAATTTCGACCGCCGGTACAGCGTGCCCACCTCGGCCCTCTCGACGTCGCTGAGCACGGGCAGGTTGATCGCGCCGGGAAGATGGTCCTGGGCGAACTCGCCAGGGCTGCGCACGTCGATCACCGCGTCAAAGGCGGCGAGCGCCCGGCTGTCGATGGCGGAGACCGTGCGGATCATCCGCCTGCTATAGACGGTTTCGAGCCCCCGGACAGATGGACCGACCGATGACCGAACCGACCGCCCCGCGCCTCACCGACCTCGCCCACGGCGGCGGCTGCGGCTGCAAGCTGGCCCCGGCGGTGCTGCGCCAGATCATGGCCGCCATGCCGGCCGCGGCGGCTTTTCCCGACCTGCTGGTCGGAACGGCCAGTTCGGACGATGCCGCCGTCTGGCGGCTGAACGACCATCAGGCTCTGGTCGCGACCACCGATTTCTTCATGCCGGTGGTCGACGACCCGTTCGACTTCGGACGCATCGCCGCGACCAACGCCCTGTCGGACGTCTACGCCATGGGCGGAACGCCCATCATGGCCTTGGCCATCGTCGGCATGCCGGTCGGCCGGCTGCCGGTCGAGACCATCGGGCGGATTCTCGCCGGCGGCGCCTCGGTGTGCGCGGTCGCGGGGATCCCGGTCGCCGGCGGCCATTCCATCGACAGCGTCGAGCCGATCTACGGCCTGGTCGCCCTGGGCCTGGTCCATCCGGACAAGGTGATGCGCAATGACGCCGCCCGCCCCGGCGACGTGCTGATCCTGACCAAGGGGCTGGGTGTCGGCGTGCTCAGCGCCGCCTTCAAGCAGCAGCGCCTGTCGCCCGAGGGCTACGACGTCCTGATCGGCTCGACGACCCGGCTCAACGCCGTCGGCGCCGAGCTGGCCGCCCGGCCCGGCGTGCACGCCATGACCGACGTCACCGGCTTCGGCCTGTTGGGGCATGCGCTGGAGATGGCCCGCGGCGCCGGGGCGACCATCCGTCTCGACCCGTCGGCCGCGCCGCTGCTGCCCGGGGTCGAGGCCTTGGCGCGCGAGGGCGTGCGCACTGGCGCCTCCGGGCGCAACTGGGCCAGCTATGGCGAGGCGGTCGAGGGCGCGGACGCCCTACCCGACTGGCGGCGAGACCTGCTGACCGACCCCCAGACCAGCGGCGGCCTGCTGGTCGCCGTCGCCGAAGCCGAGGCGTCCGCCGCGCTGGACCACATCCGCGCCGCCGGGTTCGATCTGGCGGCGATCGTCGGCCGGGTCGCGTCCGGCCCGCCGGTCGTCCAGCTGGCCTAGGCCAGCGCCTGGTCCAGGTCGGCGATCAGGTCCTCGACGTCCTCGACCCCCACCGACAGGCGGATCAGATTGTCGGTCACGCCGCCGGCGTCGCGCACCTCCTTGGGCACCGAGGCGTGGGTCATGATGCAGGGGTGGTTGACCAGACTTTCGACGCCCCCCAGCGACTCGGCCAGGGTGAACACCTGCACCCGCTCCAGCACCTGTTTGGTGCGCGACAGGTCGCCATCGATATAGGCCGTGACCATGCCGCCGAAGCCGCCGGTCATCTGGCGGCCGGCCAGCTCGTGCTGCGGATGGCTCTCCAGCCCCGGGTACAGAACCTTGGCGACGCCGTCCCGCGCCTCCAACCAGCGCGCCACCGCCAGAGCGTTGTGGCAATGGGCCTTCATCCGCACGCCCAGGGTCTTCAGGCCCCGGTTGGCGAGGAAGGCGTCGAACGGCCCCATGATCGCGCCGACCGAGTTCTGCAGGAATTTGATCCGCGTCGCGAGGTCCGCGTCGGCGGTGACCACCGCTCCGCCGATCATGTCCGAGTGACCGTTCAGGTACTTGGTCACCGAATGCATCACGACGTCCGCCCCCAGCGACAGCGGCTGCTGACACCAGGGCGTGGCGAAGGTGTTGTCGACCACGAACAGCAGGCCGTGGGCCTTGGCCACCCTGGCCAGGGCGGCGATGTCGGCCAGCTTGATCAGCGGATTGGTCGGGGTCTCGACCCACAGCATCCGGGTCGCGGGTGTGATGGCCGCCTCGACCGCCGCCAGGTCGGTCAGGTCGACATAGGCGAAATCCAGGCCCATCGACCGGCGCCGCACCCGCTCGAACAGCCGCCAGGACCCGCCGTAAAGATCGTCGCCGGTGACGATGTGCGAGCCGGCGTCCAGCAGCTCCAGAATGGTCGAGGTCGCCGCCATGCCCGAGGCGAAGGCGAAGCCGTGGGCCCCACCTTCAAGATCGGCCAGGCAAGCCTCGAACGCCTCGCGCGTCGGGTTCTTGCCGCGCGCGTACTCATAGCCCTTGTTCACCCCGGGGCTTTCCTGGGCGAAGGTCGAGGTGGCGTAGATCGGCGTCATCACCGCCCCGGTCGTCGGGTCGGGTCGCTGGCCGGCGTGGATGGCGCGGGTCGAGAAACCCTGACGGTTCGTCTTTTTGGTCATGACCTTACCGGTTCAGACTGAGGTGATTGATCAGGTCGACCCGGGTGATCAGGCCGACGAACTCTCCGCCGTCCAGCACGATGGCCACCCGGTCGCGGTCGAACAGGGGAATCAGCGCCTCCAGCGGCTCGCCCACCTGGACCGTGTCCAGCTCGCGCGTCATCACCTCCCCGACCGTCTTGCCGAAGCGCTCGGCGCGGCTGATCTCGTCGGTGTGCATCACCCCGACGATGTCGCTCTCGTCGAGGATGCCGACCAGCTTGCCGTCCTGCATGACCGGCAGCTGCGACACATCGGCCCCGCGCATCCGCTTGTAGGCCACCTCCAGGGTGTCGTTCGGCCCGGCGGTGACCACGTCGCCGTCGGCGTATTTGCGGGTGATCAGGTCGCTGAGGTCGCCGTGCAGCGGCCGGTCCGAAAGGCCCTGATCGGCCAGCCAGGCGTCGTTGTAGACCTTGGACAGGTACTTGGCGCCGGTGTCGCAGACGAAGGTCACCACCCGCTTGGGCTCGGTCTGCTCGCGACACCAGCGCAGGGCCGCGGCGACCAGGGTGCCCGAGGACGAGCCGGCCAGCACGCCTTCCTTGAGCAGCAGCTCGCGGACGGTGGCGATCGCCTCGGAGTCGGGGATCGAATAGGCCTTGTGGATCACGCTCATGTCGGTCGTGTCGGGCACGAAATTCTGCCCGATGCCCTCGACAGCGAAGCTGCCCTCGGGACCGGGCACGCCCTCGTTGACCAGTCCGGCCAGCACCGAGCCCACCGGATCGGCCAGGACCATCCGGGTCTTGGGCGAGACGGTCTGGAGGAATTTGCCCACCCCGGTGATGGTGCCGCCCGAGCCGATGCCGGCCACCACCGCGTCCACGTCGTGATCCATCTGCGCCCAGATCTCGGGGCCGGTGGTGTCGAAGTGGGCCTGCCAGTTGGCGTCGTTGGCGAACTGGTTGACGTAGAACCCGCCGGGGATTTGCTGCGCCAGCCGCTCGGCCAGGTCGGTGTAGTAGTCCGGGTGCCCGTGCGGCACGTCCGAACGGGTCAGGCGCACGTCCGCGCCCATGGCCCGCAGGTGCTGGATCTTCTCCTTGGACATCTTGTCCGGAATGACCAGCAGGATGCGGTAGCCCTTCTGCTGGCCGACCAGGGTCAGGGCCAGCCCGGTGTTGCCGGCGGTCGCCTCGACGATGGTCCCGCCGGGCTTGAGAAAGCCTTCCTTCTCGGCCGCCTCGATCATCGCCACCGCGATGCGGTCCTTGATCGACCCGCCGGGATTCTGCGACTCCAGCTTCAGGAACAGGCGGCACGGGCCGGTGTCGATCCGCGTCACCTCGACCATCGGGGTCTTGCCGATCAGGCTCAGCAGCGAGCCGGCGGGTTTCAGCAGCACCGGCCCGTCGGCCAGGGTTTCGGAATTCGGCATCGCGACGGAGACTCCTTGCGGCGGACGGCGCGGAAGCTGATCGTCGGCCGGCGCGAGGTCAAGCTTCGCTTCGTTTGGCCAGCTTCGCGCGTTACAGGACCACCATGGCCAAATCTCCCCGCCGCCCCGCCGGCCTCCCCGACAAGGACACCCTGCTACGCTTCCTGCGCGACGCCGGCGAGGCCGAGAAGGCCGACATCGCCCGGGCGTTCGGCCTCAAGGGGGCCGAGCGACGCGCCCTGCGCGAGATGCTGCGCGAGCTGGAGTCCGAGGGCCGGCTCGGCAAGCGCGGCCGCAAGGGCTACGCCGAGGCGGGGGCCCTGCCGCCGGTCGGCGTGGCCGACGTGGTCGAGCGGGACGCCGACGGCGAGCTGTATGTCCGCCTCGTCCGCGCCGGCGAGGACGCCCCCCTGGCGCGGCTGGTCCCCGACAAGGTCGAACGGACCGGGCCCGCGCCGGGCATGGGCGACCGCCTGCTGGTGCGGTTCGAGCAACTGGAGACCGGCGAACGCGGCTGGGAGGCCCGGCTGGTCAAACGGCTGGGCCAGAGCGCCCATCGCGTGCTCGGGGTGATCCGCAAGGGCCAGCGGGAAATCCGCATCGAGCCGGTCGACCGCCGCTCCAAGGACACCCTGCTGATTCCGCCGGCCGCGGGCGCCGATCTGCGCGACGGCGATCTGGTGATGGCCGAGGTCGGCCGCGCCGAGGGCCGCTATGGCCGCCACACCGGCAAGGTGCTGGAGGTGGTCGGGCGCGAAGACGATCCGCGCGCCGCCTCCCTGATCGCCATCGCCGCCCATGGCGTGCCGACCGGCTTTTCCGAAACCGTGGAAGCCGAGGCCGGGGCCGCCGACGCCCCGACGCTCAAGGGCCGCGAGGACCTTCGCGACATCCCGTTCATCACCATCGACCCGGCCGATGCGCGCGACCACGACGACGCCGTCTTCGCCCAGCGGGACGAGGACCCGAAGAATCCCGGCGGCTGGATCGTCTGGGTCGCCATCGCCGACGTCGCCGCCTACGTCCGCCCCGGCTCGGCGCTGGACCGCGAGGCGCGCGAGAAGGGCAACTCGACCTATTTCCCCGACCGCGTCGAGCCGATGCTGCCGGAGGTACTGTCCAACGGCCTGTGCAGCCTGAAGCAGGGCGAGAACCGCGCCTGCCTGGCCGTGCGCATGGTGTTCGACAAGGACGGACGGAAGCTGGGGCACAAATTCGTCCGCGGCCTGATGCGCTCGCAGGCCAAGCTGGCCTACGAACAGGCCCAGGCGGCCATCGACGGTCAGCCGGACGACATCGCCGGCCCGCTGATGGACTCCATCCTCTACCCGCTGTGGAACGCCTATGCGGCGATGCTCAAGGGCCGGCTCAAGCGCAGCCCCCTGGCCATCGAGAGCCTCGAGCGCAAGATCATCATCGGAGACGACGGACAGGTCGCCTCGATCGAACCGCGCAAGTCGCTGGAGGCCCATCGCCTGATCGAGGAAATGATGATCCAGGCCAACGTCTGCGCGGCCGAAACCCTGGAGGCGCGACGCACGCAGCTGATCTATCGCGTGCACGAGACGCCCAGCCAGGAGAAGATCTTCGCCCTGGCGGACTTCCTGGGCACCATCGGCAAGACCTGGAACAAGGGCGAACCGCCGACGACCAGGCGGTTCAACCGGCTGCTGGACGAGACGCGCGACACCGCCCACGCCGAGATCGTCAACGAGGTGGTCCTGCGCACCCAGATGCAGGCCCACTACAGCGCCGAGAACCTGGGCCACTTCGGCCTGAACCTCGACCGCTACGCTCACTTCACCTCGCCGATCCGGCGCTACGCCGACCTGATCGTGCACCGGGCCCTGATCCGCGCCCAGGGCCTGGGCCCGGACGGCCTGACCGATCGAGAGATCGCCGAGCTGGCCGGCATCGCCGAGCACATCACGGCCACCGAGCGCCGCTCCATGGCCGCCGAGCGCGACGCGGTCGACCGCTATGTCGCCGCCTTCCTCGAGGATCGGGTCGGGGCCGCCTTCTCCGGCCGCATCACCGGCGTGACCCGCTTCGGCCTGTTCGTCCGGCTGGACGAGACCGGCGCCGACGGCCTGGCGCCCATCTCCAACCTCGGCGACGAGTATTTTGTCCACGACGACCGGGCTCACGCCCTGGTGGGTCAGCGGTCCGGCCGCCGGTGGCCGCTGGGCAAGGCGGTCGAGGTGCGGCTGATCGAGGCGACGCCCATCACCGGCGGCCTGCTGTTCGAAATGGTGTCCGAGCCGGACCCGGCCGACCCGTCCGCGCCCGCCCCGCGCCTCGGGGTGCGGGATCGCGACCGGCCCCGGGGCGCCAAGCGCAAGGGCGGGCCCAAGCCGCCTTCGGGCCGGCGCAAGGACAGCCGCAAGGGCGGACGGTCGCGTTGAGCCAGCCGGTCGATGCCGCCCAGGACCTCGCGGACGCGCCGCACGCCGGCCAGCGCCTGCGGCCCAAGGACGCCGCCACCCTGCTCGTGGTCCACAACGGTCCGCGCCCGGCGGTGCTGATGGGCCGGCGCGCGCCGGGGCACGTGTTCATGGCCGCCAAATGGGTGTTTCCCGGCGGCCGCATCGAGCGGGCCGATTTCACCGCCGCCGCGGCCAGCGAGCTGAACCCGGACAGCGCCAGCCGGCTGCAGGCGGATGTACCGGCCCGACGCGCGCGCGCCCTGGCGCTGGCCGCCGTGCGCGAGACCTTCGAGGAGACCGGGTTGCTGCTGGCGCGCCCGGCGCCGCCAGCGCGAACCGCGGGCCCCTGGGGCGAGTTTCGCGCCGCCGGCGCCCTGCCCGATCTGGAGCCCCTTCGCTATGTCGCCCGGGCGGTGACGCCGCCGGGGCGCACCCGCCGGTTCGACGCGCGCTTCTTCATGGCCGACGCCGACGCTCTGCTGGACCCGGAGCCGACGGCCGGTTCAGGCGAGCTGGACGAGATCGCCTGGTTGCCGCTGGACGAGGCCCGGGGGCTGGACCTGCCGGCCATCACCCGGTTCGTGCTGGGCGAGGTCCAGGAACGCCTGACGCGCCCGGACCGGCCCGTGCCCTACGTCCGCTTCGTGCGCGGACGCCATGTGATCGACTACGACTGAGCCGCCGGCGACGGGGTCGCCACCGGCCGGGACAGGTCGAACTCGACCCGCAGGTGCCGGCCCATTTCGACCCGGCGCAGCTCGTAGGCGAAGGTCTCGGCCGGATGAACCTCCATGGCCCAGACGTTGGTCGTCGAGACGGCCGCGTCATTGGCGTTGAACAGGTCGATCGAGAACTGGTCGACGGGGAACTCCTGGCGCTCGGCCGTGCCCGGCCCGGTCGTGTCGCCGCCGTAGTTGTGCAGGGTGTG
>CAZQBJ010000096.1:0-8403 GCA_964591465.1 uncultured Brevundimonas sp.
GTCGGGATGCCGATGCCCAGGTTGACGTAGAAGCCGTCCTGCAGCTCCTGGGCGGCGCGCTCGGCAAGCTGTTCGCGGGTGCGGGGCATTGGGTTCACCTTTGGGGGTTGAAAGGAGCGCGGACCTCCAGGTCCGCATGTCGGTGGCTGTGAAGTCGGGGGTTTGCAGCGGTCGGTGCGCGGACCTCCAGGTCCGAACTCCGGCGGGAGTGGTGTTGCGGAGCTGGAGCTCCGCGCTCCATCGATGCGCTGCTGAAAGGCCAGTCTTCAGGCCGGGCGCAGAGCCCGGCCTTGACGGGATTGGCCTCGATGTAGCGGATACCGCCGATCAGCTGCTCCTCGTTTCGGACGTAGCGGTCGAAATAGTCCGCCGCCCAGAAAGCGCCGCGCCGCGCCAGTCGATGGTTGATCTGGCGGGCGGTGTAGCTCTTCCACGACTGAACGATCCGTCCGAGCGGCCAGCCTTCCCGCTGGCGGATCAGGACGTGGACGTGATTGGGCATGACGCACCAGGCGAGCAAGTCATACCGCTCGCCATCGAACTCACGCAGGGCGGTGGCGACGATGGTGGCGCAGTCCGAATCCGCTAACCAGTTCGGGCCTGAGCCCCGGTCAAGCTCCGCTTCGATGGCGGCCGCGTAGCCGTCTCCGTCCAGGCCCGCCTTCAGGCTGGCGACGACCGAGGCGGGGAGGGAGCCGTGCAGCCGGAACGTCACGTGCTGGATCGTCTCCGCCGCATCGAGATGTGGCAGATAGCCCCGACTGTTCCATCCCCTGTGCTCGGTCATAGAAGGCATGCGGACCTGGAGGTCCGCGCTCCCTTGGAGTTTACACGCTCTCGCGCTGCCGCACCGTGCGCTGTTCGATGCGCTTTTCGAACGTGCCCTGGATCAGGCGGTCGACGTAGATGCCGGGGGTGTGGATGCAGTCGGGGTCCAGCGAGCCGACGGGGACGATCTCCTCGACCTCGACGACCGTCACCTTGCCCGCCGTGGCCATCATCGGGTTGAAGTTGCGGGCCGTCTTGCGGAACACCAGGTTGCCGCGCTCGTCGGCCTTCCACGCCTTGACGATCGACAGGTCGGCGACGAGGCCGGTCTCCATGACGTACTGGCGGCCGTCGAACTCGCGCACCTCCTTGCCCTCGGCGACCATGGTGCCGACGCCGGTGGCGGTGAAGAAGGCGGGGATGCCGGCCCCGCCGGCGCGGATGCGCTCGGCCAGGGTGCCCTGCGGGTTGAACTCCAGCTCCAGCTCGCCGGCCAGGAACTGGCGCTCGAACTCCTTGTTCTCGCCGACATAGGACGAGATCATCTTGGCGATCTGCTTCGTTTCGAGCAGCTGGCCCAGGCCGAAGCCGTCGACGCCGGCGTTGTTGGAGATGACGGTCAGCCCCTTGGCGCCGCTGTCGCGCAGGGCGGCGATCAGGTTTTCCGGGATGCCGCACAGGCCGAACCCGCCGGACATGACGGTCATGCCGTCAAAGGTCAGCCCCTCCAGCGCGCTCTTCGCGTCGGCGTAGATCTTCCGCATCGCGGCCCTCTTTCATCAGGTGATGAATAACGGTTGTGCTGTTGCGGTCGTAGTCGCTGGCGGCCTGCGGAGCAAGAGACCCACAGGCGCGGGCCGATTTGCGGGGTGGCCTTCTCGGCCGGCCGTGCTAGTGCGTCCCCGTTTCGTGACAGCCTGAAGAGCGCCCAGGCCCATGGCCAAGAAACCGTTGGACAAGGACCTTCGCAAGTTCACAGGCCTGAGCGCCGCGTCGGCCGACGTGGCGCGGCAGCTGACGTACCCGGCCCTGGCCCTGCTGTTCCTGGGCGCGGTGGCGCTGTACGCGGCGGTGGTGGTCGGCGACGCGCCGATGGCCGCCTATGTGATCGTCGGCGCCTTCATCGCCGGCTACCTGGCCCTGAACATCGGGGCCAACGACGTGGCCAACAACGTCGGTCCGGCGGTCGGCAGCAAGGCCATCACCCTGACCGCCGCCCTGGTCATCGCCGCGGTGTGCGAGGCGGCCGGGGCGATTCTCGCCGGCGGCGACGTGGTCGAGACCATCTCCAAGGGCATCATCACCCCGCCGGCGGCCATGGAGGCGGCCGATTTCATCCTGCTGATGATGGCCGCCCTGTTCGCGGCCGCGGTGTGGGTCAACCTGGCCACCGTGCTGGGCGCGCCGGTGTCGACCACCCACGCCATCGTCGGCGGGGTTATCGGGTCGGGCGTCGCGGCGGCCGGGCCGGCCGTGGTCGCCTGGCCGACCATGGGCGGCATCGTGGCCAGCTGGGTCATCTCGCCGGTCATGGGCGGGGTGGTGGCCGCCGCCCTGCTGGCGGCGATCAAGTGGCTGATCCTGTTCCGCGAGGACCGGGTCGCCGCCGCCCGCCGCTGGGTGCCGGCGCTGGTCGCCCTGATGAGCGGGGTGTTCGTCCTGTACATGGGCATGAAGGGCCTGCGCCAGGTGTGGTCGCCCTCGCCGATGCTGATGTACGGCGCCGCCGTGGTCGCCTTCTTCGGCAGCTGGGCCCTGGCCCGGCCGTGGGTGGCCCGCCGCTCGATCGGCATGGAGAACCGCCGCAAGCACATCAGCAAGCTGTTCGTCCTGCCGCTGATCTTCGCCGCGGCCCTGCTGTCGTTCGCCCACGGGGCCAACGACGTGGCCAATGCGGTCGGCCCGCTGGCGGCCATCGTGGCGGCCGCCCAGAGCGGCCTGGCGGCCCCCGGCGACGTGACCTTGCCGCTGTGGATCCTGGTCATCGGGGCGCTGGGCATCTCGCTGGGCCTGGCCCTGTTCGGCCCGCGGGTGATCCGCACGGTGGGCGAGCAGATCACCAAGATCGATCCGATGCGGGCCTATTGCGTCGCCCTGTCCGCGGCTATGACGGTGCTGGTCGCCTCGGCGCTCGGCCTGCCGGTGTCGTCCACCCACATCGCCATCGGCGGCGTGTTCGGCGTCGGCCTGCTGCGCGAGGTCCTGACCAACAAGGGGGTGCGCCGGCGCAACGGCGGCAATCCGCGCCCGCCCCGGCTGGACGGCTCGATGAAGGCGGCGCTCAAGGCGCAGAAGCGCGAGAACCGCCGGCTGGTGCGCCGCCGGCACATCTGGGGCATCGCCGCCGCCTGGGTGGTGACGGTGCCGGCCGCGGCGGTGCTGTCGGGGCTGATGTATCTGGGCCTGGCGCTGGTCGTCGGCCAGGTGCAGGGCGGCTAGGACGCGGCCGTCTCGGCCAGCCGGTCGATCATCCGGACCAGGTCGCGGTCGCGCACCCGCCGCCGGGCCTCGGCCAGCGGCGCCCAGCAGCGGCGGCGCTGATCCCGCTCGGGCCAGTCGTCGGCCTCGTGCTCGACGCGCAGCGGATACATGGCGATCTCCAGCGGCGCCGGCCTGGGGCCGCGCATCTTGTACGACCGGTGCAGACCCAGGCGGACCGGATCGACGCGGCCGCGCACCCCGGCCTCCTCCCACGCCTCGCGGGCGGCGGCGGCCGGCTCGTCCAGCCCGTCAATCAGACCGCCCTTGGGGAAGATCCAGCGGCCGGTGCGCCGCGAGGTGATCAGCAGCACGACCACCGCCCCGTCGCGCACGGCATAGGGGATGGCGCCGGCCTGGCGCACCGGGCGACGGCCGAGGCCGCCGAACAGCCGGCCCAGCAGACCCGGCCGGGGCATGGGCCTCAGCCCTCCTTCGGCGCGCGGTCCGGCGCCGGATCGGCGGGGTCCGGAGCCCTCGCCGGCAACAGCTGGGGCACCTCGTCGCTGCCCTCGAGCCGGTCGCGCGACAGGGCCGCGCGCACGATCAGCATCAGGCTGATCGGGGTGGTCAGGGTCAGGAAGATGGCGATCAGCAACTCGTGCACGACCAGGTGGCCGCGGCTGAACGAGAAGTACAGGATCGAGCTCAGCAGGATCAGGAAGGTGCCGAAGCTGGCCCCCAGGGTCGGGGCGTGAACCCGCTGGTAGAAGGTGCGCAGGCGAACCGTGCCGATGGCCCCGACCAGGGTGAAGCCGGCCCCGCACAGCAGGGCCGCCGCGATCAGCACGGCCAGCGGCAGAGGCAGGTCGGCGGCGCCGTTCATTCGATCACCTCGCCGCGCATGAGGAATTTGCCCAGCGCCACGCTGCTGGCGAAGCCGAGCAGGGCGATGATCACCGCCGCCTCGAAATAGTGGGTCGAGCCGGTGCGCATGCCCAGGGTGATCAGCAGCAGCATGGCGGTGACATAGAAGGCGTCCAGCGCGATCACCCGATCCTGGGCGCGCGGGCCGCGCAGCATGCGCGACATGTACAGCGCCATGGCCAGGGCCAGCATCAGTTGCGCCGCCAGGATCGCGGCCCCGAGCACGACGGCGCTCATGCGAAGATCTCCTGCAGGGGACGGGCGTAGCGCTGGGTCACGGTGCGCACCCACTCGTCCTCGTCGATCAGGTCGAACACGTGGATCAGCAGGATGCGGTTCTGCGCCTCGTAGCTCATCCAGATGGTCCCGGGAGTGGCGGTGATGATGCAGGCCAGCACCGCCAGGCCATAGGGATTGGTCAGCTCCAGCGGCACCTGCACGAAGCCCGAGGTCACCCCGCGGCTGCGCCCCGAGACGATGATGCGGAACAGGGCCAGGTTCGAGCGCACGATGTCGAGCAGCACTCGCCCGGTCAGCTTCAGCAGCAGGCGACGACGACGAATGCGCAGCGGCGGCGGCTGCAGCCGTCCGAAACCCAGCCCCAGCAGCCAGCCGAGGATCGCGGCCAGCAGCAGGTGGCCCGGCGCCAGGCTCTGGTTCAGCACCAGCCAGGTGACGAAGATGAACAGGCTGAGGGTCGGATAGGGCAGCCAGCGTCTCATGGCCGGACCTCCGGGCCCAGCACGGCGCTGACGTAGCGGCTGGCGTCCAGCAGGTCCGCCGCGCCGCGGTTCAGATAGTCCACCGGGCCGCTCAGCGCGAAGGTCAGGGCCAGCAGGCCCAGCAGCAGGGCCCCGACCGAGGCCCCCTCGTGCAGGCGGATGGTCGAGGCGATGCGCCCCGGCTCGGCCCACCAGATCTGCACCCCGGCGCGGGCCAGGGCGACCAGGGCGAAGAAGCTCGAGGCGATGACCACCGCCGCCAGCAGCGGCGCGGCCGCGGGGAAGGGCCCGGCCGGCCCGCCCAGCAGCGGCGCGATCATGCCGACCTTGGCCATGAAGCCCGGCAGCGGCGGAATGCCGGCGATCAGCAGGGTGCAGACCAGGAAGCCGGCGCTGAGCAGGCCGACCGGGGCCGGAATGATCACCGCCCGCTCGTCCTCCTCGGTGAACAGCTCCTCGCCCTGCGGATCATAGGCCTCCAGCGGGGGCGGGTCCTCGAACTCGTCGCCGCCGCCGGCCCCGCCGACCAGGCCGCCCAGCAGGTAGAAGGCGGCTGCGCCGAGGGTCGAGACGACCATGTACAGCAGCGCCCCGGTGATCACCGCCGCGTCGCGGAACACCAGCGCCGACAGCAGGGTCCCGGCCGAGACCAGCACGCTGTAGCCGGCCAGCCGTCCCAGGTCCCGCGCCGCCAGCATGCCGACCAGGCCGACGCCGATGGTCAGCACCCCGGTGGCGAACAGCCACTCGCCGCCGAAGCCGGCCGAGACGCCCGCGTGCGGGCCGAAGCACAGCATGCCCAGGCGCAAGGTGGCGTAGACCCCGACCTTGCTCATGATGGCGAACATGGCCGCCGCCGGCGCGGCCGCGGCGTCGTAGGTGCGCGGCAGCCAGAAGCCGAGCGGCCAGGCCGCCGCCTTGATCAGGAAGGCGGTGCCCAGCACCGCCGCCCCGGCGTGGAAGATGGCCCGCGCCTCGTCCGCCAGCGCCGGAATCCGCTCGGCCAGCACGGCCATGTTCAGGGTGCCGGTGACGCCGAAGATCAGGCTGACCCCGACCAGGAACAGCAGCGAGGCGATCAGGTTGATCACGATGTAATGCAGGCCCGAGGCCACCCGCCGCGGTCCCGAGCCGTGCAGCAGCAGGGCGTAGGACGCGGCCAGCAGGATCTCGAAGAAGACGAACAGGTTGAACAGGTCGCCGGTCAGGAAGGCGCCGTTCAGCCCCATGATCAGCAGCTGCGAGAACACCGGGTAGTAGGGGCCCAGCCGCGACCACCGGCCCAGCGAGAACACCGCGTTGACCAGCCCCAGCAGGGAGGCCAGCAGCACCATCAGGGCCGACAGCCGGTCGGCGACCAGCACGATGGCCACCGAGGTCGGCCAGTCGCCCAGCCGGTAGGTGGCCGCCACCCCGCCTGAATCGACCGTGCTCGCCAGGGCCACGGCGATGCCGACCAGGGCGGCCGAGGCGGCGATCGACACCGCCGCCTGCAGCGGCCGGTCGCGCCCGCCCCACAGCAGCAGCACGACCGCCGCCGCCAGCGGCAGCAGGATCGGGGCGATGACCAGATGCTGGCTCATGCCTCTTCTTCCAGGCTGCCGTCGACGTGGTCGCCGCCGGTGAGGCCGCGGGCGGCCAGGATCACCACCAGCAGCAGGGCGGTGGTGGCGAAGCCGATCACGATGGCCGTCAGCACCAGGGCCTGGGGCAGGGGATCGGCGTAGTCGATCAGCGACCCGGCCGGGCCGCGCAGCACCGGCTCGGCGCCGATGCGCAGGCCGCCGGTCGAGAAGATGAACAGGTTGACCGCATAGGACAGCAGGGTCAGGCCGATCAGCACCTGGAAGGTCCGCGGACGCAGCACCAGCCAGACGCCCGAGGCGGTCAGCACGCCGATGGCCAGGGCGAGGACGATCTCCATCAGGGGGCCTCGTCGGTTTCGGTCTCGACGCGACGCGGGCGGCGCAGCGACTGGTGGGCGATGGCGGTCAGGATCAGGGTCGTGGCCCCGACCACCAGCAGGAAGACCCCCAGGTCGAACAGCACCGCGGTGGCCAGCGGAATGCGGCCCAGCACGCCCAGGTCCAGATAGGCGAACCACGAGGTCAGGAACGGATAGCCGAAGACCCACGAGCCCAGGCCGGTGGCCAGGGCGACCGACAGGCCAACGGCGATCCAGCGCACCGGGGCCACCCGCACCCGCGACTCCACCCAGCGCACCCCGCCGGCCATGTACAGCAGGATCAGGGCGGCCGAGGCGGTCAGGCCGGCGGCGAAGCCGCCGCCGGGCAGCTCGTGCCCGCGCACGAACAGGTGCACCCCGAACAGCAGGATGACCGGCACCATCAGCTGGATGATCAGCCCGGGCACGCGCAGGTATTCGGACAGGGTCTGGCCGGTCTCGCGGTCGGCGTGCTCATGGTCGATCCGCTCCTGGGCCTGCTTCTGCGGCGGGGCCTGGACGCTGTCGGAGCCGGGACGGAAGCGGCGCAGCAGGGCGAACACGGCCAGGGCGACGATGCCCAGCACGGTGATCTCGCCGAAGGTGTCGAAGCCGCGGAAGTCGACCAGGATGACGTTGACCACATTGTGCCCGCCGCCCTCCGAATAGGCCGCGGCGAGGAAGAACTCCGAGATCGAGCCGTCCACCGGGTGGGTCATCACCGCATAGGCCAGCACCGTCATGCCGGCGCCGACCAGCACGGCCAGCACGGCGTCGCGGGAGCGGCGCAGGCGGGTCGGGGTCGAGCGGTGCTCCGGCAGGCGCAGCCGTGGCGGCAGCCATCGCAGGCCCAGCAGGATCAGGATGGTGGTGACCACCTCGACCAGCAGCTGGGTGGTGGCCAGGTCAGGGGCCGACAGCCACAGGAAGCTGATGCAGCAGACCAGGCCGGCGCCGCCCATCAGCACCAGGGCGGCCAGCCGGTGGAACTTGGCCAGGGCCGCCGCCCCGATGGCGCAGGTGCCGCCGATCAGCCACAGGATGGCGAAGGCCGGGTCGATGGTGGTCAGGGCCTCGGGGCCCGGCTGCAGGCGCGCGCTGCCGGCCGCCGCCACGCCCGCGGCCAGGGCGAAGATCACGATGAACAGCACCTGGGGCTGCAGCCGCTCGCCGGGGAACAGCCGCTTGATCCGTTCGGGCCCGGTGTCGCCGACGAACTGCAGCAGCCGCTCGAAGATCAGCTTGCCCTTGACCGGACCGAACGGCGACTTGCGCAGGGCCAGCAGCCGTCGGCCCAGCAGGCGGTAGCCGGCGATGCCGGCGACCAGGGCGATGACGCTCATGATCAGGGCCGGGGTCAGGCCGTGCCAGACCGCCAGGGTGTAGCTGGGCGCGTCCTGGCCCAGCATGGCCTGGGCCGCCCGGCGCAGGCCCGGCCCGACGGTCAGGGCCGGCAGCACCCCGACCACGATGCACGACACGGCCAGCAGGCCGATCGGGATGACCATCCAGAACGGCGGCTCGTGCGGCTCGCGCGGCAGGGCGTGCGGGGTCCGGCCGAAGAACACGCCGTGGGCGAAGCGCAGCGAATAGATCACCGAGAAGGTGGTGGCGATCACCGCC
>CAZQBJ010000097.1:0-8389 GCA_964591465.1 uncultured Brevundimonas sp.
TCCCCCGCGCGAGGACCTTCGCTGCGCTCCGGTGCGCGGGTTCCCCCTTCTCCCCGGGGGGAGAAGAGAGGCAGCCTCGCCCCTCCACCGCTTCGCGGTCCCCCTCCCCACGATGTGGGGAGGAAAGCGTTTTCCTCTCCGTTCGCGCAGCGAATGGGGAGGCGGCGCGAAGGGCCGGAGGGGTTGGGGCGGTCCTCACCGCCTGTCGGCGGTTACAGGTCGGCGAGCCTCTGTTCCAGGCGGCGCATGTCGGCGGGGGGCGGGGTTTCGAAGCGCAGGGGCTGGCCGGTGATCGGGTGGGTGAAGCCGAGCACCGCGGCGTGCAGGGCCTGGCGGGTCAGGCCGGCGTCGGCCAGGGCGGCGCGCAGCGGGGCGGCCAGGCCGCCGGAGCCGTAGACCGGGTCGCCGAGGATCGGCGCGCCTTTCGACGCCATGTGCACGCGGATCTGGTGGGTGCGGCCGGTGTGCAGGGTGCAGGCGACGCGGGCGGCCAGGGGCCGGGCCCCGGGCCCGAAGGTCCGCTGCACCTCATAGTCGGTGACCGCCCGGCGGCCGCCGGCGCGCAGCACCGCCATCTTCTTGCGGTCCGAGGCGGAGCGGCCGATCAGGGTCTCGATGCGGCCGCGGGCCGGCGCCGGGGCGCCGCGGGTCAGGGCGAGGTAGCTGCGCTCGATGTCGTGGGCGGCGAACAGGGCCGACAGGCCGGCGTGGGCCGCGTCGGTCTTGGCCGCGACCATGACCCCCGAGGTGTCCTTGTCCAGCCGGTGGACGATGCCGGGACGGGCCACGCCGCCGACGCCGGACAGCGAGCCGGCGCAATGGTGCAGCAGGGCGTTGACCAGGGTGCCGGCGGGCGTGCCCGGGGCCGGATGAGCGGCCATGCCGGCCGGCTTGTCGAGCACGATCAGGTGGGCGTCCTCGAACAGCACCTCCAGGGCGATGGCCTCGGGCTCCGGCTCGGCCGGGGCCGGGGGCGGGACGGCGATGCGGTACAGGCCCGGCTGCGCCCGGGCCGCGCCACCGGCGACCGGCGACCCGTCGCGGCTGACCGCGCCGTCGGCGATCAGGGCCTGCAGGCGGGCCCGCGACAGCGCCGGCAGGGCCTCGGCCAGGGCCTTGTCGAGCCGGCCGCCGGACGCGGCGGCGTCCAGCTCGACCGTGAGAATCGTCGGCGGCGCCTCGTCGTCGCCCGGCTCGGGCCCGCGGATGTCCGGCGCCTCGCTCACCGGCGCGCCAGCGGCCAGCCGTGGTTCAGCGGGCCGTGGCCGGCGCCCAGGCCCGGGGCGGTGCGGATGGCCTCGGCGACATAGGCCCAGGCCCGGGCCGCGGCCTGGTCCAGCGACAGGCCCAGCGCCAGGCCGGCGGCGCAGGCGCTGGCCAGGGTGCAGCCGGTGCCGTGGGTGTGGCGGGTGTCCAGCCGCGGGCCCTCGAACAGGGTCTCGCCGGCCGGGGTGAGCAGCAGGTCGCGCACCGTCTCGCCGGGGACATGGCCGCCCTTCATCAGCACCGCCCCGGCCCCCATGGCCAGCAGGGCCTCGCCGGCCCGGCGCTGATCGTCGAGCGAGGCGACCGGCAGGCCGGTCAGGGCCTCGGCCTCGGGCGCGTTGGGGGTCAGCAGGGCGGCGCGGGGGACCATCAGCCGGACGATGGCCTGCACCGCCGGAGTCTCGAGCAGGGCGGCGCCCCCCTTGGCGATCATCACCGGATCGACCACGGCGGGGACGCCGGCTTCGTCGAGCAGGCCGGCGACCAGTTCGACCACCTCGACCGAGCCGAGCATGCCGGTCTTGACCGCGTCGGCCCCGAGGTCGGCCAGCACGGCGCGGGCCTGGGCGGCGATGATGTCCAGCGGGACGGGGTGAACGCCGTGCACCCCCAGGGTGTCCTGCACGGTGATGGCGGTGACCGCCGTCATGGCGTAGCCGCCCAACGCGGTGACCGTCTTGATGTCGGCCTGGACCCCGGCCCCGCCCCCGGAGTCCGAGCCGGCGATGATCAGCACGCGGGATTTTTTTTGGGCGCTATCGCTCGCCCCGCGGGGGCTCGCTGCTTGAGCGCGGACCTTCGCGCTAGCGCTCGCCCCGCGGGGGCTCGCTGCTTGAGCGCCGGGCTGGGCGCCCTTGCCCGGGGACTGCGCGCGGGTCATGCCGGGGCTCCGGAGAACAGCTTGAGACCGACGATGCCGGCGACGATCAGCAGGATGCACACGGCGCGCACCGCCGTGGCCGGTTCGCCGTAGACCACCACCCCGACGAGGGCCGCGCCGACCGCGCCGATGCCGGTCCACACCGCGTAGGCGGTGCCGATCGGCAGCTTCTGGGTGGCGACCCACAGCAGATACATGCTGGCCGCCAGGGCCAGGGCGACCAGCAGCGACAGCCACGGCCGCTGCGGGCCGACATGCTTGAGGCCCGAGGCCCAGCCGACCTCGAACAGGCCGGCGATCACCAGCACGAACCACGGATTGAGCCAGGGCAGGGTCATGCCCGCTGGATGGGGCGCCGGGGCCGCCGGGGCAAGGGCTTTCAGGCCCCGGCCGCCAGGGCCGCCTGGACGGTCAGGGCCTGGACCGTCTCGCGCACGTCGTGGGCGCGGATGATCGCCGCCCCGCGGGCGGCCGCGAACAGGTGCAGGGCCAAAGAGCCGCCCAGCCGGTCCAGCGGATCGGTCGCCGTCGGGTCCAGCGCCTGGATGGTCCGCTTGCGGCTGGCCCCGACCAGCACGGGAAAGCCGAGGCCGGTCAGACGGTCGAGCCGGCGCAGCAGCTCCAGATTGTGCTGGGCCGTCTTGCCGAAGCCGAGGCCGGGGTCCAGCCAGATGCGGTCGCGGGCTGCGCCGGCGGCCAGGGCGGCGTCGGCGCGGCCGGCCAGGTGGGCGGCGACCTCCGCGACCACGTCGTCGTAGCGCGGGTCGTGCTGCATGGTGCGCGGCTGGCCCCGCATGTGCATCAGCACCACGGTGCACCCGAGTTCCGCGGCGACGGCCGGGCTGTCCGGCGCGTGGCCCAGGGCGGTGACGTCGTTCCAGATCGAGGCCCCGGCGGCCATGGCGGCGCGGGCCACCGCGGGTTTCATGGTGTCGATGCTGATCGGCGTCGCGGTGCGGGCGGCGATCGCCCCGATCACCGGGACCACCCGGGCGATCTCCTCGTCGGCGGGCACCGCCTCGGCCCCGGGGCGGGTGCTCTCGCCGCCGATGTCGCGGATGTCGGCGCCGGCCTCGACCAGCTCGCGGGCGTGGGCGACGGCGGCCTCGACGCCGGCATGGCGGCCGCCGTCGGAGAAGCTGTCGGGCGTCACATTGACGATGCCCATGACGCGGGCGCGGCTCATGATCCGCCTCCGATCAGGGCGCCGAGGGCCTCCAGATAGGCGGCGAAGGCCTCGCGGCCGGCGGGGGTGATGCGGACCCGGGTGTTGGGCTTGTTGCCGATGAAGCGCTTTTCGATGGCCACGTAGCCGGCCTCCTCGAGCTTCTTCAGATGCACCGACAGATTGCCCTGGGTCGCCTCCAGCGCGGTCCTCAGCTCGGTGAAGTCGGCGCTCTCGGCGTCGGCGAGATAGACCATGATCCCCAGCCGGATGCGGCCGTGGATGACCTCGTCGATGCGGCCGAGACTGGCGAGCGGCATGGCGGCCTCAGGCCGCCTTCGGGGCGGCGCGGGCGTCGCGGACCATGATCCACCCGGGCAGGGCGAACAGGACGAACAGGGCCACGGTGCAGACGCCGAGGTAGGCGGCCGGCTCGCGCACCAGCAGGCCCAGGGCGACGGCCGTCGCCCAGCCGCCGACGGCGGCGGCCAGCATCCAGGGCTTCTTCTTCAGCACCCAGGCCAGGTGCCAGGCGGCGGCCTGGAGCACGAACATCACCGCCGGATAGTAGAGCCACAGGGCGAAGTCCTGGTCGCGGGCGGCGCCGACGCCGAAGATGATCAGCCCGGCCAGGTTGGCGAAGCCGGCCCCGCTGAAGGCGGCGTTGAGGGCGCGGGTGGCGGTGCGGCCCTGGCCGGCGTGCTTGCGGTCCTCGAGCACCGCCCAGGTCAGGACGACGCCGAAGCTGAGGCTGATGGCGACGACGAAGGCCAGGTTGGCGGGATCGGGCCAGCGGATCAGGCCGGTCGCCTGGCCCATGTGGAACAGGCACTGCAGGCCGTAGAGCAGGCCGCCGGCGAGGTAGGCGACGCCGAGGGTGAAGAAGCCGCGTCCGTCGCCGCCCTCCACGATCGAGCGCAGGAAGGCGAGATCAGCTTCGGGCGAGGCGGGTCTGGGCTTGGCGGACATGGGCGACTCCGAAAGGACCGGCTGCGTCCATGGCTGAACGAGCCGGTCCGGGTTGGCAAGCTATTCGGCGGGGACGGGCACGGGCGCCGGAGCGGACCTGCGCCACGGGACGCGGCGGCCGTTCAGCCAGCGGCCCATGAAGCTGTGCCGGATGAGCAGCTCGTAGCTGGCCAGGGCGATGGCCGTGCTGCCCGCGACAACAGCGGCCAGCTTGACCCACCACGGCCAGTCGAGGCCGAGCAACAGGACCTGGCCGACCATGACCAGCGGCAGGTGGACGATGTAGATCCAGTACGAGGCGTCGGCGAGATAGCGGCGCACGGGGCTGACGCCGGCGGCGAAGCGCAGGACCAGGGCCACGGCGGCGAAGGTCGCGGCGAAGACGGCGAAGGCGTACAGCGCCGCCATGCCGGCCTTGACGGCCGGGTCGGCGGCCGGGGTCAGGTCGGGGGTCGCCCCGCCGCTGAGGACGAAGGCGGCGGTTCCGGTTCCCAGCGCCATGACCGTGAACGGCGCCCACAGGCGGGCGATGCGGTCCAGCAGGTCCCGGCGGCGATCGAGCAGGACGCCGGCGGCGAAGGCCGTGCCGAAGGCGGTCAGGGCGGCGGGATTGGGGACCAGGCCGGTGTCCGGGGTCGGGATGCCGAAGAAGGCGATCCAGTCCGGGGTCAGGTGCAGGGCGATGGCGAGCGGCGCGGCCAGCACGGCCGGGGTCCACGGGCCGATCAGGGCGCCGGTCAGGCGATCGGCGAGCCGGCCGCCGCGGTCGGCCAGGCCCAGCGGAAGCCGAAGCAGCAGCCAGCCGGCGTAGAGGATCAGCAGCACCCACAGGAACCACAGATGGGTCAGGGGGAAGTTGTCGACGGTCATCGGCGGCGGCGGGGGGCCCTCGGGCATGGTCCCGCCGTTGGCGATCACCGCCATCCAGATCAGCACCGCGACGAAGCCGGCGAACAGGGGCGCCCAGAAAACGAGAAGCGGGCCGGCGATGCGGCTGAGGCGATCCTTGAGGAAACCGCCGAGCCCGCGGCGGCCGAGCATCATGTGGGCGAACAGGCCGGCGAGCAGGAAGAAGGTGGTCATCCGAAACAGGTGGATGGCGAAGAACAGGGCCCCGGCGACCGGCGAGGTCTGGCTGTCCGGGACGATCCAGATGGTCACCGGGAAATAGGCCAGGGCGGCGTGCAGCACGACGCCGAGCAGCAGGGCGCCGCCGCGCAGGGCGTCGAGCCCGTGCAAACGGTCGGCGGGGGAAGACACGAGGGACGACATCGGCGCTCTCTCCAGGGTGCGATGTCGCCGTGTCGCACAGACTAGTCTGAAATGCAAACTAGTTCACAAGGGGCGAGGCCAGGGTTGGCGCTCGGGACGGGCAGGCGAACACGGGGCGAAGGCGGGCGGCCTTTCGGGCGCCATGCGCGTCTGGAGACACGCGCTCCAAGGTGCGCCCCCGGGGCGGCATTTCGACGGGAGGCGATTGGACAGGTGCGTCGCGACGCGAGCTGCGCTAGGCCTTGGCGGCGCGAGCGTGGCGGAATTGGTAGACGCGGGGGACTTAAAATCCCTTGACCTGTGTCGTCCGGGTTCGAGTCCCGGCGCTCGCACCAGACCTCGCACCCGTCGCGGCCTCGCGGCTTTCGGGCCGGCTCGCCTTTCGCCGGGCGGGAATCGTTGGCACAAGAGGCGATATGCTTTTTCGCCCCGTGGATTCGGCATGAACAGAGCCCGCCGCGCGCGCATCGTCGCGACCCTCGGCCCCGCCAGCCGCGCGCCGGGCATGGTCAAGACCCTCGCCCAGGCCGGGGTCGACGTCTTTCGCCTGAATTTCAGCCACGGCTCGCACGCCGACCACGCGGCGGCGCTGAAGGCGGTGCGCGGGGCCGAGCTGGCGCTGCAGCGGCCGCTGGGGGTGCTGGCCGACCTGCAGGGGCCCAAGCTGCGGCTGGGGACGTTCGCCGATGGACGGATCGCTATCCGCCCCGGCATGACCCTGCGGCTGGACCTGGAGTCCGCCCCGGGCGACGAGACCCGGGTCGGCATGCCCCATCCGGAGATCTTCCACGCCCTGCGCCCCGGCCACCTGCTGCTGCTGGACGACGGACGGGTGCGGCTGCGGGTCGGCGAGCGGGGCGACGACTTCGCCGAGGTGACGGTGGAGTCCGGCCACGAGCTGTCGGACCGCAAGGGGGTGGCCGCCCCGGCCTGCAACATCCCGATCTCCGCCCTGACCGAAAAGGACCGCAAGGACCTGCAGTTCGCCCTGCGCCAGGGGGTCGACTGGGTCGCCCTGTCGTTCGTGCAGCGGGCCGAGGACATGGCCGAGCTGAAGCGGCTGGTGGACGGGCGGGCCGCTTGCCTGGCCAAGATCGAGAAGCCGGCGGCGCTGAGCGACCTGGACGCCATCCTCGACTACGCCGACGGGGTGATGGTGGCGCGCGGCGACCTGGGGGTGGAGCTGGAGCCCGAGGAGGTGCCGGTGGCCCAGAAGGCCATCCTGCGCGCCGCCCGCCAGCGGGGCGTGCCGGCGATCGTGGCCACCCAGATGCTGGAATCGATGACCGGCGCCCCGGCCCCGACCCGGGCGGAGGCCTCGGACGTGGCCAATGCGGTCTATGAGGGCGCCGACGCCCTGATGCTGTCGGCCGAGACGGCGTCGGGCGACTACCCGCTGGAAGCGGTGCAGATGATGAACCGCATCATCGAGCGGGTGGAGCGCGATCCGCTGTGGCCCAGCCTGATGGACGCCGAGCACGCCGGCATGGACGACGTCGACGCCGACGCCCTGGTGGCGGCGGCGCGCAAGGCGGCCGAGACCGCCTCGACCGCCTGCGTGGTGGTGTTCACCACCCTGGGCGGCACGGCCCGGCGGATGGCCCGCGAGCGGCCGCTGCAGCCGGTGCTGGCCCTGACGCCCAATCCGTCGACCGCCCGGCGGCTGGCGCTGGTCTGGGGGCTGGAGCCGCGGCTGGGGCGCGAGCCGGCCTCGCTGGAGGACGTCACCGACGACGCCCTGGCCGGGGCCGAGCAGTACGGCCTGGCCGAGCCGGGCCAGCGGGTGCTGGTGCTGGCCGGAACGCCGTTCGGGGCGCCGGGGGCGGCCAACCTGCTGCGGCTGGCCCATGTGCCGCCAAGGGCCGGCCGGCGGCGATCGCCATGATCAAGTACATCGGCTCCAAGCGGGCCCTGCTGGGCCATCTGACGGGCTCGGTGCGCCGGCTGTTGCCGGAGGGCGGCCGGGTGGTCGACCTGTTCTCGGGCAGCGCGCGGGTCGGCCATGCGCTGAAGGGCGAGGGCTACGAGGTCCACGCCAACGACATCAACGCCTACGCCCACGCCCTGGCGACCGCCTATGTGCAGGCCGACGCCGACCGCTGGGCCGAGCCGGCGCGGCGGCTGCTGGGCGAGCTGGCCGCGGTGCGGCCGCAGGCCGGCTGGTTCACCCGGGCGTTCTGCGAGGACGCGCGCTATTTCCACCCGAAGAACGGCGCGCGGGTCGACGCCATGCGCGAGCGGATCGCGCAGCTGGCGCTGGAGCCCGAGCTGGAGGCCATCGCCCTGGTCGCGCTGATGGAGGCGGCCGACCGGGTCGATTCCACCGCCGGGGTGCAGATGGCCTACATGAAAAGCTGGGCCCCGCGGGCGCTGAACGACCTGGAGTTGCGGATGCCGGCGCTGCGGCCGGGGACCGGCCGGGCGACGCGGGCCGACGCCGTGCAGCTGGCGCCGCAGATCGAGGCCGACCTGGTCTATCTGGACCCGCCGTACAACCAGCACTCGTACCTGGGCAATTACCACGTGTGGGAAAGCCTGGTGCTGTGGGACAAGCCGGAGACCTACGGCGTGGCCAACAAGCGGATCGACGTGAAGACCCGCAAGAGCGCCTTCAACAGCCGGCCCGGGATCGGCCCGGCGCTGGCGGCGGTGATCGAGCAGGTGCGCACGCCGAACCTCATCGTGTCGTTCAACGACGAAGGCTATCTGGCCCGCGAAGAGCTGGAGCGGATGCTGGGCGGGCGCGGACATCTGCAGGTGATCGAGATCGCCCGGCCGCGCTACGTCGGGGCGCGCATCGGCATCCACAACCTGAAGGGCGAGAAGGTCGGCAAGGT
>CAZQBJ010000098.1:0-8165 GCA_964591465.1 uncultured Brevundimonas sp.
CATGAGCAGGAGCCCAACGCCTGGACGACGCCGGCCCTGACCTTCCGCTTCCACTATTTCGCCATCCGCAAGATGCACCTGGCGGCGCGGGCCCGGGCGCTGGTGGTGTTCCCCGGCGGCTTCGGCACCCTGGACGAGCTGTTCGAGATCCTCACCCTGCAGCAGACGACCAAGATGCCGCCCACGCCGGTGGTGCTGTTCGACCAGGCGTTCTGGCGTCAGGTCGTCTCGTTCGACGCCCTGATCGAGCACGGCATGATCGCGCCCAGGGATGTGGAGCTGTTCAGCTTCGCCGACACGGCCGAGGAAGCCTGGGCGCAGCTGGTCGAGCGCGGCGTGGCCGAGCCGGCCCAGGGCTGATCAGCAGCGGCCCTGGGCGCAGTTCTCCACCGCCTGGCCGGCGGCCTGGGCGTCGCGGGCGATGCCGGTCACGGTGTTGCAGGCCGAGACGGCGAGGGCCGTCGCGGCGACGGCCAGGATCAGGATCTTGCGCATGAAGAGGGTCTCCGAGGTCAATCCCAGCGCGGCAAGCTTAAGCATGACCCCGGCCGCGCAGCAACGGCCCGGCGCGACCTTCGGCGGGATGGCGGCGACGGCGAACTCGCGCTAGGGAGCGGGCATGACCCAGAGCCGCAGCCAGCCCGCCGACACCGCCGCCCGCCGCCTCGTCGAGACCCTTGTCGTCAACGGGATCGACCGGGTCTTCTGCGTCCCCGGCGAAAGCTATCTGGCGGTGCTCGACGCCTTGGCCGACGTGCGCGACCGCATCCAGGTGGTCACCTGCCGCCACGAGGCCGGCGCGGCCAACATGGCCGAGGCCTGGGGCAAGCTGACCGGCAGGCCGGGCGTGTGCATGGTCACCCGCGGGCCCGGCGCGACCCACGCCTCGATCGGCGTGCACACGGCCCACCAGGATTCCACGCCGATGATCCTGTTCGTCGGCCAGATCGCCCGCGCCGACCGCGGCCGCGGCGCCTTCCAGGAGGTCGACTACCGCGAGGTGTTCGGCGGCCTGGCCAAGTGGGCTGTCGAGATCGACGAGCCGGAGCGGACGGTCGAGATCGTCGAGCGCGCCGTCGCCACCTCCCTGCAGGGCCGCATGGGCCCGGTGGTCGTGGCCTTGCCCGAGGACATGCTGCACGAACCCGGCGGCCCGGCCCCGCGGGCGGCGGTGGTTCCGGCCCGGGCGGCCCCGGACGCGGCCTTCCTCGAGGCGGTGCGCGCCCGGCTCGAGGCGGCCGAGCGGCCGCTGCTGGTGCTGGGCGGCTCCGGCTGGACCCAGGAGGCCTCCGACGCCCTGTCGGGCTGGACCGAAAAGGCCGGCCTGCCGGTGCTGCTGTCCTTCCGGCGCAAGGACGTCATCTCGAACGACCACCCGACCTACGGCGGCGACCTGGGCCTGGGCTGCAATCCGAAGCTGATCGAGCGGGTGCGCGCCGCCGACCTGATCCTGGCGATCGGCGCCCGGTTGGGCGAGAACCCGACCCAGGGCTACACCCTGTTCACCCGCGAGCAGACCGCCGAACGTCTGATCCACATCCATCCGGGGCCCGAGGAGCTGGGCCGGGTGTGGCCGACCGCCCTGTCGGCGGTGGCCGACGTCTCGCTGGCCGCCCTGGCCCTCTCGCGCCTGTCGCTGGGCCGCAACTGGGCCGATCAGGCCCGGGCGGCGCGGGCCGACTATGAGGCCTTCAGCCGCCCGGTGGCGGTAACCGGCGCGGTCAACATGTCCGAGTGCATGGCCCACCTGGCCGAGGCCCTGCCGGCCGACGCCGTGGTGACCAACGGGGCCGGCAATTTCGCCGCCTGGCTGCACCGCTTCTATCGCCACCGCGCCTGCCGCAGCCAGCTGGCCCCGACCTCGGGGGCCATGGGCTACGGCTTCCCGGCCGCCATCGCCGCCAAGCTGGCGGCGCCCCAGCGCGAGGTGGTTTGCGTCGCCGGCGACGGCGATTTCCTGATGACCGGCCAGGAGCTGGCCACCGCCGTGCAGCACGACGCGCGCGTCGTGGTCATCGTGGTCGACAACGGGACCTACGGCACCATCCGCATGCACCAGGAGCGGGACTATCCGGCCCGCACCATCGCCACCGACCTCAGGAACCCGGACTTCGCCGCCTACGCCGAGGCGTTCGGCGCGGCGGCCTTCCGGGTCGAGCGGACCGAGGATTTCCCCGCCGCCCTGGCCGCCGCCCGCCAGGCGGGGCGGCCGGCTCTGATCCATCTGATCACCGACGCCGAGGACATCGCCCCGGGCCGCACCCTCACCCAACTGCGGGCCGGCTGATCACTCCGCCGGCCGCGGGCTTTCGCCCGGGCGCAGCCGCTGGTGCTGGAACAGCCGGTTCAGTCGGCGCGAGCCCCAGCCGCTCATGTCGTCGACGATGGTGAAAATCGCCGGGATGTAGAGCAGCGACAGGAAGGTCGAGGTGATCAGCCCGCCGATCACCGCGATGGCCATCGGCTGGCGGAATTCGACGTCGGCTCCGATGCCCAGGGCGATCGGCAGCATGCCGGCGCCCATGGCCACGGTGGTCATCAGGATCGGCCGCGCCCGCTTGTGGGCCGAGTCCAGCAGCGCCTCGTAGCGGCTCAGGCCGCTCTGCCGGGCCATGATCACGTAGTCGACCAGCAGGATCGAGTTCTTGGCCGCGATGCCCATCAGCATCAGCACCCCGATCAGCGACGAGATCGAGAAGCTCGAGCCCATCAGCAGCAGGCCGATGAACGCCCCGCCGATGGCCAGCGGCAGGGCCGCCATGATGGTGATCGGATAGGTGAAGCTTTTGAACAGCAGCACCAGCACCGCGTACATCAAAAGGATGCCCGAGCCGAAGGCGATGGCGAAGCCGGAGACCATCTCGGCCAGGAACTCCGCGTCGCCAGAGGGCACCTCGCGCACCCCCGGCGGCAGGGTCTTCACCGGCTCGAGCGCCCGCACCCGCTCGGCCGCCTGGCCGACGGTGATGCCCTCCAGCTCGGCGGTGATGGTGGCCACCCGCGAGCGGTCGCGGCGGGTGATCTCCGAGGGGCCGGCGCCGAAGCTGACGTCGGCCACCGCCCCCAGCGGCACCGCCGCCCCGCTGGCGGTCGGCACCCGCAGGTTCTCGATCACCGACAGGTCGCCGCGCGCTTCTTCGTTCAGCCGCAGGCGGATCGGGATCTGGCGGTCGCCGAGGTTGTACTTCGGCAGGTTCTGGTCGACGTCGCCCAGGGTGGCCACGCGCACGGTCTGCGAGATGGCCCCGGTCGACACGCCCATCAGGGCCGCCTGGTCCGGCCGCGGCGTGACCAGGATCTCCGGCCGCGCGATCGAGGCGGTGTTGACCACATTGGCCAGGCCGGGGACGCGCCGCATGGCCGCCTCCACCTGCGAGGCGTGGGCCTCCAGCGCCGGGCCGTTGTCGCTCAGCAGCGACAGCGAATAGGTGGTGCCGTCGCCCGGCCCGCCGCCGCCGCCGCCGCCGGTGCCGATGCGGGCCCCGGGGATGTCACGCAGCTGGTCGACCATCTGGCGGGCGAATTGCTGCTGGGTCAGGTCGCGATCGCCCTTGTCCACCAGGTCGGCGATGACCCGGGCGCTGGCCACGCTGACCGAGGTGTAGACCGACTCCACCTCGGGCCGGGCCCGCAGCGCCTCGGCCACCTGGGCGGCGACCGCGTCGGTCTCCTGCAGGGTGGCGCCGGGCGGCAGCTCGACATTGAACGAGGCGCGCCCCTGGTCGCCGGCCGGGAACGGCTCGGCCGGCACCTGCATGCCCAGCATGATCGAGCCGATGAAGATCGCGATGCCGCTGGCGAACACCTTCCACCGGTTGCCCAGCACCCAGCGCAGGGCGCGCAGGTACGGCTGCATCCAGAACGGGTCGGCGTCGTGGTGCTTGTCCGAGTGGCGCAGCAGATAGGCGCCCATCAGCGGCGTCAGCATCCGCGCCACGACCAGCGAGAAGAACACCGCCACGCAGGCGGCCAGGGCGAAGGCGATGAAGAACTGCCCGATGATCCCCGGCATGAAGCCGACCGGGGCGAACACCGCGATGATCGTCGAGGTGGTGGCCACCACCGCCAGGCCGATCTCGTCGGCCGCCTCGATCGCCGCCTCGTAGGGCGATTTGCCGCCGCGCATGTGGCGCACGATGTTCTCGATCTCGACGATGGCGTCGTCGACCAGGATGCCGATGGTCAGCGACAGGGCCAGCAGGGTGACGCCGTTCAGCGACTGGCCCAGCGGCGCCAGCACCGCAAACGTGGGGATCAGCGACAAGGGCAGGGCCATGGCCGCGATGAAGGTGGCGCGCAGGTCGCGCAGGAAGATGAACACCACCAGCACCGCCAGGGCGGCCCCGACCAGCAGCGCCTCGACCGAGGCGTGATAGCTCTCCTCGATGTATTCGACGTTGGCGGTGATCTGTTCGATCTCCAGTTCCGGATGCGCCTCGTCCAGCTCGGCGACCACCTCGCGCACCCGCTCGGCCACCTTGACCTCGGACGCCTCGCGCGAGCGCAGCATGTTGAAGGTGACGACCTGCTGTCCGTTGTGCCGCGCCATGTTGCGCGGCTCGCTCCAGGCGTCCTCGACCTGGCCCAGGTCGCCCAGCCGCACGCTGCCGCCGCCGGCCAGCGGCACCCGCGTCTGGCGCAGCTCCTCCAGCGAGCCGGCCGCCCCCGGCACGCGGATGGCGCGCTCCGAGCCGGCCACGGTGACGCGGCCCCCGGGCAGGTCGCTGTTGGCGCTGACCAGGGCCTGGCTGACCTGGGCGGCGGTCACGCCCTGGGCGGCCAGCCGGTCCGGATCGAGCTCGACGCGGATCTCGCGGTCGACCCCGCCGCCGCGATTGACCTCGCCGACCCCCGGAATGGCCAGCAGGGCGCGGCTGACGTCGTTGTCGACGAACCAGCTGAGCTGCTCGGGCGACATGGTGGGCGAGCGCACCACATAGGTGATCAGGCTGTCACCGGTGATGTCGATGCGCTGGACCGCCGGCTCCTGCATGTCCTGGGGCAGGTCGCCGCGCAGCCGGGCCATGGCGTTGCGCACGTCGTTCGTCGCCCGCTCGACATCGGTGCCCAGCTCGAACTCGATCATGGTGCTCGAGTAGCCGTCGCTGACGGTCGAATCGATGTGGCGCACGCCGCCCAGCCCGGCCACCGCGTCCTCGATCAGCCGGGTGACCTGGGTCTCCAGCTCGCTGGGCGCGGCGCCGGGCCGCGAGGCCGCCACATAGATCAGCGGAAACTCGACGTCCGGGTTGTTGTTGATCCGCATCGAGCTGAAGCCGACGATGCCGGACAGCGTCAGCACGATGAACAGCAGGATGACCGGGATCGGGTGCCGGATCGACCAGGCGGAAATCTGGTTCATGGCCTAGTCGGCCTTCGCGGCGGGCGCGGCGGCGGGGGCCGGTGCGGCGGCCACGCGGACCCGGTCGCCCTCGCCAAGGAAGCCCGCGCCCCGGACGATCACCCGGGCGCCGGCCTCGACGCCCTCGACCGAGGACCACTCCTCGCCCCGGGTCAGGATGTTCAGCGGCCGGAACCGGGCCCGGGTCTCGGCGTCCAGGATGAACACCCCCGGCCGGTTCTCCCGGTACAGGATGGCGGCGGTCGGCACGGTCACCGCGTCGCGGGTGCCGACGTCGATCTCGGCCCGCCCGAACATGCCCGGGCGGAAGGCGCCGCCCGAGATGGTGATGCGGGCGATGCCCAGCCGGGTCTGCGGATCGACCTCCGGGGTGACGATGCGCACCGTGCCCGGCGCCTCGCCCACCTGGTCGGAGCGGACCGTGGCCGACTGACCGGCGCGGACCAGGGCCAGCTCGGTCTCGGGCACCTGGGCGTCCAGCTCCAGCCGGCCGTCGCGGACCATGCGGAACAGCTCGGCCCCCGGCTGAACGATCTGGCCGCGGGTGACGCTGCGGCTGATCACCAGGCCCGAGACGGGCGCGCGGATGTTGGTCTGGTCCAGCCGGGTGGCGGTCTCGGACCGCGCCGCGCGCGCCGAGGCGACCTGGGCGGCGGCGGTGCGCTGCTGGGCCAGGGCGGCGTCCAGCGACGCCTGCGACAGGAACCCGCGCTCGCGCAGCTCCTGGGCCCGCCCCAGGGCGGCGTTCTCCTGCGCCAGCAGGGCCTCGGCCGACTGCAAGGCGGCTTCCTGCTGGGCCAGCTGGGCCCGCAGCACCTGGTCGTTCAGCTTCACCAGAATGGCGCCCTGGCGGACGTACTGGCCTTCGTCGGCGTGCACCCCGATGGCCGTCAGGCCGCCGGTCTCGGCCCCGACCGGCACCTCTTCCCAGGCCGAGACGGTGCCGGTGGCGACGACGATGCGCGGCAGCGCCTGGCTGCGCGCCGCCACCACGCTGACGGTCTGGCCGCCGGCGTCCTCGTCCTCGCCCGGCGCCTCGCCGCCGCCGCCGCAGGCCGCCAGCGCCAGGCCGGCGGTCAGGACGACGCCGGCCAGCACGGCGCGCAGTCGTTGGTGCGATGGGGCGGCGACCCCGGTGCGGTTTTGCACGACATATCCCCTGTTGCTCGATGCTTCCCTCGGTGCGGGCCCTCGGCGGAGCTCGGCCACGCGCGCATCGGTAGGCGCGTTAGATAAAGCCAGTGGGGCTCTTAGAAAACGCCTAAACCCCTCCATTACGGAGGTTTAAGGCGCGACCGGGGCGGTTTGGCCGACGTGGCGGGCCCGCAAGGCGCCGTGCGCGTTGGCGTTCCGCCCGGGCCGTGCTACCGGCCCGGCCATGCCGACCCCGCCCATCGAACGCATCCGCAACTTCTCCGTCGTGGCCCACATCGACCACGGCAAGTCGACCCTGTCCGACCGGCTGATCCAGTTCACCGGCGGCCTGACCGCGCGCGAGATGCGCGAGCAGGTGCTCGACAACATGGAGATCGAGCAGGAGCGCGGGATCACCATCAAGGCCCAGACCGTCCGCCTGACCTACAAGGCCAAGGACGGCGAGGAATATATCCTCAACCTGATGGACACGCCCGGCCACGTCGACTTCGCCTACGAGGTCTCGCGCTCGCTGGCCGCCTGCGAAGGCTCCCTGCTGGTCGTCGACGCCTCCCAGGGGGTCGAGGCCCAGACCCTGGCCAATGTCTACCAGGCCATCGACAACAACCACGAGATCGTCCCGGTCCTGAACAAGATCGACCTGCCCGCCGCTGAGCCGGAACGGGTCAAGGCCCAGATCGAGGAGGTCATCGGCCTCGACGCCTCCGACGCCGTGCTCTGCTCGGCCAAGTCCGGCCTCGGCATCGAGGACGTGCTGGAGGCCATCGTCACCCGCCTGCCGGCCCCGAAGGGCGACGTGAACGCTCCGCTGAAGGCCATGCTGGTCGACGCCTGGTACGACCCCTACCTCGGCGTGGTCCTGCTGGTCCGCGTCTTCGACGGCGTCCTCAAGGCCGGCCAGCGGGTGAAGTTCATGCAGAACGGCTCGACCCACCTGGTCGACCGGGTCGGCGTCTTCCTGCCCAAGAACACCCCGGTCGAGAGCCTCGGCCCGGGCGAGGTCGGCTTCATCACCGCCCAGATCAAGGAGGTCGCCCACGCCGCCGTCGGCGACACCATCACCGACGAGAAGCGCCCCACGGCCGAACCGCTCAAGGGCTTCAAGGAGGTCCAGTCGGTGGTCTTCTGCGGCCTGTTCCCGGTCGACGCCGCCGACTTCGAGGACCTGCGCGCCGCCATCGCACGCCTGCGCCTGAACGACGCCTCCTTCACCTACGAGATGGAATCCT
Source organism: uncultured Brevundimonas sp. (assembly GCA_964591465.1). GTDB lineage: Bacteria > Pseudomonadota > Alphaproteobacteria > Caulobacterales > Caulobacteraceae > Brevundimonas. The sequence continues at coordinate 7,747 of CAZQBJ010000098.1, forward strand.
CGGCGGCGCTGGGCTTCGGCTTCCGCTGCGGCTTCCTCGGCCTGCTGCACCTGGAGATCATCCAGGAGCGCCTGTCGCGCGAGTTCGACCTCGACCTGATCGCCACCGCCCCCTCGGTGGTCTACAAGATCCACCAGCGCGACGGCTCGGTCATCGACCTGCACAACCCGGCCGACCTGCCCGACGTGATGCAGATCCTCGAGATCGAGGAGCCGTGGATCAAGGCGACCATCATGACGCCCGAGGAATACCTCGGGGGCGTCATCAAGCTGTGCCAGGACCGCCGCGGCGAACAGAAGGAGCTGACCTGGGTCGGAACCCGCGCCATGGTCGTCTACGACCTGCCGCTGAACGAGGTGGTGTTCGACTTCTACGACCGGCTGAAGTCGATCTCCAAGGGCTACGCCTCGTTCGACTAC
>CAZQBJ010000099.1:0-8162 GCA_964591465.1 uncultured Brevundimonas sp.
CCGTCCAATCTCCGCCAAGCATGCTCAAGCTTCACGATTTTTGCAACAGAGCCCTTCTCGGAGTACTTGTCCAGGTCCTCCTGTACGTCTTGATATTCGGGCAGGCGCTGATAGAAGTGGAGCCACTTTTCATGGAGTCGACGGACTGCGTCGATCGCGTCCCGTAGATCATGTAGGACTGGTTCGAGGGCGGTATCGGACATCGAGCGGGCTTGAATCCGGGCCGCCTTGGACTCTATGAGGACGAGCCTGCCGCTCTTGTGGTCAAAGAGCGTGATGTCTGGTCCCTTCCAGTTGCCGCCAGGTAGGGCGTAACGCCTCTCGGTCATGCAGTTCAGGTGGGGAAGTTGGCTTGCCAATAGTTCGGCGAGGTAGATTTCTTGGACAGCCCCGCGGGTCTCGTGGTAGCGCGAACGGGTGTCCGCGGTGTCTTGCAAGACGTAGTGAGGCAGCTCGGTGATCAGCCGATCCAGGTACGGGAAGGATGGTACGACAAACGATCTAGCGGCTCCGCCCTGCACTCGTACGACCGGAAAGCGCTCCAGCGGGCTCAGGCGGTAACTGAGGAAGCCTAAGTCGTACGGCGCCCGTCTAGTCAGCTCCCTGAGGTGCCGCGTCTCGCGAGCGATTGTCGTCAAGAACGCATCGATTTTCGTTGGCGAGTTGGACTCGAGTTCCTCGAGTATTAAAGCGCTGGGGACGAAACAGCTGATGCTCTCCAGGCGCTGAGGGTTTCGCAGAAGCGAGTATAGGAACTGGGATTGGCGACTGGATAGGCCCGGCAAGGACGAGCTTCCGACTCCGTCAGCGGCCTGCTCCAAGAGATCTTTGAATCTGCTCTGCAGAAGAGCGATGATACTGAAGCCCAACGCGAGGCAATCGCGCGGCGCAAGCTGTGTGAGGTTGAAAAACTCGGTTGGGATGTCGAGGAACGATCGCCCAAGCCTTTGTCTCAAGTGATGGCGATGCCGGTTGGGGATGTCCTCGTTTAGTAGGTAACTCCTTCCTATCCGCATATGCAGGTCCCGCGACTGAAACCGAAACTGCTTGTTTGCCATGGTGGAGAAGTGCCTCAAGAAGCGGGAGGCGTTCGATTCATCGCCCACCGGTTCGAGAAAGTCCGGATCTGCAGACGCGTCGTTCAGGTTGTTGAGCACGAACGCGAGGTCGTTCGAGGTTAGGCGCCCCGTCCGATACTGTTGCGACGTGCCCTTCAGGACGGCCCAATCGAAGGCAACCACCTTCATGGGGTGAAGCAACGGGAACAAAGGCCAGTCGCCGTAGGCGCGGACTAACCGTTGAAAGTAGTCCAGACCGGAGAGCACACAACTGACCGCCCACAAGTGGGTGAGGTTCTTGGAATTGAGCCTGGTTACCGCGCTAGCGAACGCACGCTCCGCCTGGTCTGGCACTTTAGCCCCCTAACCAAGAGTAGCTACTGGCCTTCGAAGATGCCAGCGCTCTCCGTGGTTACGCCCGCGCCTCATAAACGGTTGCTATTGACACGTCATAGGATTCGGGTTCAGCAGTTCGGAGAAGGTAAGAAGAGACACCTGCGACCCAACGCCAAGTACGATGAGGGTCACGCATCCCTGTTCACAAATGGGCCCAGCCAGCTGTCGCTACAGGAGGCAGGGGCCAATCCTCAACTTAGGAGAAGCGGTATGGATCTCGGCTCACTCGCCGCCACCTCTCTACCAGAAGTGGCAAAGACCCTGATAGAAAAGGTCGCAGAGGCTGCCAACGTTCTCTATGAGCCCACACAGATCCGACGCAAGGCGCGAGCAGAGGCCGACGCTGCCCTGATCCAGGCGACCACCGAGCTGCAAATCAGCGAATTGCAACAGCGGGCGCTGATGAGGCTCGCTGCCGAGGAGGCCTCAAACCAACAGAACATGGAGGGCATCCTCGATAAAGCGATCGGGCAACTCAGCGACGGCGCCTCTCCGGAGCACCTAGATAATGACTGGTTGCGCCGATTCTTCGACCGAGGCAGATTGATCTCAGATGATGAGGTTCAGGACATTTGGGCGAGACTGCTGGCCGGTGAAGCCGACGCGCCAGGCACCTACTCAAAGAGAGCGATTGACATCCTCGACTCACTAGATAGCAAAGATGTTCATGCGTTTACCGCGGTGTGTTCCTTCGTTGTCGACCTGCGCTTCCCCACACCGCTGATCTATGCGCCATCTGACTCGATCTTCAGAGAACATGGGCTGACCATGTACGCCCTCGCTACACTTGAGAGCGTTGGGCTAATACATAGATCTAACGGCTACGAGCGAGGGGGATTGGATAGGTCCGTAGAGTTCATGTACTTCGACGAAGCCCTCTACGTTGAGTTCACGGAACACCAGAGGGATGAGGACGTCCCCGAGGCGTACCGTATGAATTTGGGGACTGTGGTGCTTTCGCAAGCAGGCATGCAACTGCAACGACTCGTAGAGCCAAAAGCAATAGAAGGCTTCCCAGAGTATGTAAGGAGCAAGTGGCGAGAGCTCGGCTACCGAACTGAACCAACCGAATGACCAGCCTGGAGAGCAAGCGGCACAAAGTGATGAGACGCGCAGGACCCCCCCATAGCCTCAGCGCGCGGCGCAAAGCCTCCATGCCCCGGAGCAGCCCAGGGCTCCCAATGGTCGGCAGCGGCGCTGCAGTCCTACCCAACACGAGTTCATGGCAGCCTTGACGACCACTTTGCTACGGGCAACGCAACCCGGCCCCGCAGCCGACTCACGCCCCGGCCGGGATGCGCAAACGTGCCTCGAGCTCGACCGTGAGCTCCGCGATCCGCTCTGGGCCATCCTGCCGGGCACGTCGCGCCCTCCTGGCCTCGGTCGCGGTAGGCGAGGTCAGATCTCGCAGCCGCCATCTCAGCCACGAGCGCTGCTCATCGCCGTCAGCCTCGAGGGCGAAGACCGACGAGCCGAGCCCCGTGGGCGGCACCAGCAGCGAGCGCAGGGCCAGCAGGTCCCACACCTCCACCAGCCGCCGGTCGAAGGTGAGCAGGTAAGGCAGGTAGTAGCGGGTGTGGCCGCGCTCCGACGGCTTCAGCCGGGACAGCGCCGCCACCCGCCGCTCGAAGTGGCGGATGATCTGCAGGTCCCACGCCAGGTTGCGCAGGGTGTCCGCTAGCTGCGGGTGGCCACTCTGCAGCTTGCCGAAGAAGGGCAGGCGCTCGCGGCGGTGGAACAGCTCCGCAGCTAGGAAGATCTCGGGGGGCGCCAGGGCGTTGAGCTCGCGGTCCATGAAGGTCAGGAGCGCGTCCAGCTTTCGCTCGTGCTGGTCGCGCTTGAACTCGAGCTCCAGGCAAGCGACCTTAAGCAGCACGCAGTAAGCGAAGTTGAACGTGTCCATCAGCCAGGCGTGGGCCTCGTCATCTTGCCCTACCTGGCGCATCCGCCGGATGCCGTCACTTACGCGCTGCTCAATGCTGGACGTGGGCGCCCGGGGGCGGAGCTCACCGGTGCGCAAGAAATGCGGTTCGTCGCGGTCCTTGGCGATCTCGATGGCGTGCAGGTTGGCTCGGATGCCCGGGTGCGTAGCCCCTTCGCGCGCGATGCGCTCGCCGTTCTCGAGGTAGTAGAGCCCGAAGTCGTAGTTGAGCCCGTTGGTGATCAGGTACTCGAGCGTCTGCCGGGCCTTGTCTGCGCTTCCGTCGGCTTTGCCCTCCGCGAGGGCGGTGAGGTAGGACGCAGCGTTAGTGTCGAAGCTGACGTCGTAGTCGAGGGCCAGCCGCGAGGCGCCCAGGGGCTGGGCTCGCCGCCAAGTCTCCCCGTCCAGGAAGGTGAGCCGCTCGCCGGCGAACAGCCCGCGGATGAACGCGCCCCCAGCCAGGTCCAGGCGGCCGCCGGGCACCGGCTGCTCCACCCCGAAGGCGCCCGAGTGGATGTAACGGTAGCCCTGGTGCAAGGGCGTGAGAGCCGCCCAGCGCGCAAGAAGCTCCGTTTGACTGCGAGTCTCTGCAAGCGACCGTACTATCAAGGCCCCCCCAACTTCCTCTTTTCCGGCGCCTATGCGCCGGCGCTAGCCTGAATGCTGCAACCGTTGCCTGACGAGCTGGCGACTTCTACAAAGCCTGAGAGCTAGAGGCTTCTGTACGCTCCAACCAACTCGCAACCAAAAAGGCCGCCATGCTGCCGGCGAGGTTGACCACGAGCTCCGCGTGGCGGGGGCGAGGGCGCACCTGGCGCCGTCCCACCCCGTGGGCATCACCAAGCCTGTTCCGAACAGCACCAAGGTTGTTTACGATCGACTGTGCGTTGCCAAGAATCGCCTTGAACACTGCTTCCTGGTGCTGCTCGGGAGCCAGGTTCAGCTCGAGGGCCGCCTGCCGCCAAAGCTGCGGCAGATCAGAGTCAGCTGCATACTCCCCACCCGCCTCTTCGATCACGTGCTTACACGCTGACTCGAGCAACGCCCTAGCGGCCGTGATCGCCCCCTCGGGATCCGCCACGCGTCGGTCCAGAGCCTTCTGCCAAGTTGTGCGCACGGCGTCGGCATTGAACGCCGCAAGGGCCTCGGATATGGCTCGCTCTCCGGGAGCAGCCTCCTCTAGGTGATCGAGCAGTGGAGCGAATTCTGACCAGAGGATTTCCCTTCGTCCGGCATAGGTCGGGTCCGCATGCTTGATCCAGTGCCAGAACTGCGCCAGGTCCCGACAGCGGTGAACAAACCCTGGCAAGAGCTCCCGGGTATCGAGCCGCTGGACGAAAAACCGCCGTAGCGCCTGGTACCCTTCTTCGTCTCCCTCGAAACCGCCGCCCGTGGCGTACGAAACCAAGTTGTCTTGCAGCTTCACCGCCCAATTCAGTGCGCTCTCCTCAGGCAGACCCCCTTGGTCAACAGGCGCTAAGGCCCCGTTCTGCGACGTCATTCCATCGAGGCCCTACGAGCCTTAACCTTGGCCCTAGTCTCAGGAGGCCAGTCACGCAGCATCTTCACGTAATAGTGATTAGTACGATTCCTCTTTCCCGCCTTGCGCTGCTCCACCTTGATTAAACCAAGTTGTTCCAACTCTCTCACTGCCCGCATCGCCTTACGACGCAAGCTATCGGGCTTGGCGCGCGGCAGACTGCCCCGAAAGCAGTCCTCTCCAATCTTGGCGTACGAGGGCCAGGCCACATCGTTGCTGCCCACCCTCCTGGCTAAGTGCCCATAAACCCGAAACGCTTCCAAACTGAGCCCCAGCTCGTCCACATCGCTCAACACGAAGATCGGGATGCGGTCCTCCTGACTAACCTCGCCGTCCTTTGCAGACTTCGCCTTAGCAGACATGCCACAGACTAGCCTAGGACTGAGCGAAAGTGGTGACCGCCCATCACCACCTAGTGCTCTCCCAACCACTGAAAGGTAATACAACTCAAAGCAAAACAAAAAAGGAAATACAAGTAGGGTGGTGATGGGGATTCTTGCAGATGCCATACTAATGCCGTCACAGACGTCAGAATCGCTTGTGCACGGGTGGTCCGTCATATAGACTGAAAGCGCCCGCACGTGGAGGCGGGCGCGATCGAGTAGTTGGCGCTCTCATCGTACCCAACCGCCTCCACCACGGGCAATGGCGGCCACCAAGCCGACCTCATAGCACAGGAGGTGCCACGTGGTAGAGGCGATCCAATGGCTCGCATGGATCATGGTTCTCGACCGCCTGCTGAGCGTAGTCCAGCGAATCCGCGACCTGCGGTAAGAGGCGGCCGGCGGGGGTGCGAGTTCGCACCCCCGCCACAATTGAGTGAGTTCTACAGCCTCCAGAAGGGCGTCACAACAGCTAGGAGGTCACGCTCCAACGGCTGAGCACGGTCACGGTGTATCCTCGACTCAAGGAACCACATTATGGGCGGGGAACACAGGGGAGTCCCTTACGCCCTCACGCTTGGGGGCGAGCTGGCGGACCCGGCGACGGCTGAGCCGTTGACGCGCGGGTACCGCTGCCTGGCCTGCGGCGAGTTCGTGCACCTCAAGCGCGGGAAGGTGCGCGTAGCGCACTTCGCCCACTACGCCGACCGCGAGGTAGCCTGCAACCCCGAGACGGTCCTGCACGAGGCCGCCAAGCTACGCCTCAGGGACATGCTGCTGGCCGGCACGCGCGCCTTCCACCTACAGGTCGCCTGCCCCGGCTACCGCACCGCCTACGACACGACCGTCAAGTGCTCGGGCGAGAACCCGGCGATGGTGACCCTGCGCGCGCCCGGCTTCGACGAAGCGGGTGTCGAGGTGCCTTTCCTGACCTACCGCCTCGACGCCGCCGCGACGCTCGATGGCGAGGTCGTGCTGGGGCTCGAGGTCTACCAGAGCCACCAGGTCGACGAGCCCAAGCGCGCCGCGCTGGCGGGCTCCGGCCTGCCGTGGCTCGAGGTCGGAGCCCGCCCCGTGCTCGAGCAGGATATGCCGTGGCGCGCCGTGAGCAGCAGCGCGGGCGAAGTGCAGTGCCGGGACTGCCGGGCAGAAGCCGCCGACGCCGCACGCGAGCGCCAGCGCCTGGAAGCCCGCCAGCGCGCGCTGGAGAAGGAGAAGCGCCGACGCGAGCTGCAAGCGCGCATCACCTACGTCGCATGGGACGGCCGCGCCATCACCCAGCCCCACCGAGCGCCGAGCGGGGCGAGGCTCAAGTGCCACGTCTGCGAGGAGAGGGTGACGCTGGAGTACGTCGACGGGAAGCGCGTCTTCCTCCACCCCGAGGACAAGGCCTGCGACCCGGCCGTCGTCTGGGTGAAGGCCGGCATGCTCAGCGTGTTCCAGCAGCTGAAGCGCGACAAGCGGGCCGTGCGGATCCACAGGCCGTGCGACAACGCCGACGCCACCGGGTGCCGCAACGTCATCACCGACGCGCTCCCCGACTTCAACGACGTGCGTCCCGACGAACCCTGCCTCCTGCTGGTGAAGGACGGCGTTGACATCGGTCAGGTCGCCTTCTCCCCCCGCACCCCCCGCACCAGCGCCCCCCACTACTGGTGGCTCAAGCCCGGCAAGGCCGTCGCGCGCCCCGCCAGCTGGTGGCAGGGGCGCGACGGCCGCCTCTGCCCAGCCTGCGAGCAGCGAGCCCAGCAGGAGCGCCAGCACCAGGACCAGCGCGAGCGCGAGCAGCTCGAGCGCCAGCGCACGCTCCAGCTCCAGGCGCGCGAGCGCCACGAGCGCCGCCAGCGCGAGGCCGAGCTCCGCGCCGCCGAGCTGCGCGCCGCGCTCGAGCCGGAGATGCTCGAGGTCGCCCGCCGCGCCCTGGCCGCCCTCGCCGTCGACCCGCTGTGGGCGGCCGAGCGTGGCGTGGTGGTGCGCCACTGCGAGAACTGCGTGGGGCTCACCGCCTACGTGCTCACCACGGGCCTCGACTGGATCCCCCCACACGCCGCCGCCGCGCTGGTCGGCATGGGCGGCGAGATCCGCTGCCGCTGCATGCACTGCGGCCACCCCGGCGCCAACAACCACGACCGCTTCCGGGCGCTCGGCGCCGACCTGGCCGGCTACGTAGTACGACCCGCCGCCATCAGGAGCCTAGTGCCACCATCCGGCTCAAGAACCCCGTGACCACCGCGGGCCATGATCAGGCCCTCTCGCCCTTGTGCCACGCAATGGAGTATTGGTGTCCAGGTCCTCTAGCGCGGCCCCGCCTGGTAGCCTGATACCAGCCATGGCTGTGCCCACCTACGACGAGTTCTTCCTCCCCTGGCTCACTCTGCTCGCCGAGCGCGGCCAGGCGTCGATATCCGAGGCCAAAGACCTGCTAGCCGAACGCATGGGCGTCTCGGACGAGGAACGCCACGAACTCCTACCCAGCGGCCGGCAACGGCGCTACGACAACCGCGTAGGTTGGGCGCGCACCTACCTGACGAAAGCTGAACTCATCAGAACCGTCACGCGCGGCGTCTACGAGCTCACCGACGCCGGCCGCCAACTCATGGCCAACCAGCCGCAAACTGTCACCGTCGAGACACTGATGGCCTTCGAGCCCTTCCGCGCCTGGCGCGACGACTACAAGGGCCCATCCCAGGCGCCAACCCCGGGCGTTGTGCCCACACGGGCGAAAGCGGACACTCCTGAGGAGGCCATCAGCGCCGCCCACGCCCAGCGGCGCCAGGCCCTGGCCCTAGAACTGGCTGAGGCGCTGCAGGGCGTCACCTGGCAGCGCTTCGAAGAGATCGTCGTCGACGTGCTGCTGGCCCTGG
>CAZQBJ010000100.1:0-8129 GCA_964591465.1 uncultured Brevundimonas sp.
CTGACCGAAGCGTCGTCGAGGAACTGGCGGCCCCAGGCGTTGAAGGTCAGGTTGGAAATCTGGAGCATGGGACGGCGAAAATCCGGAGGAGGGCGGCGACTGGACCCCTCAGGTAGCGAGCCGCCGGGCGGCGCGCGAGGGGGCGTGAGACAGGCTGTTGGAAAGCGGGGAGGGCGCGTCTATAAGCCCGCGACCTTCAAACTCCCAAACAGAAGTCACTCCCCATGACCGAACGCACCTTCTCGATCATCAAGCCCGACGCCACGCGCCGCAACATCACCGGCAAGATCAACGCCATGATCGAGGACGCCGGTCTGCGCATCGTCGCCCAGCGTCGCGTCAAGCTGAGCGAAGACCAGGCCAGGAAATTCTACGCCGTCCACGCCGAACGGCCGTTCTACGGCGAGCTGGTGGCCCAGATGACCGCCGAGCCGGTGGTCGTTCAGGTGCTCGAAGGCGACAACGCCGTGGCCCGCTACCGCGAAGTGATGGGCGCCACCAACCCGGAACAGGCCGCCGAAGGCACCATCCGCAAGGCCTTCGCCCTGTCGATCGGCGAGAACTCGGTGCACGGCTCGGACTCGCTGGAGAACGCCAGGATCGAGATCGAGCAGTTCTTCACCGAAGACCAGATCCCGGGCTGATTTCGGAACCGCGCCAACGGCCGGCACGTTTCATCCCGGGGTGAGTCTCTCGGGAGAAGAACGATGAAGACCGTTGTGAAACTGGCTCCGGCCCTGGCCCTGACCGCCCTCCTGGCGGCTTGCGGGGCCACCATGGAGCAACGCGCGGCCACCGGCGCCCTGGCGGGCGCGGCGGCCGGTCAGGCCATTGGCGGGGACACCGAAGCCACCGTCGCCGGCGCCGCGATCGGCGCCGTGGCGGGTGCGGTGACCCGTCCGGACTGATCCGGACAGACAACCGGAAACGGAAGGCGGCGCCGGGTTCTCCCCGGCGCCGTTTTTCATGTCAGGAAGTCGCGCAGGGCCTGCGGATACAGCTGATGTTCGGCCGCCCGAACCCGCTCGGCCAGCGCTTCGGGGGTGTCGCCCGGGAGGATCGGCACCCGCGCCTGTCCGAGGATCGGCCCGGCGTCGACCTCGTCGATCACCAGGTGGACCGTGCAGCCGGCCTCGGCATCGCCCGCCTCGATGGCGCGCCGGTGGGTGTCCAGCCCCGGATAGAGCGGCAGCAGGGACGGGTGGATGTTGAGCAGCCGCCCGGCCCAGGCCGAGACGAACCACGGGGTCAGCAGGCGCATGTAGCCGGCCAGCACCACCACCTCGACCCCGTGAAGGCGCAGCAGCTGGTCGACGGCCTGTTCGTGGGCCTGGCGGTCGGCGCCGAACAATCGGTGGTCCACGGCGACCGCGTCGACGCCCAGCTCGCGCGCCCGGGCCAGGCCGGCGGCGTCGGGCCGGTTGGACACCACCAGAACCACCTGCGCCGGATAGGCCGGGTCGCGCGCGGCCTCGATCAGGGCGGCCATGTTGCTGCCGGTCCCGGAAATCAGGATGGCGACCGGGGTCTTGCGCGGGGCGGCGGGCGGTTCGGGAGCGGTCATCGCCGCCCTCATGTCGGGGCCGGCGCCGAATGGCAAGCGCAAGGCGTCGCGTCGCGCGGTCGCGGCCCCTTGCCGGACCGGGCGCCGGTATGGTCGTGTGGCCCCAGTCGATTACCCGGGGGCTTTGTTCATGCGAAATCCTGTGCGCGTCGCCATGTTGGCGGCGCTTGTCGTTCTGGCCGCGCCGACGGCCTTGCTGGCCCAGTCGCGCGACGAAGGCCGTTCGGCGGGCGATCGCCTGCGCGAGACCACCGCGGCCGCGATCGCCGACGCCTGGGCTGTCGCCCCGGTGGAGGAGACCGAGGCGGTCACCCGCCACAGCATCGCCGCCCACGGCCGCACGATTCGCTACACGGCCACCGCCGGCACCCTGACGATCCGCAACGACCAGGGCATGCCGACCGCCAGCCTCTTCTACGTCGCCTATACCGCCGACGGCGCGGACCGGGCGCGCCGGCCGGTGACCTTCCTGTACAACGGGGGGCCCGGCTCGGCCTCGATCTGGCTGCACATGGGCTCGTTCGGCCCGGTGCGCGTCCAGACCGACGAACCCGAAGTGGTGCGGCCGGCGCCGTTTGCCTTCGGACCCAACCCTGACACCCTGCTGGACCGCACCGACCTGGTGTTCATCGACATGGTCGGGGCCGGCTATTCACGGCCGCTGGGCGCGACACCCGGCTCGGCCTTCTGGGGCGTCGACCAGGACGCCGACGCCTTCACCCGCGCCATCCTGCGCTATGTGACCAAACACGATCGCTGGACCAGCCCGAAATACATCCTGGGCGAATCCTACGGCACCCTGCGCGCCGGGGCGGTGGCCTATCAGCTGCACGACCGGGGGATGGCCCTGAACGGGGTGATCCTGCTGTCGTCGATCATGAACTACGGGGTGCGCCAGCCGGGCTACAACCAGGACTTCATCAGCCTGTTTCCGACCTATGCCGCGACCGCCTGGTACCACAACCGGGTGCCGAACCGGCCGGCGGAGCTGGAGACCTTCGTCCAGCAGGCGCGCGAGTTCGCCCTGGGACCCTACGCCTCGGCCCTGACCAAGGGGCACATGATCAGCGAGGCCGAACGGGCCGAGGTGGCCCGCCAGATGAGCGCCTTCATCGGCCTGTCGCCGCAGTTCATCGAGAACGCCAACCTGCGGGTCGACCTGAGCAATTTCCGCAAGGAGCTGCTGCGCGACCAGCGGCTGACGGTCGGGCGGCTGGACTCGCGCTATCGCGGCGTCGATCCGGACGCCTCGGGCTCGCGGCCGGAGTACGACGTGTCGAACACCGCCATCACCGGGGCCTATTACGCGGCCTTTCAGGACTATGTGGCCAACACCCTGAACTACGAGACCGAGCTGAACTACAACCTGTCGGCGCGGGGGCCGGGCTTCGACTGGGACTGGAGCCACCGTCCGCCGTCAGGCCGGCCGCAGACGACGCCGAACACGGCCATCGACCTGGCCGCGGCCATGCGCCTGAACCCGTATCTGAAGGTGCTGACGCTGAACGGCTACTACGACATGGCCACGCCGTTCTTCTCGACCGAGTTCGACATGGCCCACATGATGATGGAGCCTGAGCAGCGGCGGAACATCGAGTTCGCCTACTATCCGGCCGGGCACATGATGTACCTGGACGAGGCGTCGCTGGACGCCCTGCACGCGGACCTGGGCCGGTTCTACGACAGCACGGCGGACGGCGGCGCCCGCTGAGCGCCGCCGGGGCCGGTCAGGCCTTCTCCAGCTGGCCGCAGATGAAGGCGGTCTCGCCGGCGTTGAGCAGGGCGGCCAGCACGGGCTCGGCGTCCTGCGGGCTGACGATCAGGATGAAGCCGACGCCGCAGTTGAAGGTCCGGCGCAGCTCGTGGTCGGCGACCCCGCCGACCTCGCCCAGCCACTGGAACACCGGCGGCAGCGGCCAGGCGGCGTAGTCGAACGCCGCCTGCAGGCCGTCGGCGATGGCCCGCGGCGGATTCTCGATCAGCCCGCCGCCGGTGATGTGGGCCGCGCCCTTGATCAGCCCCGCCTTCATCAGCGGCAGGACCGACTTCACATAGATGCGGGTCGGCTCCATCAGCACCTGGGCCAGGGTCTGGTCCGGCGCGAACGGCGCGTCGTCACCCCAACCAAGGCCCGATTTCTCGACGATCTTGCGGATCAGCGAATAGCCGTTGGAGTGCGGGCCGCTGGAACCCAGGCCGATGATCACGTCGCCGGCCTTTTGCGCCTCGAGCCGCGGCAGGGCCTGACCGCGCTCGACCGCGCCCAGCGAGAAGCCGGCCAGGTCGTAGTCGCCGGCCTCGTACATGCCGGGCATCTCGGCGGTTTCGCCGCCGATGAGGGCGCAGCCGGCCTGGCGGCAGCCCTCGGCGATGCCGGCGACCACCCGGCGGGCGGCCTCGATCTCCAGCTTGCCGGTGGCGAAATAGTCGAGGAACAGCAGCGGCTCGGCGCCCTGGGCCAGCAGGTCGTTCACGCACATGGCGACCAGGTCGACGCCGACCGCGTCATGTCGGCCGGTGTCGATGGCGATGCGCAGCTTGGTGCCCACGCCATCGGTGGTGGCGACGATCAGCGGATCGTCGAAGCCGGCCGCCTTGAGGTCGAACAGGGCGCCGAATCCGCCGAGCGCGGCGTCGGCCCCGGGACGGCGGGTGCTCCTGGCCAGCGGCTTGATCGCCTCGACGAGGGTTTCGCCGGCGTCGATATCCACGCCCGCATCCGCGTAGGTGAGGCCGTTGGGGCGATCGGTCATGGGGCGAGCCTTGAATCTGAAATCTGTTGAACGCGCGCTCTTGCCACGGGAGGGCGGGGCGGGGCTATAGCTACCGCATGACGCCGATCACCACCAACGACGCGCTGGCCGAGTTCTGCGCGCGTCTGTCGCATGCGCCCTTCATGACGGTCGACACCGAGTTCATGCGGGAGACGACCTATTGGCCCAAGCTCTGCCTGATCCAGGCGGCGTCGGAGACGGAGGCGGGGGTGATCGACCCGCTGGCCGAGGGACTGGACCTGGAGCCCTTCCTGGGGCTCCTGCGCGACCCGAAGATCGTCAAGGTGTTCCACGCCGCGCGGCAGGACCTTGAGATCTTCAACCGGCTGGGCGCCATGCCCGAGCCGATGTTCGACACCCAGGTGGCGGCCATGGCCGCGGGGTTCGGCGATCAGGTCAGCTATGATTCGCTGGTCCGCCAGATGCTCAAGCGCGACGTCGACAAGGGCAGCCGGTTCACCGACTGGTCGCGCCGGCCGCTGTCGCAGGCGCAGTACGACTACGCCCTGGGCGATGTGACGCACCTGGCGGCGCTGTATCCGAAGCTGCGCGACCGGCTCGACGCGGCCGGCCGGCTGGCCTGGGTGGCCGAGGAGATGGCGGCCCTGACCGATCCGGCGCTGTACAACACCGCGCCGGAGGACGCCTGGAAGCGGCTGAAGCCGCGCAAGTATTCGGCGCGCTATCTGGCGGCGTTCAAGGCCGTGGCGGCCTGGCGCGAGCGCACCGCCCAGGAGCGCGACCAGCCGCGGGGTCGCATCCTCAAGGACGATGCGATCGACGAGATCGCCACCCAGGCCCCGACCGACGTCGACGGCTTCAACCGCATGCGCGCGGTGCCCAAGGGCTTCGGCGGGTCGCGGCTGGGGACCGAACTGATCGCCGAGCTGAAGCGGGTGCTGGCCGATCCGGAGGCGCACGCGCCGCAGGTTGAGCGGCCGCCGGCCAGCAAGCCGGCCCCGCCGTCGGTGGTGGAGCTGCTCAAGGTGTTGCTGAAGGCGAAGTCCGAACACGCCGACGTGGCGCCCAAGCTGATCGCCAACGTCTCGGACCTGGAGAAGATCGCCCTGGACGACAACGCCCCGGTCGAGGCCCTGAAAGGCTGGCGCCGACAGGTGTTCGGCGAGGACGCGCTGAAGCTCAAGCGGGGCGAGATCGCCCTGGTGCTGAACGGGGCGCGGGTCGAGGTGGTCGAGATCGAAGGCTAGGCGGGCTTCAGCTCCAGCTCGACGTCCAGGGCGTCGGCCAGGGCGTGGGCCCGGCGCAGGGTCTGTTCGCCCAGCATCAGGTCGGCGTAGTCGGGGCTGGCGACCAGGCGCAGCCGGTTTTTCTCCAGGCTGATCGCGGCCCTGGCCAGCAGATGGGGCGAGCGGCCCGACAGGTCGCAGGCCAGGCGGATGGCCAGGCCCAGGGCGCGGGCGCGCCGGCGGCCGTCCTCGGCCAGCAGCCGCTTGACAATGCCGGGCTCGGGCGTGGCCGCACCGCCGCCGTAGCGGGCGTTGATCATGCAGGCGAGGAAGGCCCGCTCGGCGTGGGTCTGGCCGGGGATGGGCGCGCGCAGGACCTGGGCGAAGGCAAGGTCCGCCCGGTGATCCGGGTGCAGCCGGGCGCCGACGTCCGCCAGGGCGCAGGCGGCGGCGACCAGAAGCCGGTCGCGCGCGGGGCCGAACACCGGCGGCAGCGTCTCGAACAGGTCGCCCAGCCAGTCCGCCAGCGCCGCCGGCAGGCTGGGGGTGACGCCCTGACGGGCCCCCAGGGCGGCGCAGCCGGCGATCAGCGGGTCCAGCGACCGCACCTGCGGGCCCAGGCCTTCGAACAGCAGGCCCTCGCGCAGGCCCCAGGCGGACAGATGGACGGTCTGGAAGCCGCACCGCTCGATCAGCGCCTCCAGCACCAGGGCGGCGTAGGGCAGGGTCTCGCCGCGCTTGCGCGAGACGCCGCGCATTCGTTCGATCGAGCCCCTGGACTGGCGGGCGACCAGCCGGGCCACGTCCAGCGCCTCGGCCGCGGTCATGGCGTACTGGTGGACGATGCGCAGCGGATAGCCGCTCAGCTGCATGTGCAGCAGGGTCAGGCTGCGCCAGCCGCCGCCGACGGCGTGCAGCTCGGCCGCCTGGAAGGCGGGGGCCGAAGGCGCCAGCCGCTCGGCGATCACCCGCTCGACCCGCGCCAGGTCGAAGGTCTTGCCGTTGGCCAGGGCGAAGGGCCCCAGGCCCAGGGTGACGCCGTCGCCGGTGCGGCCCTGGCCGATCCGGACCAGCTCGAGGCTGGAGCCGCCAAGGTCGGCCGCCACGCCCTCGGAGTCCGGGGCCCCGGCCAGCACGCCCAGGGCGGCGTAGCGGGCCTCCTCCTCGCCGGTCAGGACGCGGACCTGCAGGCCGGTCTCCTCGGCCACCCGACGGCAGAAGGCCTCGCCGTCGGCGGCCAGGCGCACAGCGGCGGTGGCCACCACCACCAGGCTGTCCGGATTGACCGCGTCGAGCACGGCGCGGAAGCGGCGCAGGGCGCCCAGGGCGGTCTCCACGCCCTTTTCGGACAGCCGGCCGGTCGAGGCCATGCCGCGGCCCAGCCCGGCCAGCACCTTTTCGTTGAACACCGTCCACACGGCCCGGCCCTCGAGCCGGTACAGCACCATGCGCACAGAGTTCGAACCGATGTCGATGACCGCCGCCTCGCCCCCGTCCGGCTCTTCCGGCAGGGTGCGGACCGCGGCCTCAGCGTGACGGGCGATCATAGGACAGCGTTCTGGGCAGGGTCTTGCCGCCGCGCCCGCGCCCCGAGAGGCTGGGGTTGGTCATGAAGTAGTCGTGGGCGGAGAAGGGCCGGGCCGGATCGGCCGGGGCGACCCGGTGGTAGTCGCCGTCGGAATCCAGCAGCCAGCTGTGCGAATCGTCCTTGAGGTTGGCGACCATGATCTGGTCCAGGATCTGGTCGTGGACCGTGGCGTTGGTCACCGGGCACATCACCTCGACTCGCCGTTCGAGGTTGCGGGTCATCCAGTCGGCCGACGAGATATAGACCCGCGCCTTGTCGCTGGGCAGGTCGGCGCCGTTGGCGAAGCAGACGATGCGGGCGTGCTCCAGGAAGCGGCCGACGATCGACTTGACCCGGATGTTCTCCGACAGCCCCTTCAGGCCTGGCCGCAGGCAGCAGATGCCGCGCACGATCAGGTCGATGCGCACGCCGGCCTGGCTGGCCCGGTAGAGGGCGTCGATGATCTGCGGGTCGACCAGGGCGTTCAGCTTGGCCCAGATGGCCGCGGGCTTGCCCGCCGCGGCGTTGGCCATCTCGGTCCGGATCAGCCCCAGAAGCTCTTCCTTCAGGGTCAGCGGCGAGACCAGCAGGCGCTCCAGCTCGTCGGGCTGGGCGTAGCCGGTGATGTAGTTGAACACCCGGATGGCGTCGCGGCCCAGGGCCGGATCGATCGAGAACAGCGACAGGTCGGTGTAAATCTTGGCCGTGACCGGGTGGTAGTTGCCGGTGCCGAAGTGACAGTAGGTGCGCAGGCCGTCGCGCTCGCGCCGGACCACGGCGCTCAGCTTGGCGTGCGTCTTGTACTCCATGAAGCCGAACACGACGTGCACGCCCGCCCGCTCCATGGCCCGGGCCCAGCGCAGGTTGGCTTCCTCGTCGAAACGCGCCTTGATCTCGACCAGGGCGGTGACGTTCTTGCCGTTCTCGGCCGCCTCGATCAGGGCGGCGACGATCGGACTGTCCTTGGAGGTCCGGTACAGCGTCTGCTTGATCGCCATCACGTTGGGATCGCGGGCCGCCTGGCGAAGGAACTGGAC
>CAZQBJ010000101.1:0-8122 GCA_964591465.1 uncultured Brevundimonas sp.
CCATCGCCGAGGCGCGTGACGCGGTCGAGGACGTGATCGAGCCCTATCTGCTGCAGCAGGGCTTCATCCAGCGCACCCCGCGCGGCCGCGTCGCCTGCGCCCGGGCCTACGAGCACCTCGGCCTGACCGCCCCGCCCCAGCCGCCGCAACAGGGCGGCCTGTTCGGCAAATAACCCTCTCCCCTTGTGGGAGAGGGAGGGGCCCGACCGCGCAGCGGGCGGGAGGGTGAGGGGTCGCACCATCTTTCAGGACCGACCGCCCGGGCCCTCATCTTCCGCGCAAGGACCTCCGCTGCGAAGGCGTCAGCCCCCGTTCTCGCGCGGAGGTGAGGGCCGGCCCTTCACCCGCCCCGCGAACCTCGCCATCCTGCGGCCATGACCATCCCCGAACCCACCGCCGGGACCTTCGACGGCCGCGAGCATCTGCTGCCGGTGCGGGTCTATTACGAGGACACAGACTTCACCGGCCTGGTCTACCACGCCAACTACGTCCGCTATTTCGAGCGCGGGCGGTCCGATTTCCTGCGGCTGGCGGCGGTCGATCATTCGGGCCTGCTGGCGCTGGATCCGCCGCTGGCCTTCGTGGTGGTCCGGCTGAATCTGACCTATCGCCGGCCGGCGCGGATCGACGACGCCCTGATCGTGCGCACCGCCTATGACGCGGTCAAAGGCCCGCGCCTGCTGATCCGCCAGGCGATCGAGCGGGCCGGCGAGGTGTTGTGCGAGGCCGAGGTCGAGGCCGCCTGCATCGATCTGGACGGCCGTCCGCGCCGCCCGCCGGCCGATTTCGTCGACCGGTTGCGTCCATGGCTGGCGCCGGTCGCCGAACAGGGGAGGTGACGCGACTCCGGCGCGCCGCTAGATCAGATTCGATCAGCGCCGGCCCGTCGGCGCCGCCTTACATTCGTCACGTCGGCGCTCGACACCTGTCGAAGCCGATCGCCGTCCGCGCAACAAGGAGCCGTCAATGGCCGAGGGGATGAATCCGGACACGCTGAACGCCATTCAGCTGTTCCTGGCCGCCGACTGGGTGGTCAAGCTGGTGATGATCGGCCTGGCGGTCGCCTCGCTGTGGTCCTGGGCCGTCATTCTCGACAAGCTGTTCCGCTTCGGCCGCCTGAACCGGCAGGCCGACGCCTTCGAGCGGGCCCTGTCGTCGGGCCGTCCGCTGGAGGACATCGCCGCCCAGGCCGGGCCCGAGCCGGCCCACCCGCTGCCGCGCATGCTGGTCATGGCCCTGACCGAATGGCGCGAGAGCCGCGGTCGAGGCGCGCTCAGCGACACCCAGGCCAATCTGCTGATCAGTCGCATCGACCGCGGCCTGGACTCGCTGATCGCCCGCGAGGGCCAGCGGGTGGAGGAGGGGCTGGGCGTGCTGTCGGTGGTCGCCACCTCCTCGCCTTTCATCGGCCTGTTCGGCACCGTCTGGGGCATCATGAACGCCTTCGACGCCATCGCCTCGGCCGGCAACACCAACCTGGCCCCGGTGGCGCCGGCCATCGCCGAGGCCCTGTTCGCCACCGCCATCGGCCTGGCGGCGGCCATCCCGGCCTATATCGCCTACAACAAGTTCTCGATCGACGCGGCCAAGTTCACCGGCCGGCTCGAGAGCTTCGCCGACGAGCTGCAGGCCTCGGTGGCCCGCCGTCTGGGCGACCGCGCCGCGGCGGCCCAGCCGTCCATCGACCCGCGGGGGCGCTGAGATGGGCATGGGCGCAGGCGGCGCCGGGGGCGGGCGCGTCCGCGGGCGCAGGCGGGCGAAGAAGCGTCCGCTGTCCGAAATCAACGTGACCCCGCTGGTCGACGTCATGCTGGTGCTGCTGATCATCTTCATGATCTCGGCCCCCTTGCTGACCGTCGGCGTGCCGGTCGAGCTGCCCAAGACCGACGCCGGCGCCGTCGAGGACGTCAACGAGCCGATCAGCGTCACCATCGACCGCACCGGGGCGATCTTCGTCGGCGAGGACCCGGCGACCCTGGACCAGCTGGCCCCGCGCGTCGGCGCCATCGCCAACGCCGGCCCCAATCCGGCCGAGCGGCCGATCTTCGTGCGCGCCGACGGCGCCGCGCCCTACGCTCCGGTGGCCCAGGCCATGGCCCGGCTGGCCGCCTCGGGCTTCACCCGGCTGAACCTGGTCACCGACACGGCCGCGCCCGAGCCGGCCGCCGCCGCCCCGGTTCCGGTCGAGACGGCCGGCGAGGTCGGCTGACTCCATGCGCAGGCTCGGCCCGGCGACCCTCGGCTCGATCGCGATCCACGCGCTCATCGTGGTGCTGGCGCTCGTCCAGTGGCCCGGCCGCGCGCGCGATCTGACGGCCTCGACCGTCCCGGTGACCATCGTCTCCAGCACCATCGCCTCGGCGGCGCCGGCGCCAAATCCGGCCGACGAGGCGATCGCCGACGCCCCGGCCGCGGCCGAGGTGGAGCCGGCCGAGGCCGTCGAGACCCCGCCCGAGCCGACCCCGCCCGAGCCGGCCCCGGCGACGCCCGCGCCCACGCCCGCCCCGACGCCCGCGCCGCGCCCGACCCAGACCCCGCCGGCCGAAAAGGCCCGGCCGCGTCCCACTCCGCCGCGCCCGGCCCCGCCGCGCGAGGCGCCGCCCCAGCGCGGCGGCCTGGACCTGGACTCCCTGGCCCGGCCCGACCCGTCGGACCGCGCTCCGACCGGCGACAGCGGCTCGGGCCGCGCCGGCCGCGCCACCGGCCCGCAGATCAACGCCCTGGGCCGCCAGGTCACCGAGCACTGGATCCTCAACTGCGACGTGCCCGGGGTCGATCAGCTCAGCATCGGGGTGCGGGTCACAATCTCCTCGCGCGGCCGCATCACCGAAGGCCCGACCCTGACCGAGCAGCGCTCCGACGCGGTGTGGCGCTCGGCGGCCGAGGCCATGCTGCGCGCGATCCGGGCGGCGGAACCTTTCGAGGTCCCCGAGGGCTTCACCACCCAGGAGATCCCGTTCCGCTTCCGGGCCGACCAGGCCTGCCGCAACCGTTGACGCGCCAGAAAGTCGCCCCATTGATGGCCAAGCTTGAACCCGTTGCCGCCAAAGCGCCGATGACCCCAATCCGGAGCCGTCCCATGCGTCTGACCGCCCTTCTCGGAACCGCCGCCCTGTCGGCCGTGCTGGCCCTCGGCGGGCCGGTCGCCGCCCTGGCCCAGAGCCCGGGCCAGGCCGAGGTCGAGATCACCGAAGGGGTGCTGCGCCCGATGAACATCGCGGTCGCCCCGTTCAACGGCGGCGACGGGCCGGAAATCTCCGGCGTGATCAGCGCCAACCTGGCCCGCTCGGGCTTCTTCGCCCCGATCGACCCGGCCGCCTTCATCGAGCGCGACCTCAGCGTGGCCAACCAGCCGAATTTCGAGGCCTGGACCCGCATCGGGGCCCAGGCCCTGCTGTACGGCGACGTCACCCCCGACCCCAGCGGCCGGATGCAGGTGTCGTTCCGGCTCTACGACCCGTATCGCCGCTGCCAGCTGGTCGGCTACCGCTTCACCACCACGCCCGAGAACTGGCGCCGGGTGGCGCACAAGATTTCCGACGTGGTCTACCAGCGGCTGACCGGCGAGGCGGGCTATTTCGACACCCGCGTCGCCTTCGTCTCCGAAAGCGGCGCCGGCCCCAACCGGGTCAGCCGCCTGACGGTGATGGACCAGGACGGCTTTAACCCCTCGTTCCTGACCCAGAGCAACGAGATCATCCTGACCCCGCGCTTCTCGTCGAACAGCAACGAGATCACCTACATGGCGCTGGGCGAGGATTACTCGCGCATCTATCTGCTCGACCTGGCCACCGGCCGCCGCGAGAGCCTCGGCCAGTTCGACGGCCAGGTGTTCGCCCCGCGCTTCTCGCCCGACGGCTCGCGCATCGCCTTCTCGATCGTGCGCGGCGGCAACACCGACATCCATGTGATGAACCTGCAGACCCGCCAGGTCCGCCGCCTGACCACCGACCCGGGCATCGACACCTCGCCGTCGTTCTCGCCGGACGGAAACCAGATCGTGTTCAACTCCGACCGTTCGGGCCGGCCGCGGCTGTACGTGATGAACGCCGACGGCTCGGGCCAGCGCCCGATCTCCAGCGGCGCGGGCAACTACCACACCCCGGCCTGGAGCCCCCGCGGCGACCTGATCGCCTTCACCAAGCAGCAGGGCGGCCAGTTCCACATCGGGGTCATGAGCCCCTCGGGCGGCGACGAGCGCATCCTCAGCTCCTCCTATTTCGAGGAGGGCCCGACCTGGGCCCCCAACGGGCGCTATCTGATGTTCTCGCGCGACGTCGGCGGGGTGCCGCGGCTGTGGACCGTGGACGTCACCGGCCGCGTCTCGGCCCGCGCGCCCTACGGCGGGGCCGGGGCCGACCCGGCCTGGTCGCCGCTGATCGACCCGCCGCCCACCGACATCGGCTACAACCAGGGCCCCGACAGCTGCCCGGTCGGCTGAATCAGGTCCCGGCAGGAGCCGTCCGGTCAACTGTGCGTTATCGGCTTGGACGGCGGAGAACACCGGTCTAGGACTTACGGCAACGCTTGTCGGGCCGCCGCCCGCAAGGGATCAGGAGAAGCAAGAATGACATCTGCCAAGACACTGCTCAGTCTCTCGGTCGCCGGCCTCATGGCCGCGTCCCTGGCCGCCTGCGCCTCGCGGCCGGATCCCGAACCGCTGACCCCCCAGCCGCAGACCCCGCCGGCCACCCAGACGCCGACGACCCCGGCCCCGACCACCCCGGTCGACCAGGGCAACCTCGGCGCCGCGGTCCCCGGCTCGGTCCAGGACTTCGTGGTCAACGTGGGCGACCGGGTGTACTTCGACCTGGACCGCTACGACCTGCGCGCCGACGCCCGCCCGCGGCTGGACGCCCAGGCCGCTTGGCTGAGCCGCTATCCGAACGTGCGCGTGCGCATCGAGGGCAACGCCGACGAGCGCGGCACCCGCGAGTACAACTTCGCCCTGGGCGCCCGTCGCGCCGAGTCGGTGCGCAGCTACCTGATCGAGCGGGGCGTCTCGCCGAACCGGATCGACACCATCTCCTACGGCAAGGAGCGGCCGATCGCCGAGGGCTCCAACGAGGAAGCCTGGGCGCGCAACCGCAACGCCCACACCGCGATCGTCTCGGGCGCGCAGTAGGGGCCTGATCCCGTGACGGGGGGCCGGCCGCGCGCCGGCCCCTTTGTCATGTCCGCGATCCACAGGCATCATGCGCCCCGGTGGGGCCGCAATCGGGTGGGACGTTCATGTCCATGTTCTCAAGGATGAAATCCGGCCGCCTGGGCCGCCTGGCGACCGGCTCGGTCGCCGCCGCCGTGTTCGGCGTCGCCCTGCTCGGCACCGTCGTGGTCGCCCAGACCCAGCAGCCCGCCGCCATCGAATGGGACAAGCGCCGGCTCGACCGGCTGGACCGCAACGTCCGCCGCCTCGAGCGGGCCCTGACCCAGCGCAACGCGGCCGGCGATCCGGTCCTGCTGGAGCCCGATCCCGAAGTGATCGCCCTGGAGGGCCGGGTGGCCATCCTCGACCGCCGGCTCGAGGACCTCGAGGCCACCGTCCAGCGGGTCAACGCCGATCTGGAGCGCCTGACCTTCGCCCTGGACGAGTCCGAACGGACCAACGCCGCCCTGGCCCGCACCCTGGCCTCGGTCGGCGACCGCCTCGACGCCCTGGAGTCCGCCGCCGCCGAGGCCGCCCCGGCCGCCCCGTCCTCGCCCACCGGCGATCCGGATACCGACTTCACCGCCGCCATGCGGCTGATGAACGAGGGCGACTTCGCCGCCGCCCGCCGGGCCTTCGAGACATTCGTGGTTACCTGGCCCGACGCCGACCAGACGCCGGAGGCCCAGTTCCGCCTCGGCGAGACCCGCTTCATCGCCGAGGACAACGCCGGCGCCGTCCAGGCCTACGCCGCCGCCCTGCGCGGCTGGCCCCGCGCCCGCTGGGCCGGCGAGGCGGTGATCAAACTGGCCACGGCGCTGGAGGCCGACGGCCGGGCCGAACAGGCCTGCCAGGCCCTGGGCGAGTTCGAGCGCCGCTACGCCGAGGGCGCCGCCGCGGCCCTGCGCGCCCGCGCCGCCCAGGTCGGCGTGCGCGCCGATTGCCGGTGACCGCGCCACGGCCGACCTGCTGACAGCCCGGGTCTTCGCCGCCCTCGACGCCCGGCTCGAGGCCCGCGCCGCCCGACCCGTCGCCCTGGCCCTGTCCGGCGGCGGCGACTCGATGGCCCTGCTGGACCTAGCCGCCCGCTGGGGCCAGGCCCGCGGCCGCCCGATCCTGGCCCTCGGGGTGGATCACCGGCTGCATCCGGACAGCGCCCGCTGGACCGCCTTCGCCGCCCGGGCCGCCCGCGCCGCCGGGGTCGACTGGCGGCCCCTGGCCTGGACCGGCGACAAGCCGGCGACCGGCCTGCCGGCCGCCGCCCGCGCCGCCCGCCACCGGCTGATCGCCGAGGCCGCCCGCGCCGCCGGGGCCCGGGTCGTGCTGTTCGCCCATACGGCCGACGACGCGGCCGAGACCGACTGGATGCGCGCCGGGGGCGCCGCCATCGGCCGCCTGCGCCCCTGGAGCCCGTCCCCGGCCTGGCCCGAGGGGCGGGGCCTGATGCTGCTGCGGCCGCTGCTGGACATCGACCGGGCCGCCCTGCGCGCCCTTCTGCGGGCCCGGGGGCTGGACTGGCTGGAGGACCCGGCCAACGCCGACCCGCGCTTCACCCGCGCCCGCGCCCGCGCCGCCCTGGCCGACGGGGCCCCGCCGCCGCCGCCCGAAACGGTCGCCGCGCCGCCCGATTGCGAGGGTCTGCAGGCCGACTGGACCGGCGCCGTGCGCCTGCCGCGCGGCGCGCCGGGCGCGGTGCTGGCCGCCGCCCTGCTCGGCGCCGCCGGCGGCCATGTTCCGCCGCGCGGCGCCCGCCTGGCCGCCCTGCAGGCCCGGCTGGCCCGCGGCGGGCCCGTGCGCGCCACCCTGGCCGGAGCCCGGGTGGTCGCGGGGCCGGACGGGGCGCGGCTGTCGCGCGAGCCGGGGCGGACGGGCCTGCCCGATCTCGCCTTGCGGGCCGACGCGCCGATGGTCTGGGACGGCCGGTTCGAGCTGGTCGCGCCCGGCCCCGGCTGGCGCGTGGCCCCGGTCGCCGGCCGCGCGGCGGCGCTGGAGGCGGCCGACCGCCGCCTGCTCGGGACCCTGCCGGCCGAGGTCCGCCCCGGCCTGCCTGTCCTGATCCGCGACAGCGCCCCGCGCCCGGTTCTTGCATGGCGGGCCGCGCCTGTGCGAGCGCTCGCCCCGGGCCGGCTGGCCGCCGCCCTGGGCCGGGTGACGCGCGAGGCCGATCTGGACGTTCCCCCGGATGGCGAAACCCCGCCGTCCGCCCTATTTTAGGTTTCGCGACGGCGCCGCCGCCGCATGTATCGAGGAATTCAATGAACCTGCGCAATCTGGCGATCTGGGGCGTGGTCATCCTGATCGTGGTCGGCCTGTACAGCGTCATGGGCCCCGGGGCCGGGGCGCCGGGCAAGGCGGGCTCGGGCGAGCCGGCCGAGATCACCTATTCGCAGATGCTCCAGCGCATCGAGGCCGGCGAGGTCGCCAGCCTGCACATGAAGGCCGACCAGGCGACCATCACCGACAAGGAGGGGGCGACGGCCACCGCCACCACCCCGTCCCCGGCCACCTTTCTGGAGGAGCAGGCCCGCGCCGCCGGCGTCGACATCGAGGTCGAGTCGGCCCGGCCGTCCCTGCTGCTGACCATCCTGACCGGCCTGCTGCCGATCCTGCTGCTGATCGCCGTGTGGATCTTCTTCATGCGCCAGATGCAGGGTGGGGCGCGCGGGGCCATGGGCTTCGGCAAGTCCAAGGCCAAGCTGCTGACCGAGCACAAGGGGCGCAAGACGTTCGAGGACGTCGCCGGCGTCGACGAGGCCAAGGAGGAGGTGCAGGAGATCGTCGACTTCCTCAAGGACCCGGCCAAGTTCCAGCGGCTGGGCGGCAAGATCCCCAAGGGCGCGCTGCTGGTCGGCCCTCCGGGCACCGGCAAGACCCTGCTGGCCCGCGCCGTGGCCGGCGAGGCGGGCGTGCCG
Source organism: uncultured Brevundimonas sp. (assembly GCA_964591465.1). GTDB lineage: Bacteria > Pseudomonadota > Alphaproteobacteria > Caulobacterales > Caulobacteraceae > Brevundimonas. The sequence continues at coordinate 8,059 of CAZQBJ010000101.1, forward strand.
TTCTTCTCCATCTCCGGCTCGGACTTCGTCGAGATGTTCGTCGGCGTCGGCGCCAGCCGCGTGC
>CAZQBJ010000102.1:0-7934 GCA_964591465.1 uncultured Brevundimonas sp.
AAGCTGTTCGACCTGGGCCTGCCCATGCTGGCCATCTGCTACGGGCAGCAGCTGCTGTGCGACGTGCTGGGCGGCAAGGTCGAGGGCGGGCACCATCGCGAGTTCGGGCGGGCCGAGATCGTCATCGCGGAGGAGACGCCGCTGTTCGCCGGCATCGGCGCCGTCGACCACCGCGAGCCGGTGTGGATGAGCCACGGCGACCGCGTCGTCGCCATTCCCGAGGGCTTCAAGGTGGTGGCCACCTCGGCCGGGGCCCCCTTCGCCGCCATCGCCGACGAGGCGCGCCGCATCTACGCGGTGCAGTTCCACCCCGAGGTGCACCACACCCCGCGCGGGGCCGAGATCTATCGCAACTTCCTGTTCGGCGTGGCCGGGCTGAAGGGCGACTGGACCATGGCCGCCTACCGCGACGAGAAGATCGCGCAGATTCGGGAGCAGGTCGGCGACGCGAAGGTGATCTGCGGTCTGTCGGGCGGGGTCGACAGTTCGGTGGCCGCGGTGCTGATCCACGAGGCCATCGGCGACCAGCTGACCTGCGTGTTCGTCGACACCGGCCTGCTGCGGAAGGACGAGGCCAAACAGGTCACCACCCTGTTCCGCGAGCACTACAACATCCCGCTGGTGCACGTTGACGCATCACAAGAATTCCTCGGCGCTCTGGCCGGCGTCAGCGACCCGGAGACCAAGCGCAAGACCATCGGCCGGCTGTTCGTCGAGGTGTTCGACCGCGAGGCGGCGAAGATCGAGGGGGCCGAGTTCCTGGCCCAGGGCACCCTCTATCCCGACGTGATCGAGAGCGTCTCGGCCACCGGCGGCCCTTCGGCGGTGATCAAGAGCCACCATAATGTCGGCGGCCTGCCGGACTTCATGAAGCTGAAGCTGGTCGAGCCGCTGCGCGAGCTGTTCAAGGACGAGGTGCGGGCGCTGGGCCGCGAGCTGGGCCTGACCGACGCCTTCGTCGGCCGCCATCCCTTCCCCGGTCCGGGCCTGGCCATCCGCATTCCCGGCGAAATCACGCCCGAGGCCGTGGCCACCCTGCAGGAGGCGGACGCCATCTATCTGGAGGAAATCCGCAAGGCCGGCCTCTACGACGCGATCTGGCAGGCCTTCGCGGTGCTGCTGCCGGTCAAGACGGTCGGCGTCATGGGCGACGCACGCACCTACGAAAAGGTGCTGGCCCTGCGCGCCGTCACCTCGACCGACGGCATGACGGCCGACTTCTTCCCCTTCCCGTGGGAGATGCTGGGCAAGACCGCCACGCGCATCATCAATGAGGTGAGGGGGGTCAACCGCGTCGTCTACGACGTGACGTCCAAGCCCCCCGGCACCATCGAGTGGGAATAGGGCGGCCGGGGCAGCCTCAGTCGCGGCCCCGTTCCGGCACCGGCAGGGGGAAGAACGGCCGGTAGGGCCGCGCCTCCTCGATACAGCGGGCGAAGGACGGCCGCTGCAGCAGGCGCGCGCGGTAGGCCAGCAAGGCCTCGTGGCCGTCGGGGATGGGCACGGTCCAGTCGGCGTAGAACAGGGCCGGCCCGGCGGCGCAGTCGGCCAGGCTGAAATCGCCGCCTGCGGCCCATTCGCGATCCTGCAGGCGCCGGTCCAGCCAGGCGTAGGTGATCATCAGGGTGCGGCGGGCGTCCTCGACCCCGGCCGGGTCCCGCTGTCCCGGCTCGCGGAAGCTGTCGATGACGAACTTCTGCTGCGCGTTGGAGACGTAAAGGTCGAACACCCGGTCCAGCATGCGCACCTCCACCGCCGCGGCGGGATCGTCGGGGATCAGTCGCGACGGGCCGGGGTGATGCACGGCGAGGTGCTCGATGATCGCCGTGGCCTCGACCACCACCCGTTCGCCGTCCTGCAGCACCGGGAATTTGCGCAGCGGCCACAGGGCTTCGAGCTCGGCCATGGCCGCGTCGTCCCCGACGGCCAGCAGGCGCAGGTCGAACGGGGTGTCGTTCTCGTAAAGCGCCGTCAGCGCCTTCTGGCAGTAGGACGAGAACGGGTGAGCGTAGAGCTGGGGCCGGCTCATCCGTTGGCCGCCTTCTCGATGGCCGCAATGTCGATGCGCTTCATCGTCAGCATGGCCTCCATGGCCCGGCGGGCCCGCTGCGGATCGGGGTCGGCCAGCAATTCGAGCATCCGCCGCGGCGTGACCTGCCACGACAGGCCGTAGCGATCCTTGACCCAGCCGCACTGCTCGGCCTGGGGCACGGCCGACAGGGCCTCGGTCAGCCGGTCGCACTCGGCCTGGTCGTCGCACAGGATCTGCAGCGATACGGCCTCGTTGAACTTGAAGATCGGTCCGCCGTTCAGGCCGATGAAGTTCGACCCCGCCAGGGTGAACTCGACCACCAGCACGTCGCCGGCCTTGCTGCTGGGATTGTCGGCCGGGGAGCGCACGACCCTGTCGACCGACGAGCCCTCGAACAGCGAGGCGTAGAAGCGGGCCGCTTCCTCGGCCTGGCCGTCGAACCACAGGCACGGGGTGATCTTCTGCACGGTGGTGGTCATCGCGTCTTTCTCCTGATGCGCCCCTCCCCGGGGGCGAGGCCTCGGCACAAGGACGAACGCAGCCCGGCCGTCCCGACAGCCCGGCCGAAAAATTCCCGCGCCTTGCCCGCGCGACGGGGCCGACGATAACAGACAGGCCCCGCTTCCCCTTCATCGGAGACCGCCATGTCCGTCACGATCTACGGCATTCCCAACTGCGACACGATGAAGAAGGCCCGCGCCTGGCTGACGGCGCAGGGCGTCGATCACCGCTTTCACGATCACCGCAAGGACGGGCTTGACCCGGCGCGGCTGCGGGCCTGGGTGGACGAGCTGGGCTGGGAGACGGTGCTGAACCGCTCGGGAACCACCTTCCGCAAACTGCCGGAGGCGGATCGGGCGAACCTCGATGCGGACAAGGCGGTGGCGCTGATGGCGGCCCAGCCGGGGATGATCAAGCGGCCGATCCTGGACCTGGGCGACCGGCGGATCGCCGGCTTCCGGCCGGAGATTTACGAACAGGCGTTCGCGGGCCGCGCGGCAAGGTCTCGTTAACCTTGCGGCCATGATTTGGCGCCCTTTACGGGGTTGGCTTGGCCGTCGTGGCGAGGCACACCGTCGCCAGGCGAATTGACCATATCGGGGAGGGCGCATGTCCCGTTTCAACATCCGCAGGTTCGGCCTGAGGCTGCTGGTCGTGGCGAGCGCCGCCATGGCGGTCGCCGCCTGCGCCGTGCCCAATGCGCCGCGCTATCCGATCCACCCGATCACCAACCTGCCGGGCGAGGCCGCGCCGCCGCCGGCGGCGACCACGCCGTACGAGGCGCCGCCGCCGAGCTCGACCCCCGCGCCGTCGACGGAGATCGAATCCTCGCCCCTGCCGCCCCCGGCCGCCTCGAGCCCGCCGCCCGCCGCCGGCCCGGCGCCGATCGAGCCGCCGGCCGCGGCCCCCGCCCGCGTCACCCCCGGGGCGACCTATGTGATCGTCGCCGGCGACACCCTGTCGGGCGTCTCGCGCCGGTTCCAGACGCCGGTGCAGACCCTGATCGACCTCAACGGTCTGGGCCCGCGCGGCGGCCTGCAGATCGGGCAGAACCTGATCCTGCCGGACAGCGCGGTGGACACCGGCCGCGACCCGTACGCCACCGGCGCCTCGCCGGTCGGAGTGCTGGTGGCCGACGCCGACCTGCCGCCGCCGCCGCCCCCGCCGCCGCCGTCGGGCAATCCGCCGGCCCCGCCGCCCAGCAGCGTGCCGGTGACCAACACGCCGGCGCCGGACGCCGAGGCCGCCGGCCTGTTCGACTGGCCGGTGCGCGGCGACATCGTGCGTCGCTTCGGCTCGGCCGGCATGGGCCTGCGCAACGACGGGATCAACATCGGGGCGCCCGAGGGCGAGCCGGTGCGCGCCGCGGCCGCCGGCCGGGTGGCCTATGTCGGCGACGACCTGCCGGGCCTGGGCCGCACCGTGGTGATCATCCACCGCGACGGCTGGCGCACGGCCTATTCTCACCTGGGCTCGATCTCCGTGGCCGCCGAGGCCAACGTCCGACAGGGCGACGTGATCGGCACCGTGGGCACGACCGCCGGCGACGGCCGGCCGTCGATCCACTTCGAGACCCGGCGAATGGAAGGCGACCAGCCGCTGGCGATCGATCCGCTGACGGTCCTGCCGCGATAAGAGGCGCCGGCCGCGTTGCAATGCGGCCGCTCAAGCCCTAGCTTCCGCGCCTCGTTTAAAAGGGGCGGACGAGGCGTCGCGCCCCCATTCCGGAGAGACCATGTTCGCGACTCCTGCCTACGCCAGCACCGCGGGCGCGGCCGCCGCCGCCGACGGCGGCATGATGGCCCTGCTCGTCCAGTTCGGCCCGCTGATCCTGCTGGCCGTGCTGTTCTGGTTCCTGATCCTGCGGCCGCAGCAGACGCGGCTGAAACAGCACCGGGCGATGGTCGCGGCGCTGAAGCGGGGCGACACGGTGGTGCTGTCGAACGGCATGATCGGCAAGGTCACCCGGGTCGAGGAGCAGGAAGCCATGGTCGAGATCGCCCAGGGCGTGAACGTCCGCGTGGTCAAGACGATGATCGCCGAGGTCCGCACCCGCGGCGAGATCGCCGCCAACGACTCCAAGGGCTGAGGCCCTATCCGAGGCCTCGGGGTACCCGCACATGATTCAGCTGTCCCGCTGGAAAGTCATCCTTGTCGCGTTCGCGGTCCTGCTGGGCCTGCTGTTCGCGATGCCGAACCTGCTGACGCCGGCCCAGCGCGACGCCCTGCCGGGGTGGCTTCCGAGCAATGCGCTCAACCTGGGTCTCGACCTGCAGGGCGGCAGCTATCTGCTGCTCGAGGTCGATATCGACGCCCTGCGCGAGGAGCGGGTCACCAACCTCATGGAGGACGTGCGGGTCACCCTGCGCGAGGAGGCGATCGTCGTCTCGAACATGACGCGCGAGGCCACCGGGGTGATCGTCACGATCGACGATCCGAACGACTACAACGCGGCGGTCACCGCCCTGAACGCCCTGGTCCGGCCCGGCGCCGGCGGGGTGGCGGACCGCACGGTGTCGCGGCTGTCGAACAACCGCATCCGGGTGGCCATTCCCGACCAGGTGCTGCGGGCCATGGGCCCCAGCGCCGTGGACGCCTCGATCACCGTGATCAGCAACCGGATCGACGCCCTGGGCACCCGCGAGCCGTCGATCACCCGCCAGGGCGAGGACCGCATCGTGGTCCAGGCCCCGGGCGAAAGCGATCCGGCCGAGCTGGAGCGGATCATCGGCCAGACGGCCAAGCTGACCTTCCAGATGGTCGACGAGGTGAATTCGGTCGAGGAGGCCCTGGCCGGACGGATCCCGCCGGACGCCGAGCTGGTGCCCGGGGCCGACGGCTACGCCGCCTATTACCTGGTCAAGAAGCGGGTGCTGGTCTCGGGCGAGAACCTGACCAGCGTCAACGTCGGCATGGACCAGAACCAGCGGCCGGCGATCGACTTCCGCTTCGACAGCCAGGGCGCGCGCCGGTTCGGCGACGTCACCGCCCAGAACATCGGCAAGCGGTTCGCCATCCTGCTGGACGGCCGGGTCATCTCGGCCCCGACGATCCAGAGCGCCATCCTGGGCGGCTCGGGCCAGATCACCGGCAACTTCACCATCGCCTCGGCCTCGGAGCTGGTCACCCTGCTCGAGGGCGGGGCGCTGCCGGCCCAGCTGAACGTCGAGGAGCGCCGGACGGTGGGCGCCGAGCTGGGGGCCGACGCGGTCGCCGCCGGCCAGCTGGCCACCGGCATCGCCTTCCTCGGCGTGCTGGTGTTCATGGTGCTGTCCTACGGCCTGCTGTTCGGCGGCTTCTCGGTGATCGCCCTGCTGGTCAACGGCCTGCTGATCATCGCCGCCATGTCGATGACCCAGGCGACCCTGACCCTGCCCGGCATCGCCGGCCTGATCCTGACCCTGGCCATGGCGGTGGACGCCAATGTGCTGATCTACGAACGGATGAGGGACGAGGCCAACGCCGGCCGCTCGGCCATCGCGGCGGCCGACGCCGGATTCTCGCGGGCCATGGTGACCATCATCGACGCCAACCTGACGACCATCCTGTCGGCCCTGATCATGTTCCAGTTCGGCGCCGGGCCGGTGCGCGGCTTCGCCTGGACCCTGTCGATCGGCGTGGTCACCTCGGTGTTCAGCGCCGTGCTGGTCACCCAGATCCTCATCGCCCTGTGGTTCCGGCTGGCCCGGCCCAAGAAACTGCCGATCGCGTCGTGAGCCCCCGCATGTCCTCCATCTGGCCTCTCATCAAGAACCTGCCGATCCGGACGAATTTCCGGTTCGTGCGCTACGCCAAGGCGCTGGGCGTCGTGTCGGTCCTGGCCTGCATCGCCTCGCTGTTCCTGGCCATCTATCCGGCGACCCCGCCGTGCGGCGGGCTGAACTGCGGCGTCGACTTCCGTGGCGGCAACCTCATCGAGCTGTCGACTGAGCCGGACCCGGTCGACCTGGCCGCGATCCGCGACGGCCTGGCCGGCATGGGGCTGGGCGACGTGCAGGTGCAGAACTATTCGGTGCCCGGCAGCGACCCGACCGGCCGCTTCCACGCCATGGTCCGGTTCGAGACGCCCGAGGGCATGGAGGCCCAGGAGAACCTCGACCGGGTGCAGCAGGAGCTGCGCGGCGCCCTGGGCGAGCACGTGGTGTTCTCGCGCACCGAGATCGTCGGGGCCAAGGTGTCCGGCGAGCTGCTGAAGAACGGGGTGATGGCCCTGCTCGTCGCGATTCTCATGATGATGGTCTACATCTGGTTCCGCTTCGAATGGCAATTCGGCCTGGGCGCCATGGTCGGGCTATTCCATGACGTGATCCTGACCTTCGGCCTGTTCGCGGTGACCAACATGGAGTTCACCCTGACGGCCGTGGCCTCGATCCTCACGATCATCGGCTATTCGATCAACGACACCGTGGTGGTGTACGACCGCATCCGCGAGAACCTGCGCAAGTACAAGAAGATGCCGCTGCGCGAGCTGATCGACCTGTCGATCAACGAGACCCTGTCGCGGACCATCATGACCGGCGTCACGGCGCTGTTCGCCCTGTTGGTGCTGGCGCTGCTGGGCGGCGGGCCGCTGCAGCCGTTCGCCATCGCCCTGATCTTCGGCATCATGATCGGCACCTATTCGTCGATCTATGTGTGCGCCCCCGTGCTGCTGCTGTGGGGCGTCAAGCGGGGCGAGGAGACGGTCGATCCGGTCAAGATGGGCGCGGCCAGCCGGCCCTGAGGCCGGTGGCGCAGCTTCCGGTTTTGCCCGGGCCCGCCCCGGTCTATGGTCGTGGTTCAACTGCGACTCATGGAGGGGGATTCCCATGGCCGGTCTGCTGTCGAGTTTCCGCACGACCCTGATCGTCAGCATCCTGCTGGCGCTGGTGATGATCTACGCCTTCGCCGGCGGCTCGGGCCGCGGCCTGGGCGACGCCGACCTGTGGCAGGCGATCTTCCGCTGGCTGCACGTGTTCTTCGGCATCCTGTGGATCGGGCTGCTGTACTATTTCAATTTCGTCCAGATCCGGGTGATGCCGGCCATCGCGGCGGAGCTGAAGCCGGCGGTGACGCGGCACATCGCGCCGGAGGCCCTGTTCTGGTTCCGCTGGTCGGCCCTGGCCACTGTGGTCGCCGGCCTGGCGGTGGCCTTCATGCGCGGCCACGCCTATGCGGTCGAGGTGCTGAGCCTGGGCTTCGCCGGGGGCTACACGGCGGCCGACCGGGGCTTCACCCTGATGGGCATCGGCGTGTGGCTGGCCATCGTCATGTTCCTCAACGTGTGGGGCGTCATCTGGCCGAACCAGAAGCGGGCGCTGGGCCTCGTCGAGGCCGATGACGCGACCAAGGCGCGGGCCGGCAAGACGGCCATGATGGGCAGCCGCATCAACCTGCTGCTGTCGCTGCCGATGCTGACCTC
>CAZQBJ010000103.1:0-7892 GCA_964591465.1 uncultured Brevundimonas sp.
CGACCCCCTCGATCAGGGCGCAGTAGTCGCGGAAGCTGCGCAGCCCCAGGGCGCGCAGCCGCTTGGCCAGCCGCGAATAGACCAGCGCCGCCTTGCCCTCGTTCAGGGCGATGCCGGCGTGGGCGTGCAGCACCATCGCGATGTGACGGAAATCCTCGGCGGTGAAGACGAACTCGCCCTCCACCAGACGGGCGGCGGCGCCCGATCCTGAGCCCGGATCGGCGGCCCCCGTCATGCCGCTTCCGCTTCAGGCTCCGGCAGGATCCGGTCCAGTTCGATCACGCTGATCATTCGCCCGTCGACGGCGAAGATGCCCTTCACGAAGCTCTTGACCTGGTCCGAGGCCACGTCGGGCGTCGGCTGCACGAGGTCGTCGGTCAGGTCGATGATGTCGGACACCGCGTCGACCAGCAGGCCGACGGTGCGGTCGCCGACGCTGACCACCATGATCACGTGGCGGGCGGTCGGCTCGCCGGTCTTCAGGCCCAGACGGTCGCCCAGGTCGACGATCGGCAGCACGGCGCCGCGCAGGTTGATCACGCCCTTCATGAACGACGGCGTGCGCGGCAGCGGCGTGGCCGGGGTCCAGCCGCGGATCTCGCGCACCGACATGATGTCAACGCAGAACTCCTGCTCGCCGATGCGGAAGGAGATCAGCTCGCGACGGGCGGCGGCCGCAGGGGAGGTCGTGGACGCTTGGGACATGATCAGACTGCCATTCGATGTTCGGGGCGCGAGGCGCGGCGACGGGTGCTGGAGACGAGGGCGTCGATGTCGAGGATCAGGGCGACCCGCCCGTCCCCGAGGATGGTCGCGGCGGCCACGCCGTCGACCTGCTGGTAGTTGGTTTCAAGGCTCTTGATGACCACCTGGCGCTGGCCCTGGATGGCGTCGACCAGCAGGGCGACCTGGGCCCCGCCCTCGCCCTCGACGATCATCGCCACCCCGGCGGACGGCTCCACCTGCCGGTCGCGGAAGCCGAGGGCGACGCCGACGTCGATCAGCGGCACGAAGCGCTCGCGGAAACGGATCACCGCATCGCGGCCGCCGATGTGGTGCACGTCCTCGGTGCGTGGGGTCAGGCTCTCGACGATGGCGCTCAGCGGCGCGATCAGGGTCTGGTCGGCGGCGGCCACCACCATGCCGTCCAGCACCGCCAGGGTCAGCGGCAGGCTGAGGGTGAAGGTCGAGCCGTGGCCGGGTCGCGAGCTGATCGAGATGCGCCCGCCCAGCGCCTGGATCGAGCGGCGCACGACGTCCATGCCGACGCCGCGGCCGGAGATGTCCGACACGCTGTCGGCGGTCGAGAAGCCGGGCAGGAAGATCAGGTTGTCGACCTCCTCGTCGGTCAGCTGGGCGTCGGCGTCGATCAGGCCCTTGGACAGGGCGATGCCGCGCACCCGCTCGCGGTTGATGCCCGCGCCGTCGTCGGCCACCTCGATGACGATCCGGCCGGACCGGTGCAAGGCGATCAGCCGAACCGTGCCCTCGGCCGGCTTGCCCGCCGCCAGGCGCGCCTCGGGCGACTCCAGCCCGTGGTCGATGGCGTTGCGCAGCATGTGGGTGATCGGCTCGGCCAGCCGTTCGATGACCGTCTTGTCGACTTCGGTGGCCTCGCCCTCGGTGATCAGGCGGACCTTCTTGCCGGTCATTTCGGCGACCTCGCGGACCAGCCGAGGCATCCGCTGGAACACCGACTTCACCGGCTGGGCGCGGATGGCCATCACGCTGTCCTGGATTTCCCGGGTCAGCAGCTCGAGGTCCTCGAGGCCGAGGGCGACATGCGACGAGCGGGCCAGGCCGCTCTCCTGCACGCGTTGGGACAGCATGGCCTGCTGGATGACCAGCTCGCCGACCACGTTGATCAGGCGGTCGACCCGCTCCAGGTCGACGCGGATGGTGCTCTGGGCCGGGGTCTGGCCGGCGGCCGGCGCGGGCGTCGCGGCCGCGACCGGGGCCGGGGCCGGGGCCGGGGCGGGTGCGACCGGCCGCGTTTCCGGCTGCGGAACGGGCGCGGCGGCGACCGCCGCGGGCTCCGCCATCTGCGGGGCCGGCGCGCCCTGGGCGATGGCCAGCAGGGCGGCGATGTCCAGCTCCGGCTCGTCCGACGCCTCGGGCGCGGCCTCGCGGCTGATCTCCAGCCGGCAATCGTCCTCGACGAACTCGAACACCTCGCGGATGGCCGCCTCGTCGGCCTCGGTGGTCAGGCCGATGCGCCAGGTCAGATAGGCCTCTTCGGGGACCAGGGCGTCGAGATCCGGCAGCTCGCCAGCGTCCAGCTCGACCTGCATCTCGCCCAGGCGGGCCAGTTCGCGCAGCACCAGGGCGGCCTCGTTGGCCTTGGCGTACATCGCCGTCAGAGGGCGGAAGACGATCGACCACCGGGCCGGGCCCGCCGGCGCCGCGTCCAGCGCGTCCAGATCGAACCGCACCGGCTGGAAGCCCAGCGGATCGGGCTCCTCGGCGGGCGCTTCAGGCGCCGGGACAGGCTCCGCCGCCGCGGCGGCCGGGGCCGCGCCGTGGGTCAGGGTCTCCAGCTCGGCGACCAGTCCGGCCGAACGGGCGGGATCCACCGCCGGGGCCAGGCCGCGGGCGGCCTGGATGTGGTCGGCCAGCACGTCCGAGGCGCGCAGCAGGGTCGCCACCACGCCCTCGTCACACGCCCGCCGGCCCGAGCGCAGCTCATCCAGCAGGGTCTCGAACACGTGGGCGAAGCGAACCAGATCGTCCAGGCCGAAGGCGCCGGCCCCGCCCTTGACCGAGTGCACGGCGCGGAAGACGGCGTTGATCGTCTCCGCGTCGCCCGCCCCGGACTGCAGGGTCAGCAGGCCCGCCTCCAGGTCGGCGAGCAGCTCCTCGCACTCCTGGAAGAAGGTCGCCTTGATTTCCTCGAAGGTGTCCACGCCGGTCTCTGACTCTGCTTAGGCCCCGACCCGCCGGACGGCTTCCAGCAGCTTGTCGGGATTGAAGGGCTTGACGATCCAGCCGGTGGCCCCGGCCTGGCGGGCCCGGTCCTTCTTGGCGGCGTCGCTTTCGGTGGTCAGGACCAGCACGGGGGTCGTGCGGCTGCGCGGATCGGCGCGCACCCCCTCGATCACCCCGAAGCCGTCCATGCGCGGCATGTTGATGTCGGTGATGACCACGTCGGCCCCGTTGGCCGCCAGCACCTCGAGGCCCTCGACCCCGTCGGCCGCCTGCAACACGCGGTAGCCGGCGCCGCTGAGGGTGTGGTTCAGCATCTCGCGCATGGTCCGCGAGTCGTCGATGGTCAGGATGGTCCGGCTCATGCCGCGCCTCCGGCCGGGAGCTCCAGGTCCGGCGCGCCGAACGCCGCCAGCTGGGCGCTCAGCGCCTCGGACGCCCCCGTCAGACGCAGCTCCGCCCCGTCCGCCGCCCAGGTCCGGCGGGCGGCCAGCAGCACCTGCAGGCACAGGGCGCCCAGCCGCTCGACCGCCGAACCGTCCAGGATCGCCGGGCCGCCGCGCAGGGCCAGCAGCTGCTCGCGCAGCGGCGCGGCGGCGTTCAGGTCCAGCACGGCCGGCAGGGCGAGCGTGCGCGGGTCCGTCATCAGAACTCCTCCCAGCCGTCTTCGTCGACGATCGGATCAGGCTTGCGCAGGGCCGACAGGCCCGCGCCGCCCGGGGTCTTCAGCGCCGTGACCGTGCGCGGCTGCGCGCTGGCGGCCGGCCGGGCGACCGGGGCGGCCGGGGCGGCCGGGGCCGCGACTGCGGCCTTGTCGCCGATGTTGAAGCGGGCGACCGAGTTGGCCAGGGTTTGGGCTTCCTGGGCCAGGGAGTGGCTGGCGGCGGTGGATTCCTCGACCATGGCGGCGTTCTGCTGGGTCACCTGGTCCATCTGGTTGACCGCGGTGTTGACCTGCTGAAGGCCGGTGGCCTGTTCCTGGGCGCTGGCGGCGATTTCGGTGACCAGGCCGTTGATCTCGGCCACCCGCTCGACGATGCGGTTCAGCGCCTCGCCGGTCTGGCCGACCAGCTGCACGCCCGAGCCGACCTGGGCGGTCGAGGCCGAGATCAGCGCCTTGATCTCCTTGGCCGCCTCGGCCGAGCGCTGGGCCAGGGCGCGCACCTCGGAGGCCACGACCGCGAAGCCGCGACCGGCGTCGCCCGCGCGGGCCGCCTCGACCCCGGCGTTCAGGGCCAGCAGGTTGGTCTGGAAGGCGATCTCGTCGATCACGCCGATGATCTGGCTGATCTGGCTGGACGACTGCTCGATGGCGGTCATCGCCTGGACCGCGTCGCGCACCACCTCGCCGCTCTTCTGGGCGTCGCCGCGGGCCGCCTGCACCACCTCGGAGGCCTGGCGGGCGCCGTCGGCCGTCTTGTTGACCGTGGCGGTGATCTCGTCCAGCGCCGCCGCCGTCTCCTCAAGGCTGGCCGCCTGCTGTTCGGTCCGCCGCGACAGGTCGTCGGCGGCCTGGCTGATCTCGCTGGAGCCCGAGCGGATGGCCGCCACGTTCTGCACCACGATGGCCATGGCGTCCTGCAGCTGGGCGATGGCCGCGTTGAAGTCGGTCTTCAGCTGCTGCGCCTTGGGCGCCACCTCGGCGGTGAAGCGGTGGGTCAGGTCGCCGTTGGCCATGGCCGACAGGCCGCGGCCCAGGGCCTCGATGGCGATGCGGTCCTCTTCGGCCGCGCGGGCCTTCTCGGCCTCGTTGCGGGCCCGCTCCTCCTCGGCCAGACGGCGCTGCTCGGCCGCCTCGGCTTCCAGCCGGAGCTTCTCGATGGCCGCTTCCTTGAAGGTCAGGACCGCCCCGGCCATCTGGCCCAGCTCGTCCTTGCGGCCGACGCCCGGCACCTCGATCGAGTTATCGCCGCCGGCCAGCTTGCGCATGGCCCCGGTCATCGCGACCACCGGCCGGGCGATGGCGCGGGTCAGCAGCCAGCCGAACAGGATGGCCAGCACGACCGCCAGGCCGACGCCGACGTAAAGGGCGACGGTCGCCGTCGTCGAGGCGGCCTCGCGGTGCGCCTTGAACTCCACCAGTCGCTGGTTCTGGATCTCGATCAGTTCGGCCAGGGTCTCGTCGACCGGATCCATCCAGCGGGTCGCCACGCCGTCGCGGACCATGGCCACCGCCTGGGCGTGGGTCGCCGGATCGGCAGCCAGGGTGGTCTCGGGAATGATCACCTCGCGGCGGTAGTTCTCCACCGCGGTCTCGAAGGCGTCGATCTTCTCGTCGATGCCCGGGACGCGGGACATCATCTCGCGCAGAACCTCGATGTTCTGCTCGAAGCGGCCCTTGTGGACCTCGATCCGCTCGAGATAGTGCGGGTTCTGCACCGAGATGTAGACCCGGGTGTTGCTCTCCTGCTGGTCGACCGACCGCTGGATCGAGGCGAGAAGCGTGAGCACGTCCTCGCCGCGTTCGACGTCCTGGGCGGCGGCGCTCATGCTGCCCAGCTGGAACAGGACCACGACGCCCAGCGCCATGATGGTCATCACCACCAGGGCGAAGGCCGCGGTGAGCTTTTGAGAGATCTTGAGATCGTTGAGGGACACTGGGCGGGATCCTTACCGTGCAGGATGCGCGCGGCCGGTCTCAGGCGGGCGGCCGCGCGCGCGAAAAAATCAGAAGTTGAAGGAGAGGGCGGCGACCAGGCGGTCTTCGTAGCGTTCGCCCAGGGCGTGCCGGTCGGTGTCGTACCAGCGGACGTCCAGGGCGACGTGGTCGACCAGCCGCCGTTTCACGCCGATGTTCCAGGCGGTGTATTCCGCGCCGGTGTCGGTGATCCGCTCGCCGATGGCCGCCGTGGCCCGGGTGCGGCTGTCCAGGGCGACGCCGCCCTGGGCCTCGATCCACCAGGCCTCCTCGGTCGCGCCGGAACCGTCGGGCGTGTAGTTCACCCGCAGGCGCAGGCCCACCGGCCCGACGTCGCGCGACACATCGGCCTGGTACTCCATATAGGCGTTGTCATAGCCCGGGACGGTCCCGGTCAGCACCTTGTGCATGGCCGACAGGTCGAAGCTGTAGGCCCCGATCTCCGGGGCCCAGCCGAGGGTGGTGACCAGTTCGGTCTCGGCCCCGCCGCCCAGTTCGACGGTCGAGCCGCCGAACTGGCCGTACAGCGCGCCCCAGGCGACGCCGACGAAGCCGGCGACGCTCGGATCGCCGCCGCTCTTGCCCAGACCCTTGCCGGTGTTTTCGGTGGCGACCGTGTAGCCGGCGGACCAGTCGAGGTCCGGCGCATCCTGGGCCGCGGCGACCCCCGCGGCGACGAGCACGCCCAGGGAGACTCCAACGCCCGCGCACATGCGGGCCAACTCGAAACGCTTCACTGTACACCCCTGCTGCGGCCCGGAAACCACTGGGTCCTCGCCGGGGCCGATGCGACTTTACCCGGGCAGTTCAGCGACCAAAGGTGCTAACAAATCCGGAATGACCCGGGGCGATTGGCGCGCGGTTCGGAGGGCGGCGCCTTGCGCCAGAGCACACTCCGGGCGACAAAAACCCGCGTTTTTCCGGGTTTGGCGCAAGGGACGGGTCTGAAGGTGCGGCGCAAGGTCGCGGCCGCCGGCGCAGGAGGTGAAATGGGACGGTTCGTAATTCAGGCGGTGGTCACCGCCCTCGGCCTGTGGCTGGCCGAGGTGATCGTGCCGGGCGTGTCGGTGGCCGATTTCGGCAGCCTGGTGCTGGCGGCGGTGCTGCTGGGCCTGGTCAATGCGGTGGTGCGGCCGATCCTGGTGATCGTGACCTTTCCGATCACCGTGATCACCTTCGGCCTGTTCCTGCTGGTGGTGAACGCCGCCACCATCGGCCTGGTCGCCCTGTTGCTCGAAGGCTTCGTGGTCGACGGCCTGTGGCCCGGGATCGGCGCGGCCATCGTCACCGGCCTGGTCAGCTGGGCCGCCGGGTCGCTGGCGCGGGACGAGGGCTAGGCCCGCCCCGCGCCGGCCGGGATCAGCGGCGGCGCCGGCCCAGGCCGCCCAGCAGCAGGGCGGCCCCGGCCAGGATGCCGGTGGTCAGCAGCGGCTTGCGGCGGGCGAAGTCCAGCCCCTGACGGGCGCGTCCGCGGTACTGTTCGGGGGCCCGCTCGACCAGGCCGTCCAGCCCGTCGATGACCCGGCCGTAGGCGTCCAGCGCCTTGCCCTGGACCTCCTTCATCCTGCCTTCCAGCTGCAGCTTGCCGTCGCCGGTCAGCCGGCCGAGGCCGTTCTGCACCCGGCCCTCGGCCTGGGTCGCGGCGCCTTCAAGGCGTTGTTCGGTCATCGGAGCGCTCCTTCATCAATCCGTTCGGGGAAGAAGCTGTCAAAGCGCCCGGCCCGCCGCTGAGTTCCTTGGGCGGAGCATAGATACCGCGGTCAGCCGATCTTCACGCGGGTGGCGGCTTCGGGGAGGTCCTCGCCGAAGGCTCGCTGGTAGAATTCGGCGATCGTCGGCCGCTCCAGCTCGTCGCACTTGTTGAGGAAGGTCAGGCGGAAGGCGAGGCCGAGGTCGCCGCCGAAGATGGTGGCGTTCTGCGCCCAGGTGATCACCGTGCGCGGGCTCATCACCGTGGAGATGTCGCCGTTCATGAACGCGTTGCGCGTCATGTCGGCGACCCGGACCATGGCCGCGATGGCCCGTCGGCCGTCGGGGGTGTCCCATTCGGGGGCCTTGGCCGCGACGATCTCGGCCTCGACGTCGTGATCCAGATAGTTGAGCGTGGTGACGATGTTCCAGCGGTCCAGCTGGGCCTGATTGATCTGCTGGGCCCCGTGGTACAGGCCGGTGGCGTCGCCCAGCCCGACCGTGTTGGAGGTGGCGAACAGGCGGAACCACCGGTTCGGCCGGATCACCCGGTTCTGGTCGAGCAGGGTCAGCCGCCCCTGGGCCTCGAGCACCCGCTGGATGACGAACATCACGTCGGGCCGGCCGGCGTCGTATTCGTCGA
>CAZQBJ010000104.1:0-7886 GCA_964591465.1 uncultured Brevundimonas sp.
GCGCGGCCGCCTCGGTCGGCAGGACCAGGGGCGCGCCGGCGGGGGGCTTGGGCGCGCGGCCGTCCAGGGCCCCCGCCCAGCCGCCGTCGCGGGCCGTCACCTCGACCGTGGTCCAGAAGCGGCGGGGGCGGTCCGCGGGCTCGCGGAAGCCCTTGCGGGCGGCGACGTTGGGATCGAGCGGCGGAATCTGCATGGCGGCGCTGGAGGGCGCCGGCGGCGCGGGGGCGAGGCGGCCGGCGCTCAGACCATCGCCTTCCGCGCGGCGGCGGCGAACCGGTCCAGGGCCCCCTCGAGATCGGCGAAATCGGCCGCCACATGCACCGCGCCGGCGGCGATCTGCTCCTCGACCGTGTGGAAGCCCCAGCCCACGCCCAGCGGGTGGACCCCGGCGGCCCGGGCCATGCGGATGTCGTGGGCCGTGTCGCCGATCATGGCGGTGGCCTCCGGCGCGGCGTCGCAGGCGGCCATGGCGGCGTGCAGCATGGCCGGGTCCGGCTTGCCCGGCCCGTCCTCGGCGCAGTGGCTGGACAGGAACAGCTCGCCCCAGCCCTCGCGGGCCAGGTTGCGCGCCACCCCGCGGCGGTTCTGGCCGGTGGCCAGGGCCAGCCGCCAGCCGTCGCGGCGCAACCGCCGCAGGTGCGCCATGACCCCCGGATACAGCGGCTCCTCGTGACCGGCCTCGTACATCCGGCGGAAGCTGGCCTGGAAGGCGGCGACGAACTCGGCCAGCTCGGCGTCGGTCAGGGCCGGCGCCAGGGTCCGCAGCGCCTCGTGCAGCGACAGGCC
The DNA here is from genome assembly GCA_964591465.1 of uncultured Brevundimonas sp. Lineage (GTDB taxonomy): Bacteria > Pseudomonadota > Alphaproteobacteria > Caulobacterales > Caulobacteraceae > Brevundimonas. Next base: position 787 of record CAZQBJ010000104.1, read on the forward strand.
GACGATCTGGCGAACCTGGTCGTAGGCCGGCTCGGGCAGGCCGATCACCTGCGCCGCCTCGACCGCCGCCCGATGGATCGAGGCGCGGCTGTCGACCAGGGTGCCGTCGATGTCGAACACGGCCAGCGGCCGGGTCATGCCGGAACCACGTCGAAGGCGATGGTCATGCGCGACTCGTCGGAACTGAACGGCACGGTGCCGTGCCACATGTAGGATGGGAACAGCACCAGCGACCCGGGACTGGGCCGCACGTGGCGGCCGGCCTCCAGCGGCGGGGTGGTGCGGTGGCGCGGCTGGCCGAACCGGATCCAGCCCTCGCGCCCGGGCGTGTCCAGCGCCGCGGTCGGGGTCTCGACATAGAAGGCCGAGGACAGCCAGCCCTGCGGATGGATGTGGTCCACGTGCCAGCCGCCGGGCCGCAGCCGGACCGACCACACCCCGCGTAGGGCGTAGGCCCCGGTGTTGCGCGCCCGCAGCGGATCGTCGCCCTGCCCCACCGCCGCCATATAGGCCCGGATCGGCGCGTCGATGGCCTCGAAGAAGGCGCGGATGGCCGGGTCGTCGCTGTCGCGCAGGTTCTGGGCCGTCTGGCTGCCGTGGCGCAGGGAGTTCTCCAGCGGGTGGCTCTTCAGCGTGTGCAGCCGCCGCAGGGCCGCGGACAGGTCGGCCAGATAGGCCTCCAGATCGGCCCAGCCGTCCGGCGCCGTGATCGCCGCCGGGCGGACGAAGGCCCCGTAGTCGTACAGCCGTTCGTAGTCCGGATGACCGATCAGCCGCGCCGCCACCGCCCGGCAGGCCAGGGCGATCTGGTCATGGGGGGCGACCGCCAGACGCGCGCCGGCCGCATCGAACGCCTCGCGCGCGCGGCCGGCGCCCAGCCAGGCGGTGCATACCGTCTCGACCAGCTGCGGATGGCCCGGCGCGCGCCGCCATGCCGCTTCGGCCAGTCGCACGGCCTCGGCGTCTTCACCGAGATCGGTGGCGGCCTGGGCGGCGGCCGCCTGCAGGGCGATGTCGTCGGGCCATCGGGCGATGGCGGCTCGCAGGGTCTCCCACCGGGCGCGCGGCCGGCCCACCCGGTCCTGCACCATGCCCAGCAGGGCGGCCAGCGCCGGCGACGGCCGGGCCGCGGCGGCGGCCTCCAGTTCGCGCAGGGCCAGGTCCGCGTCGGCCGACCGCATCCAGATCAGCTGGGCCAGGTCGCGGTGAGCGTCGGCATAGTCGGGGCGACGCTTCAGCGCCTCGCGGAAGGCCTGCTCGGCCTCGTCGAACTCGGTCAGGCCCTGAAGCGCCCGGCCCAGCACCAGCCAGGTCTCAGGCGCATCCAGGCCTAGGGCGAAGGCCCGCCGGGCCGCCTCGCGCGCGCCGGCGTAGTCGGACAGGTCGCCCAGGGTGGCGGCCAGATTGTGCCAGCCGATCCGGTCGGCCGGATTGCGTTCGACCGCCCGACGGTTGAAGTCCGCCGCCTCCGGCAGCCGGTCCAGCGCCTTGAGCGCCGCCGCGTGGGCGCTCAGGGCATGGGCCGACGCGTCCGGCGCTTCGGCCGCCGGGGTGGTCAGGCGCAAGGCCTCGGCGGCCCGGCCCTGGCCGATCAACTGGCTGGCGGTGCGCAGCAACTGGGCGGTCATCGGCGCCGCCGGGTCTCGGGGAAGGGATCGACCTCGGCCTCGTGCTCGTCGAAGCCGAAATGGGCGAAGCCGGCCTTCATCTCGGGGCTGAGCGGCGCCTCGACGACCAGCCGCCCGCCGCCGGGATGGTCCAGATCGATGCGCCGGGCGTGCAGCTGCAGCTTCAGCAGGCCGGACAGTTCGGTCGAGGCGTCGTCGCCATATTTCGGATCACCCAGAATGGGATGGCCGATAGCCCTCATGTGCGCCCTGAGCTGATGCGTGCGGCCGGTGAACGGGCGCAGGGCCATCCAGGCGGCGCGATGAGCGGCCCGCGAGACCGTGACATAGCCGGTCTCGGCCGGCTCGGCGCCGTGCTCCTTCGGGTCGGCCGGACGGACCATCTCGAAGTCGTTGTGGCCGGACTTCTTCAGCGCCAGCTCGATGACCCCGGACGGCGGCTTGGGGTTGCCGGCCACGATCGCCCAGTAGGTCTTCTTCGCCTGACGCCGGGCGAAGGCGCCGGCCAGCCGCTTGGCCGCCTCGGGCCCCTTGCCCAGCAGCAGAACGCCGGACGTGTCGCGGTCCAGCCGGTGGACCAGCCGCGGCCGCTCCATCCCCTCCCCCCAGGCCGACAGCAGCCGGTCGATGTGCTTCGTCGTCTTGGTGCCGCCCTGCACCGCCAGGCCGGCCGGCTTGTTCAGGGCGATGACCAGCTCGTCCTCGTACAGCACCAGCGACTTGGCGTAGGCGATGTCGCGGGCGCTCAGCTCGTCGCGCTGGCCCGGCTTGCGCTCGGTCGGCTCGGGCAGCGGCGGCACCCGAACCTGGGCGCCGGCGGTCAGGCGGGCGTCGGCCTTGGCCCGGGCGCCGTCCACGCGGATCTGGCCGGAGCGGGCCAGCTTCTGAATCTGCACCTGGGTCAGGTGCGGCCAGCGCCGGCGGAACCAGCGGTCCAGCCGGATGCCGTCCTCGGCCTCGGCCACGAACAGGGTCTTGACCTCGCGGCTCATGCGAACGCCTTCCGGGCCAGGGTCAGGCCGATCCACAGGGCGGCGACGGCCAGGACGACCGACAGGCCGACATAGGCCGCGGCGGCTCCATAGTCGCGTCGCTCGAGCATCAGGGCGGTCTCCAGCGAAAAGGCGGAGAAGGTGGTGAAGCCGCCCAGCAGGCCGACGCCCAGCAGCAGGTGAAGCCGTTCGGCGCCGGCGCCGCGCTGGGCCAGCCAGCCGGCCAGCAGGCCCATGGCCAGGCCGCCCAGCAGGTTCGCGCCGAAGGTGCCCCACGGCCAACCGGCGCCGGGGGCCAGCCGCGTCGCGGCCAGGCCGAGGCCGTAGCGGGCCATCGAGCCCAAGGCGCCGCCCGCCGCAACCAGCAGAAATCGTGTCATGATGCGCGCTTATACCGCTTCGCGCGCCGAAGCGAAGGAGGACGCGATGACCGATCTTCTGCTGGCGATCGCCCACCACCTGCTGGTCTTCGCCCTCGTCGGCCTGATGGTCGCCGAGCGGGCGCTGCTGCGGGCCGCCCGGATCGACCCGGCCATCCTGGCGCGGGTGGACGCGGGCTTCGGCGGCGTCGCCGGCCTGGTCCTGCTGGTCGGGGTGCTCCGCGTCGTCTGGGGCGCGCGCGGCTTCGCCTTCTACGAGGGCAACCCGTTCTTCTGGGGAAAGATCGCAGCCTTCGTCGCCATCGGCCTGCTGTCGATCGGGCCGACCCTGCGCTTCCTGGCCTGGCGGCGCGCCGCCGGGAACGACGCCGCCTTCCAGCCTCCCGCGGCCGAGATCGCGAGGGTCCGGCGGCGGGTCGATCTCGAACTGCTGTTGCTGATCCCCCTGCTCGCCTGCGCGGCGGCCATGGCCCGCTGGCCGCTGTGAGGTTCGCGCACCGGTTGAAGGGCTGTGGCCCGGACCGGGCTTCTGACGTAAAGCTTGGGCGTTAACGGCGTTCGGGGATCAGCATGTCGGAACATTCGCACAGCGGGGTCGTGCAGGAGCCGATCGTCTATCCGGCCCCCGAGCCCGCCCCGGCCGAGGCCGCGCCCGCCGGGCCGGCCCCCGACGCGCCGCTGCCGCCGCTGGGCGAGCGCGACTACATGTCGACGGACCCGGAGTCCGAGGCCGCCATCTCGCGGCGCATCGACCTGTATTTCAACACCCCGCTGGACATCTTCCCCTATGCCGAAACCGGCCGGAAGCCCGACCGCTTCCACGTGATGTTCAAGCGCCAGATCGAGGAGCGCTTCCCCGACGAGCAGGACATCCGCCGGCAGGTCTCGCGTTATGGCCGCTGGATGTTCCGCATGCTGTGCTTCTACGCCCTGGCCAAGCGGATCCTGCAGGGGGCGATCCTGTTCGGCCTGTCGGCCCTGGCCGTAACTGGCCCGGACCTCGCCGCGGGCCTGTCGCCGGACCCGGTGCTGCGCGGCGCGGCCGCGGGCCTCGGCATGCTGCTGCTCACCGGCGTGTTCTTCGCCGTCAACGCCCTGGCCTTCTTCCAGTACCGGGTGACGCTGGAGAACCGCTCCTATGTGCTGTCGCGCGAGATCGTCCAGCACACGCGCGAGCTGCAGAACCTGTACACCACCGTGCGCGCCCTGCCCGACCAGATCGAGACCCATTACCAGAGCGACGGGCCCGGCTGGGGTCGTCGCTCAGCCTTCCTGATCCGCCTGCTGATGTGGCTGGCCTCGCGCATGGAGTACCTGGAGAAATTCATCCAGGTCTCGATGTGGCGGGTGCGCCGCGAGCGCTACTGGATGAACTGGGGCGGCCGCATCGTGGCCAGCGCCCTGCTGCTGGGCTGGATGGCCTGGTTCGTCACCAGCCCGGCGCCGATCGACGGCGGGACCGGCTTCCGGGTGTTGCAGGGCCTCGCGCTGCTGCTGGGCGTGATCGTCTCGGCGGCCTCCTACTTCATGTGGAAGACGCCGGTGAACCTGGTCAACGAGAAGCTCGATTCCGACAGCTGGATTCGCTACGCGACGCTCGATCTGGACAACACCGTCGGCGAGCAGGTGCGGCGCGACAAGGAGCGGCTGGTCGAATACCGGCACCTGACCCGGGGCCGCTAGGCCTCAGGCGCGCGGGCGGATCGAGTCGCGCACGCCGCGCGCGTCATAGGCCTCGCCCCGGTCCGGCCGGGCGCCGCGGCCCATGCGGATCTCCAGCACCGTGGTGGTCGGCTCCGAGCCGCCGAAGTTCAGCCCGACGCCCACCCCGACGCCCGACGAGCGATAGCCGCCGTACCGGCTGGACCCGCCGCCGATCGACACGCTGGGCCGCACCCCGCCCCCCGGGCGTCCGTCGATCCACCGCTGGGTGACTTCGAACCAGTCATAGCCCTGGCCCAGGGTCAGTTCGGCGGCGCGCAGCAGGGCGTAGTCGCTGACCCGGGCCACGTCGCCCTGGCCGCGATAGGTCACCCGCCAGCGATCGGACTCGATGCGCTGTTCGGCGTAGCCCTGGGACGAGGGGCTGCTGGCCGGACCATACGGGGCCATGGTGGCGCAGGCGGCGAGCGCGAGGCCCGCGGCGGCGACGGCGGCGGTGACATAGAGGCGCTTCATCGGGTCGACTCCGGGGCTGGCGCGGCTGCCTGCATAGCGGCCCGGGCGGCCGATTGTTCCAGCAGGCCGGCGGCCTCGGCCAGGGCGACGAAGTCCGCCGGCGCCGGGGCCTCGACCGTGCAGGTCCCCCCATCCGGATGCGGAAACGACAGCCGCCGGGCATGCAGCATCAGTCGCGGCGCCCGCCGCCCCGCCAGGGTCAGGGCGCCGCCATAACGGGCGTCGCCGATCAGCGGCCGGCCGATGTGGGCCATGTGCACGCGCAGCTGGTGCATGCGGCCGGTGACCGGCTCCAGCTCGACCAGGGCGGCCTCGTCCGAGGCGGCCAGGGTCCGGTAGCGGCTGCGGGCGGCTAGCGCTCCGGGGGCGTCGGGCGGACACACGCGCATATAGCTTTCGCGGCCGATCTCCTGGCGGACCAGCGGAGCATCAATGGTTGACGCGGCCGGCTCGGGCGCCCCGCCGCCGACCAGGGCGATATAGGTCTTGCGGAATTTCCGGGCCTGCAGCGCCTTGCCCAGGAAGCTCGCCGCCGGCTGGGTCCTGGCGGTCAGGATGACGCCCGAGGTGTCGCGGTCCAGCCGGTGCACCAGCCGCGGCCGTTTGCCGTTTGATCGGGCGAAGGCCCACAGCAGGTCGTCGAGGGTGTGCGCCCGGATGCGGCCGCCCTGGCTGGACAGGCCGGCGGGCTTGTTGAAGGCGATCACCTGGCCGTCCTCGTGGATCACCCACGAGCGGACGGCGGCGATCTCCTCGGCGGTCAGGGAAACGGGCGGCGCGCTGGTCACCGCGCCTGCTTACGCGCTGCGGCGCCGCCCGTCAGCCCGTCAGCGCAGGACGCCGGCCTTCTGCATCATCCGCGCATAGGACAGCAGGAACAGGGCCACGATGGTGATCACCGCGCTCATGATCATCCCGGCCGCGCCGGCGATCTCGAGGCCGTTGCTGGTGAAGGTGTGGACCCAGCTGCCGATCAGGCCCAGCAGCGAGGCCGCGAAGGCCCACAGGGCCCATCTGCTGCGCAGCAACAGCAGCAGGGCGCCCAGCACCCCGCCCCACACGCCGAACGCCCAGGCGGCGTTCATCCACGCGGGCATGGCGAGGTAGTACTCGATCTGGGCCGGCGTGGCCCCGAGTCCGGCGAGATACGCCTCGCCCTGGGTGTTGGTCATCAGATAGTCGAAGGCGCCGTAGCCGTTCCACAGCAGCGCCAGAACGCCCACCACCCAAAGGTGCCAGGGCGCCCCGCCCGACTTCGCGGGCGCAGTCATATCGGTCATGGATCCCTCCCCAGGTTGCCGATAAGCCTCAGAATGCGCCTGTTTGGCGAATCCGCAAACGCCGTTTGTCAGATAGCCGGCGCGAGGGTCATTCGTCGGCGCCCCTGGCCGCCCGCAACGCCGTCCAGCGCTCAAGACGCTCGCGGATCTTCGCCTCGTGGCCCTCGCCCTTCGGCTGGTAGAAGGTGCGGCGCTCCATGCCCTCGGGGAAGAAGTTGGCCCCGGAGAAGCCCTCGGGGGTGTCCGGGTCGTACTGGTACCCCTTGCCGTAGCCGAGGTCCTTCATCAGCCGTGTCGGCGCGTTGCGGATATGGGCCGGCGGCGGCAGGGAGCCGGTCTCGCGCGCGGCCCGCCCGGCCGCCTTCCAGGCCTCGTAGACCCCGACCGACTTCGGGGCCGTCGCCAGATGGACCACCGCCTGGGCCAGGGCCAGCTCGCCCTCGGGGGAGCCGAGGAAGTCGTAGGTGTCCTTGGCCGCATTGGCCACCAGAATCGACAGGGGATCGGCCTCGCCGATGTCCTCGACCGCCATGCGCACGATGCGCCGGGCCAGGTACAGCGGGTCCTCGCCGCCCTGCAGCATGCGCGCCAGCCAGTACAGGGCGGCATCCGGGTCGGAGCCGCGCACCGACTTGTGCAGGG
>CAZQBJ010000105.1:0-4935 GCA_964591465.1 uncultured Brevundimonas sp.
CCGGTGTGCGACGCCGCGTCCATCTCCATCACGTCCATGTGCTGGCCGGCCATGATCGCCGCGTCGTGGCGGCCGTCCGGGGTCAGGGCCAGCGACGGCCGGTCGATGGCGTCGGTCTCGTTGTTCAGGGCCCGGGCCAGCAGGCGGGCGGTGGTCGTCTTGCCGACGCCGCGGACGCCGGTGAGCATGAAGGCGTGGGCGATGCGGCCCGAGGCGAAGGCGTGGGTCAGGGTCCGGACCATGGCCTCCTGGCCGATCAGGTCCTCGAAGGTGCGCGGCCGGTATTTGCGGGCCAGGACGGTGTAGGATTCCTCGGCGACGGGCTCCGGCGCGGTCTCGGCGGCGGGCGCGGCCGGCGCCTCGCCGAAGATGTCGGCCGTCTTGTCGTCGCGCTCGGGGGCGTCCTCGGCCCAGGGCGGGCCGTCCTCGAGACTCGGATCCACGTCGCTCATGCCCCTTCTTAGCCCGCGCGGGCGCGCGGCGCGAAGCGCGTTGGCGGATTTCTCCACAACGGCCGGAAAATCGTGAGGGAAGGAAGGGTGGAGACCGCGACCCGAAGGGGAATTCGTTGTGGCTGCTGCCTTCCGGCCCTGACCAGGTTGGCGAAGCCTTCGCCCGCGATCTCCAAGGCCAATATCGAGGTTTGAGGCGGCGGAATCAAGGCCTCCCCCCGGGGCCGGGCGCGGCGTAAGAGGGCGGCCATGGCCATACCCGCGATCAACACCTTTTCAGGCAATCCGCTGGACCGCGCCGGCGACCGTCGCAACGACGAGGCGTGGCTGGCGGCCCAGCACGACAATCCCGAGGCGCTGGCGATGGTGCTGTGGGAGGGCCGGCCGCTGATCGAGGCCCATCCGGACGGGCCGCGGCTGGCATGGCTGCGCATGGACCGGGCGATGGACATCGCCCTGGACCGGCGGGCCTTTCTGGGCCTGTGGAAGACGGCTCCGGTGTTCGCCGTGGAGCTGGAGGGTTCTGTCGATCCGACCGCCGGGCCGCTGCAGGGGCTCGGGGCGTTTCACGAGATGCGCGCGGCGGCCGGCCTGCTGCCGGGGCCGGAGGCGGCCATGGCCGGGGCGGCCAAGTCGCTGTTCGACTGGCGGCGGCGGCACGGTTTCTGCGCCGCCTGCGGCCAGCCCAGCCGCGACGCCGGCGGCGGCTGGCGGCGGGTCTGCGCCGCCTGCGGGACCGAACATTTTCCGCGCGTCGACCCGGTGGTGATCATGCTGGCCGTCCATCGCGGGGGGGCGGAAGGGGACCGCTGCCTGCTGGGCCGGGCGGCCGGGTGGCCGCCGGGGCGGATGTCGGCCCTGGCTGGCTTCATGGAGCCGGGCGAGTCGATCGAGGAGGCCTGCGCCCGCGAGCTGTTCGAGGAGGCGGGCCTCAACGCCACCTCGGTCCGCTACCACTCCAGCCAGCCGTGGCCGTTCCCGGGCCAGCTGATGATCGGCCTGTTCGCCGAGGTCGACTCCGACCAGGCGCGGCCGGACCAGACCGAGCTGGAGGCGGTGCGCTGGCTGACCCGCGACCAGTGCCGCACGGTGCTGGAACAGCCGGAGGGCTGGGACGGGGTGATCCCGCCGCAGCCGCTGGCCATCGCCCGCACCCTGATGCAGGCCTGGGTGGACGGTTTCGAGCCCTAGCGGCCCTTGAAGGCCGGCTTCCGCTTCTCGACGAAGGCGGCCATGCCCTCCTTCTGGTCCTCGAAGGCGAACAGGGAGTGGAACAGGCGGCGCTCGAACTGGACGCCCTGGGTCAGGGTGGTCTCCAGGGCGGCGTTGACCATCTCCTTGTTGGCCATGATCGCCAGCGGGCTCTGGGCGGCGATCCTGGCCGCGATGGCGCGGGCCTCGTCCAGCAGGCTGTCGTGAGCGAAGACGCGCGAGACCAGGCCGGCCCGTTCGGCCTCGGCCGCGTCCATCATCCGGCCGGTCAGGACCATGTCCATGGCCTTGGACTTGCCGACCAGGCGGGTCAGGCGCTGGGAGCCGCCGATGCCGGGGGCGACGCCGAGATTGATCTCGGGCTGGCCGAATTTCGCCTTCTCGCTGGCGACGATGAAGTCGCACAGCATGGCCAGCTCGCAACCGCCGCCCAGGGCGAAGCCGTTGACCGCGGCGATGATCGGCTTGCGGAAGCGGACGATGCGGTCGTGGCCGAGCGAGAAGAAATTCGCCTTGTACATCTCGGCGTAGGACTGGCCGGCCATCTCCTTGATGTCGGCGCCGGCGGCGAACGCCTTGTCGCCCGAGCCGGTCAGGATCAGGCAGCGGACGCTGTCATCGTGCTCGACCGCGTCGAGGAAGTCGGCCAGGTCCTGGAAGAGCGCCGAGTTCAGGGCGTTCAGCGCCTCGGGCCGGTTCAGGGTGACCACCGCATAGCCGTCGGCGTGGCGCTCGATCAGCAGATTGTCGTAGGCATCGGTCATGGGGGCTCCTCCTGGGCGGCTGCTTGGCCTTAGCGGACCGGCGCGGTCAAGGGGCGCGGTTTGACTTCCGGACCCGCCAGCCCCACCTTTACAGTCATGCACCGGTCCCTGTCCGAAGCCAGACGACTGAACCACGCGGGGCGCCTCGTCGAAGGCGCCTAGCCCGAGGTGGCGCGCGCCGTTCAGCTGCCTCGGGCTATCCAAGCTCTCCCCTCCCCGACCATCGTTTTTCCGGACCCTCCGCCAAGGAGACCGAGCCCATGCGCGATCGCGACCCCTGCCCGACCTGCGGGCAAGACCGTCCGTGCGCCTGTCCGCCGCACCCGCAGCCGACCGGCGCCGTCATCCCGTTTCCGGCCCGACGCCCTCCGCCTCCGGGCCCGGAACTGCCTGAAGATCCCCCGACGCCGCCGAGCGCGGCCTGATGCGAGATATGTCCATGTCCGCCCCCGCTGAAACCACCGCCCTGCCCGACATCTATCTTTCGGCCGAGGACTACCAACTGCTCGACCACCTGCTGGGGGATTCCTCCAGCCAGGGCGTCGCCGGCCTGCTGCGCCGCGAGATCGACCGCGCCAAGGTCGTTCCGGGCGCCTCGCTGCCGCGCGACGCGGTGGGCCTGTACCGCTGGGCCCATTACGTCGAGGGCGACGGCCCGACGGCCGGCGCCCGGCGCGTGCGCCTGGTGCTGCCGCTGGAAGCCGACATCGACAAGGGCGCCGTCTCGGTGCTGTCGCACGTCGGCGCCGGCCTGCTGGGCCTGCGCGAGGGCCAGACCATCGACTGGCCGGACCCCTCGGGCCGCACCCGCCGGCTGACGCCGGTGCTGGTGGAGGACCCCGAGACGCCGGCTGCTTGAGAGAGGACGCCATGACCGACCTGATCCTGCCGGCCGCGGCCCGGGCCGCGCCGGCGATCTTCGCCACCGACGACCACATGCGCCTGCGCGCCCTGGCGGCGCAGACCCGCGGCACGCTGGGCGCCGGCCTTCTGGCCCGGCGGCTGGAAAGCGCCCGGGTCGTCGACCCTTCGGCCATGCCGCGGAACGTCGCGCGGCTGTACTCGTGGGTCGCCTACCACGACGACGGCATCGGGCGGAAACGCCAGGGCCGCCTGGTGCCGCCGCGCGAGGCGGACGTCTACGCCCGCCGCATCTCGGTCTGCTCGCCGATCGGGGCGGCCCTGATCGGCCTCGAGGAAGGCGCCTCGATCGACTGGCCGGACCAGTACGGCGGCCTGCGCCGGCTGACCCTGCTGTCGGTCGATCCGCCGGAGGCCTAGGGGGCCTCGACCTCCAGCCCGCGCGCCCGCAGCAGGGCCGGCAGGCCGTCGGGGCCGACCATGTGTCCGGCCCCGACCACCACCACCGACACCCCGCGACGCTCGACCAGGGCGGCGACGGTCGGGGCCCATCGCCGGGTGCGGTCCGCGACCAGCTCTTCATACAGATCCGGCGCCTCGTCGCGCATGCGGGCGGTCTCGGCCGCCAGGGCGGCGACGTCGCCGCGCGCCCAGGCCCGGTCCAGCGCCGCCGGATCGGCGCGGCTCTCGATCGTCCGGACGGACCGCTCCAGCATCTGGCGCTGGGCCGCCGGCGACAGCCCGGCCAGGGCCTCGTAGCCGACCGCGTCCAGGGCCACGACCTCGACCCGAGAGCCGATCCGCCCGCGCACCCAGGCCTCGAGCCCCAGATCGGCGCGATAGCCGCCCCGGCGAGCCCAGCCGCCATCAAGCATGGCCGAGGCCAGCCACGGCTCGACGCGTTCCAGCTCGACGGCGCCCAGCCCGGCGTAGGGGGCCGCGGCGGCCACCCGCGTCCACAGGGCCTCGCCGACCACGTCCGCCAGTCGCCGCCCCTCGGGCAGGCGGCCGGCGGCGCCGGCGGCGTCCCACTCGGCGCCGGCCCCGATCACGTCGCTGGCCGGCATCACCTCGAACACCACCAGCTCGGCCCGGGCCAGGGCCTCCTCCAGCCACGGCGAGCGCCAGCGCACGTCCGGCGGCAGGGCGTGGACCGCGCCGACCATCAGCACCTGGCTGTCGGCGTCGCGCACCGCCCAGATCGGCGGCCCGGAGCCCACCTGCGGCGCCGGGGCCGGCGCGCAGGCGACCAGGGCGGAGCCCAGCAGGGCGACAAGGCAAGAAGCGGCGCGCAACGGCGTCTCCATCAGGTCTGGCAGCGCGAACAGAAGAACGTCGAACGTCCCGCCTGGACGATGCGTTTCACCGTCCCGGGACAGCCGGGGGTGCGGCACGGCTGGCCCTCGCGGCCGTAGACGCAGAAGTCGTGCTGGAAATAGCCCTGCCCGCCCTCGGCGTTGGCGAAGTCGCGCAGGGTCGAGCCGCCGGCGGCGATGGCCGCCTCGAGCACCTGGCGCACGGCCGGGACCAGACGCTCCAGCCGCGCGCGGCCCAGACGGCCCGCCGCCGTGCGCGGCGAGATATGGGCCCGCCACAGGGCCTCGCAGACATAGATGTTGCCCAGACCGGCGACCACCCGCTGGTCC
>CAZQBJ010000105.1:4945-6686 GCA_964591465.1 uncultured Brevundimonas sp.
CGGCCAGATGGCCGGCGTGGAAGCCGTTGCCCAGCGGCTCGGGCCCCAGACCGGCGAACCACGGATGGCGCTCAACCTCGTCGGACCGGATCAGACCCATGAAGCCGAACCGCCGCGCGTCGGCGTAGCCGATGCGGATGGCGCGGCCGCCGCGCACGGCGCACAGGCTGAGGTGCTCGTGCTTGCCGGCGGCCGGCGACTCGGTCTCGAACTCGCCCAGCGGATCGCCGTCCAGGGTGAAACGGCCCGTCATGCCCAGATGGGTGACCCAGGTCTCGCCGGTCGACAGCGACGCCAGCAGGTATTTGGCCCGCCGGTCCAGCCGCTCGACCTCGGCCCCTTCCAGCCGGGCGGCGAACCGCTCCGGAAAGGGGAAGCGCAGGTCGGGGCGGTTCTGGCGGACGCGGGTCAGCCGCGCGCCGGTCAGGACCGGCTCGAGGCCGCGGCGGACGGTTTCGACTTCGGGCAGCTCGGGCATCGGTCTTCCCTAGCACGTTGATCGTGGCCACTAGCCACCCGGCCGCTTTCGCGCTTACCTCCCGGCGGATCGGGAGAGGGACCCCATGAGCGAAGCCGCCAACACGCCGCCGACACCCGGCCGGCGCATCGAACTGACCCTGCGAGCCCTGCTTCTGGGCTGCGTTCTGGCCGTGATCTTCACCGCCGCCAACACCTACCTGGGGCTCAAGGTCGGGCTGACCTTCGCCTCGGCCATCCCGGCGGCGGTCATCTCGATGGCCGTGCTGCGGCTGTTCAGGGATTCGACCATCTGGGAAAACATGACGGTCCAGACCGTGGCCTCGGTCGGCGGGGCCATGAGCGCGATCATCTTCGTGCTGCCGGCGCTGGTCATGGTCGGCTTCTGGCAGGGCTTCCCGTTCTGGGCCTCGGTGCTGATCTGCACCTTCGGCGGGGTGCTGGGGGTGACCTTCTCGATCCCCCTGCGCCGGGCGCTGGTGGTCAAGGCGGACCTGCCCTACCCCGAAGGGGTGGCCGCGGCCGAGGTGCTGACCGTCGGCTCGCGCGGGGCGCAACAGTCCGAGAGCGCCGTGCGCGAGAACGCCGCCGGCCTGTGGGTGGTGATCACCGGGGCCATCGTCTCGGCCGGCTACGCCCTGCTGGTGGCGGGACGCGTCTTCGCGGCCGAGGCGGCGCGCTTCATCAAGCTGCCCGCGGCGCTGGGCGGCGGCGCCACCGGCATCGGCTTCAGCATGCAATTCGCCCTGCTGGGCGCCGGACACCTGATCGGCCTGGCGGTCGGCCTGGCCCAGCTGTTCGGCCTGATCCTCGCCTGGTGCATCGCCGTGCCGATCCTGACCTCGCCCGACGCGGTGGCGTGGATGACGGCCAATGGCATCCCGACCATCGCCGCCGCCATCCCGGCGGGCGCGCCGGCCGAGGAGCTGGCCGGGACGGTCTGGGGCCGCGAGGTGCGGCTGATGGGCGCCGGGGTGATCGGCGTGGCCGCCATCTGGACCCTGATCAAACTGGCCGGACCGCTGATCGGCGGCCTGACCTCGGCCCTGGCGGCCAACCGGCTGCGCAAGAGCGGCGAGTCGCTGGACCGCACCGAACAGGACATTCCGATCAATCTGGTCGCCGGCCTGTCGGTCGCCTGCCTGATCGGCATCGGCGGCCTGCTGGCCTGGTTCGCCAACAGCAATCCGACCCTGGCGGGCTCCATGCCCCTGCTGGTCGGCGGGGGGCTGATCTACGTGGTGTTCATCGGCTTCGCCGTGGC
>CAZQBJ010000105.1:6696-7720 GCA_964591465.1 uncultured Brevundimonas sp.
TACATGGCCGGTCTGATCGGCTCGTCGAACAGCCCGGTGTCGGGGGTCGGCATCCTGGCCATCGTGATCGCCTCGCTGCTGATGCTGGGCGTGCTGGCGCTGGCCGGCCTGCCGGCCGATCCGTCGGTGATCGCCTTCGCCCTGATCGTCACCGCCGTGGTGTTCGCCGTGGCGGTGATCGCCAACGACAACCTGCAGGACCTGAAGACCGCCCAGCTGGTCGCGGCCACCCCGTGGCGCCAGCAGACCGCGCTCATCGTCGGCGTCGGCGCCGGGGCCATCGTCATTCCGCTGGTGCTGAACCTGCTGAACCGCGCCTTCGGCTTCGCCGGCGGCCCGGCGGGCATCGCCAACGAGCCGCTGGCGGCGCCCCAGGCGACCCTGATCTCGGCCCTGGCGCGCGGGGTGATCGGCGGCGACCTGCGCTGGGACCTGATCGGCGTCGGCGCCGCGATCGGCGCGGTCATCATCGTGCTGGACGCCCTGCTGGGCCGCGCGACGCGAGGCAGGATGAAGCTGCCGCCGCTGGCGGTGGGCATCGGCTTCTACCTGCCGGCGGCGGTGACCACCATGCTGGTCGTCGGGGCGGTGTGCGGCTGGCTGTACAACAAGGCGCTTCGCGGCACGCGCTTCGCCGATGTCGGCCGCCGCATGGGGGTGCTGCTGGCCTCGGGCCTGATCGTCGGCGAGAGCCTGTTCCTGGTGATGACCGCCGGGGTCATCGTGGCCACCGACAACGAGGCGCCGTTCGCCATGCTGCCGGCCGGCTCGACGTGGCCGGCGATGCTGACGGGCGTCGCCGCCTTCGTCGTCCTCGGCGTCGCGCTCTACGCCTGGGTCCGCGGGCGCGCGGCGAAGGTGTGAGGCGAGGCGGCAGGCAGTAGGCAGTAGGCAGTAGGCAGTAGGCGGTAGGGACGATGATCGCCGGGACCGGCGGGCGTCGTTCTCTGCTGTCCGCCGCCGCGAGCGGCTGGCTTTTCGGTCGCGCCTCCTATATGGAGCGGCCGCTTCCCCGAATTGTCGC
>CAZQBJ010000106.1:0-7607 GCA_964591465.1 uncultured Brevundimonas sp.
CAGCCAGCCCTGCGCGCTGATCCGGCGTGATGCCGCCGCCATTGCCGCCCTGCGGGCGCTGGAGGATGCCGGAAAGGTCGCCGGATCCCAGGATGTCGCCAATCGTGCTGGTCCAGTTGTTCGTGGCGCCAACGATGCCGGATGCGCGCGCACCCCCCTGGCCGGCCATGAGCCCGGCCACCTGCGAGCCGACGTTCAGCCCCGCATTGGCCACAGCGCCGGCCGCACCCTGGCCCATGCCGGCCATCTGCATCAGGCGGCTGGTGTAGTTGCCCAGATTCTGCGAGGCCAGCCCCTGCGCGTTGCGGTTCAGCGCCAGCAGCGTATTGCCGGACACGCGACCGCCGGTGGCAGCCGCGGCGCGATTCACCGCCTGCGTGCCCTGCTGGAGCGCGTACTGGTAGTCCGGGGAGTCCTCGAAACCGCTGTAGTCGCCGCTGTAGAGCGCGGAGAGCCGGCCGAGCGCATCGGTGCCGGCCTGTTGGTAGGGCTGCAGCTGCTGCGTCGCAGTGTTCAGCGATCCACCCAGGTAATCGATGCCCTGCTGCATCCCGGCGACCTGCGCGCCGGCTGCTGACTTCGCGCCGCTGGAGCCGATCAGCCCTGCGCCCACCTTGCCGATGGCCGAGCCCACCGGGCCGCCGACCAAGCCGCCTACCACCGGCAGCGCGACCTTCGCCACCTTCTTCAGACTCTTGAGCAGTCCCATCAGACCCGCCCTCCTTCCGCATCGACCTGCGCGTCCAGCACCATCACGGGAACCGGATCGCTGAATTCCACCTTGTAGACGCGCTGGCGAGAGGCGCCGAGCGCGAACCAGCGCACGCGGCGCCGGTATTCGCCGATCTTTCCGAGTTCGCGCGTCGGCTTCGCGCGGAACGTGTTGCCGCCGTCGTCGCTGACGTGCAGCGTGCACAGCGGGTTTGCGCCCTGGCCAGTTGACGTGCCTTGGCCTGCGGCGATGCCGAGCTCGAAGCAGCGATGCGTGACGCTTCGCCCCTCGGCGTACACCGGCTGGAAGACCTGGCTGCAGACCTGCGGCTCGCCCCATTCCTCGTGCGTGTCCGGGTCGAGGATGCCGAGCTTACCGCTCTGCGAATCGCCCACGATCTGCTTGCCGTAGGCGTCGATGATGAATGCCGGGCGCCAGCGGCCAATGCTCACCGTGTCGATGCGGCTCTCGCGCTCGTGCCATTCGCCGGTGTTCAGGTCCAGCACCAGCGTGCGGCCGGCGTTCGGAAACGTCCAGGCGACGAAGTGATGGCCTTCCTGCCGGTACGTCAGCGCGTAGCAGTCCGACACCTGCCCGAAGCGATGCACGGCGCCATCGATGCCCGGATGGCTGACCTGGTCCCATGCGGCGCCGAGGCGACGGAAGGTGCGATCGCTCGCCAGCATGAACGGCGCATTGTCCTGCTGGCACAGCGAGCCGCCCGCGGCGCAGCCGATCTCATGGAATCCACCAGGGGAACGGGCGAACACCGAGCCTTCGGGCGTGCCGGCGTTGTAGTAACGCTCGACGGTGTCGGCGCCGGCCGCGATCACCTCACGGTTGCTGGCCAGCAGGCCCACCAACCGATCCGGCGCGCCGTCGACGTCGGTGAAGAACGTTCCATCGAAGACCAGCGAGTCGGCCTCGGTGTGGAACAGGAAGGATTCCGCCATCCGGCGGAAGACCAGGTAGCCATCGACGAACACCGGGTCGGCGGCGCCTGCCCCATCGGTGAAGGTCGGGTCGGTGATCTGGCTGACAGTGCTGCCGTCCGAGCTGAAGCCCTCGCCGTTGCCCGGGCAGATCACGAAGGCCTGCCCGTTGCTGGTCATGCGCACCGGGCCGTTGCCGCTGATCGCATCGCCGGTCAGCGCGGTGGCAGCACCCGTGCTCGAAACGCTGAACACCTGGTCCCCGGCGCACACGTACAGCACGCCGGCCATGACGACAGCGCCGCGGCACTCGGTTTCCTCCGTGTCGCCCCAGGCCGCGATGCCCGGCGCGCGGCGCACGATGATGGGTTGGCCGCGCGGACGATCCGGCGGGGCCATCTCCGCGAAGCTGTTGACCAGCATGCGGCTGGACGCGGCGGGGAGCGGCAGCCGGTAGCTCCCCATCGGCAGCAGCAGCATCGACATCAGAAATACTCCGCCTGCGCAGGCTGGGAGACGTAGTCGGCCGCCACCAGCTGCCGCAACTGGCGTTCACCAACTGACAGCGGGCTGCTGTCGAGCGCCCCGAGCGCCGCCAGATCCTGCCGAATCGAGGGCGCGGCGCCCAGCGTCTCGCCGGATGCGCAGGCGAATGCCAGCATCCAGATGACCGGCAGCGCGTATCGATCAGGGATGTCCTCCCCGATGGCCCATGTCGCCAGCCCTTTCTCGAGCAGCATGGCGTGCAGCAGGCGGTAGCGCTCCGTGACGAACACGCCCTGCTCGGGGTTGGGCACGTCGTCGGCGGCCACCACGCCGGTCTCCCGGAGGGCAGCGAATTTCAGTTCCTGCGGCGTCACGGTGCGTTACTCGCCCGCGCCGCTCTCGTCGGCCACCTGCTTGGCCTTGCCCTTGCCCTTCTTCGCGGGCTTGTCGGCAGCCTGCGCGGCCGCAGCCTGCTCGCTGCCGCTCTCGTCGGCCTGCTCGGCCTCGCGCTCGTCGACGGCCTGAAAATGGTTGTTGCCAGCCAGGCGCTTCTCGAGCCACGCGGGCGTTTCCGTGGGCACGCCCACGCGGTAGGTGACGCTCTCGACGCCGTTGCGGTAGGTGATCTGCCCGGCGAGGCACGGGCCGCCCTTCGGGTCGCCGATGTATGCGAATTTCATGAGTACCCCTTGCGGAATAGGGAGGGTGAAGGGCCGAGGCGTTACCCTCGGCCCTTATGACCATCAGGCCTCGGGCGGAACGAACACGCCGAAGACGGTGAGCTTCGCGGTGCCTTCCACGGCAGTGGCCGAGGCAGCCGCCACCGTGTCGATGAGCACCGGATCCTTGCTCGGCGTGTACGACAGGCAGGGCGCCAGGTTCGGCGCTCCGGTCTGCGCGCCGTTGAGGGCAGCGGTAATCGAATTGCCGCCCGCGCGGATGGTGTGCGTGGCCGTCGGGGACACGTTCGAATCCATGTCCGTGGGCTGCCACAGCACCGCCAGGGGCTTGAACCAGGGCGGCAGGTAGCCGACCTCCTTCACATCCGCGGCCTGCTGTTCGGCGGTCGCGTAGCTGATGGTCGGGAACACGATGGCCTTCAGTTCGGCCACCGGCATTGCACGAAGCGCGGTCGCCATTGCGGCGGTCAGCGCAGTTGTCTCTCCAGCCATGATCTGTACTCCTTGGAAAACGAGGAAGGCCCCCGGTCAAGGGGCCTGTTGCCATCGAGGGAACCGCTGTCAGTCAGCGATCAGGCGGTGTAGGCGAAGTAGCCGGTCACCACGCCGTTCTGCTTCGGGTTGGCGGTGTCGGTGACACCGGAGCCGAAGTAGATCTTGCGGATGGCGTCGATCATCTCAACACCGGCACCCTTCTTCGCGCCGTAGTCGCGCTCGTTCGAAATCATCTTCGAACGCTGCGCGATCGCGTACGCGATGGCCTGCGCGCCCACCAGGTAGGCCGGGGCAACGTTGGCGCTCAGGGTGCCCACAGCACCGATGGCGTTGATCTCCGGGACTTCCTTGATGATGCAGCCGTCGTAGATCAGGTCGCCGCCGGTGAACAGCGGGTTGCTCTCGCCGCGGGCACGCTCCCAGGCACTCTGGTTGATGGTGGCCAGGGAGGTCTGCGCCTGACGGAACAGCATGGTGGGGACGTAGATGAGGAACCATTCCTCGTCGTCCTTCACGCGGATCGGGCGCACCTTCGGGTTCGCCGTCTTCGCCTTGTCCTTCATGCGCTTGATGGCCGCGGCGTCGAACAGGTCCGCGCTGGTGTCCAGCAGCGCCAGGTCACCCGAATGGTCGGTGTAGCCCGCCGAGGCGGCGCCGAAGACCACGCGGTCGGCGTTGTTGGCCAGCCAGATGTCCTTGATGGTCGTCTCATCGGCGTCGGCATACGCATAGTGCGTGGTGCCATCGACCGAGAAGGACCCCAGCGCATCGATGATGCGGTCGCGGACGTTCTCCTTGAACCAGTCCTGCAGGATCGAACGCTTCGCCGACACCAGGTCGAAGGCGTTGAACTGCTCGTGCAGCTTGTCGTGCACCACGGCGTGACGGGTGCGGTCCACGGTCACGCGGAAGTTGCGGATGCCCAGGGCTTCCTCGTTGCCTTCCAGCGTGTTGGTGCCGCGCACGCCCGGGCCGACCAGACGGTTGACCAGTTCAAAGTTGATCTGCTCGCCGATGTTGCGGGACAGATCCTCGTTGATCTGGATGGGGGCGCGCTCGTCGGCACCCATCGCCTTCGAGAAGCGATTGCTGCCGATATGCTCCTTGAAGAAGCTGCGTTCCCAGCGGATGACCCGCGAATTTGCGGGGGAAATGGTCTCAGCCATGATCAGTACTCCTGGTGTTGAAAGGCCTTCGCGGGCATCCGCCGGACAACAAAAAGCCCGCTCGAGGCGGGCTTGTTCATCAACCTATGCGGTGCGCGCGATCAGGCGGTTTTTCCGAAACGGGCAATCGAACTGATGTCCTCGTCGTCAGCGACGGTGTCTGCCGTCACCTGGGCCGAGGCCCTGCCATGCAGTGAGTCATTGAGCGCAGCGACGTCGGCGCCAGCCTTCTTCAGCTCGGCGATCTCTGCTTCCAGCGCCTTGATGCGCGTGTTCGCCTGGTCCAGCTGGGTCTTACTCTCGGCCTTCGTGGCCTCGATGGCCGCCACCAGGTTCCCGCCGTGCTGGGCCAGGACCTTGTGGCTGATTCCCTGCTGGTAGACGAACTCGCCGGGGTCGATCGCGTTGCGAAACGCCTCCACCAGCTGCGGATTGGCAGCGGCGGCCTCGTAGAACGCATCCTCGGCCTCCTTCCAGCTTTCCCCGTACTTCATCTGCGCGATCGTCACCGACTGCTGCAACAGAACGTTGCGCAGCGGGGCGGTTTCGGCAGCGACGCGGGAGCGAATCGCGGCTTCCTCGTTCTCGAACACCGACGGCGGAGGGTCGCCGGCCTTGCCCTGCTGCTGCTGGAGCAGTTGGGCGAGCTGGCGTTCGGTCTCCTGCCGCTTGCGGCGCTCGTCGATGATGGCCGCGACATCCGCGCGGGTCAGGGGCTTGTCCGGCTCCTTCCCTTCGGTGGTCGCTGGTGCCGGCTCGTCGCCCTCACCTGCCGCCGGCTTGGCCTCATCAGCCTTGCCTTCGGTGGCGCCTGCGAACCTGCCGGACGGATCACGCGGCTGGCCCGCCTTGCCGGCCTCCTTGCCGCCGTCCGCCGGTGCTGCCGGCTTTGGGGTCGGGTCGGCATCGGCTGCCGCGGGGGCTGCGCTGGTGCTGGGCTTCGAATCGCTATGGAAGGCACTGCTGCCCGCCATGATCGAACTCAGGCTGTCCTCGTCTGCTTCGCTCATCGTCACTCCTTCGAAAACGCCCGTAAGTCGGCGGCACTGTTCTCGTCAACGCCCGTTCCCCGGCGGCGGGTGTGGGCCGTGGTGGCCCGAAATCGAATCAGCTGACCATCACCTGCGTCTTGCCTGCAGGCGTAGGCGGCTCGAGGAAGTTGCCGACCTTCACGGCGGCATCCACCTGACTCTCGGCCGCAGCGGCCTCGTCCTTCGCGGCCCGCGCGTTCTCGGCGCGGGCCTGGGCCTCGGTGATGATCAGCTGCAGCTGCTGCAGGGCCTGCTGGAACTGCGCCTGCTGCTGGGCGGCGGCCTGCGCCTGCGGGTCGTCCAGGCCCTTCATGCGCTCCAGCACGCGCTTCTTCGTGGTGGCGCGCAGCTGGCTCATTTCCACCAGCACGTCGAAGGGGATTTCCGGCCGGCCGGAGGCGATCTCCGCGAGCTGTGCGAACTCTTCCTGTTGGACGGTGACCACGTCCTGGCCGCGGTCGATGATGATGTCCACGTCCATCTCGCCGACGCTGTTGCGCTTCAGGATGCGGCCGTCCTCACCGATGGCCGGCTGCTGGGCCTCGGGGCGCGCGGCGATCTGCTGCACCACCGCGCGCTTCTCTTCGTCCGGCAGCTGCTGGAACTGCGGATCCTGGGCGGCAGCCTCCATCAGCTGCTCGCCGATGGTGACGGGCATGTTCAGCCCCACCCACTTCGGCTTTTCCTCGCTGTCGGTGACGCGCACCCACTTCTCGGTCTTCCAGAACTGTTTGACGCGGCACCAGGCCTGCCGGTACATGCGCCATTCCCACGCATCCAGCGCGTCGAAGAAGGGACCGATCAGCAGCTGGCCGGCCTGCTGGTCGCGCGCCTTGGCGATGCCGCTGATGCTGCCGGAGTTGCCCTGCAGGGCGTCATTCGGACCGGTGGCCGAAAGCGCCGCCTCGGTCTGGTGCAGGAGGCGCCACTGGCCCTCAGCCTCCTTCAGGTTGTCCTCGATGACGATGTCTTCGGGGGCGCCGTTGATCTCCACCACGCCGTCAGGCTTGTGGATCTCGCTGCGCAGCGCGTTGACGTCATCGACCGCGCCGCGGCGCATGCGCACGCGCTTGGCGGTCAGCAGGTGCAGCATCTTGCTGCGGCGCTTGTTGTGCTCGTCCTGCAGGTCGAGGTAACGCTTCACCTCGCCGTAGGGGTTGCCGTCGGCATCCCGGTACAGCGCCTGAATCTCCATCGGGCACTGCGGCTTGCCTTCCTCGTCGCGGTAGACGCAGGGCCGGGGCGGCGCGAGCCAGCCCCCGCGCACCCACACCGACTCATGCCACTTCCCGCCCTTGATGTGGAAGTGCGTGAAGACCTGGATGCGGCGGCGCTTACCGCTGGTGAGGATGTAGCGCGGCTTGTCGTCGTGCTGGCGGTTGCCGGTCCAGGCGCCGTCCGCGTGCGACTCGATCACGTCCTTGGCCTTCGGCCAGGCCTCCAGCACCTCGGCTTCATCCATCCAGGTGAAGTAGCCGCAGTAGCGCTTGTCGCTGAAGTCATCCTCCAGCGACCGGATGTCGTAGTAGCCGCGGTCCTGCCGGATGCGCTCCATGCAGACCCGGCGATCCTTCGACTTCTTGTCGAGCTCGACCAGGCCGAAGCAGATGCCCTCGATGATGAGGTTCTCGGCGGCGCCCTTGCGGGCCTTCATGTTGTAGCGGGACTGGTCGGCCACGAAGCGCAGCGCGTCGGTGGCGGCTTCGGCGGCCTTCTCGTCCTCCGGGGACGGGTTGCGCGGAAAGGCCTTCGGGTCGGTGCGCATCTGCCGCTCGATGCCGAGCAGCGTGTTGACCTTGTCCTGGATCTTGTTGTCGGTGATGCAGGGCTGCTTGCGCTTCTTCAGCGCATCGCGTTCCTCGGTGGTGTACTGGTCGCCGTCACGGTAGGCCCTGCACTTCTCCCACAGTTCACGAGCGTCCGTGGTGCCGTCGTCGAACTCTTCGAACTGCTGGACGACCAGCGAGAGCTCGTCATCGGCGAACTTTGGGGTGGAGTCTTCCATCAAGCTACCTTCCAGCTGTCCTCATCGCTGCGCCGCATGTAGCCGTCGACAGGCTTGCGCTGCGGGGCCGGCGCCGAACTGATTGCGGGGTGTGCGTCAG
>CAZQBJ010000107.1:0-2813 GCA_964591465.1 uncultured Brevundimonas sp.
TCAGCGAGCAGGAACGCTACGTCATCAAGCGCCTCGACCGCGACTACTTCGAGGAAGCCTAGGGCCTCATTCTCAGCATGGGAAGGCGCCCTAGACTCGGTAGATCAAGCCCGTTAGCCTATTGCCCAACCAATAGCTAGAAACTAACCGCCGCCTCGCCTGCTGGCTCACGAACCGCTTGCGCGATGTCCTCAAGCCAACCCTTAACCTCGTCTAGCGGGTCGATTTCCTTGAGTTCTTCCAGCGTCATCTCACTGGCGACGTCCGTGGTCACCCAGTTCTTGAGGCTCCTGCGCTTCAGGTTCTTTCGCGGTTTGCCGGCGTCATCGGGAATGGCTTCGCCGATCACCTTGAGCACGTTGTCGTCGTCCCCGTACTCCACCGAGACGGATTGACCTAGCACCCTGCTGAGCACGCGGCCGACCGCATCAGGATGCGCATAGTTCTCAACCTCTCGCTTTACGGTCAACCTAGCGCTATGCCCGTTGCCCCTGGCGTTCACCTGGTCGACCGCGTCCTGGTACTTCGGCTTTCCATTGACCACCTCGTCACGGTCGTACAGGTGATACTCGGGCACGCCAATCTTTTGAAGGTAACGCCGCTCTACCCACGCCCGAAGGGCTTCGCCCCCAAGCGGGATCATCGCTATGCGCGGGTCGCTCTCGAGGTCCGGAAGCGTTGAGACTTCGGTCCTCCACAGCCTCGCGAGGCGCGTCAGCATTGCCACGTCCGTGGGACCCTCGACGCACACCAGGAGCTTCACCGTCCGGCGAGGCAGGACCCCCAGGCTGCTGGCGATTAGCTCCAGAACGGAGTCATCATCGCCAGTCTGCACCTTGCAGCCGGTTCCGTCCTGGCGCACGTAGCGCAGGCTCTCGACGGGCACCAACTCGGCCAGACCAGGAACGTGCGTGGTGAGGAGCACCTGACAACCGGCCTGCTGCGATAGCTCCTTGAGCGCCTGGATCAGGCGCTTCTGGTTGTCAGGGTGCTGCGCCGTCTCCGGCTCCTCGATGGCGTAGATCACCGACCGCTTGGGCTCGCGGTCGCGCATGGCCTCCGCCTCCGCGCGGAAGAAGCCGATGAGCACCAGTCTGCGAACGCCGCTCCCCCGTTTGTTGATGGGGATGCCAGCCTCGTCGTACAAGCTGAACTTGAAGATGGAGTCCCACCTTGGCTCGGACGTGAACCGCGACTCTAGAGACGCTGCCAAGGCAGCGTCGATCTCCTCAAGGCGAGCGATCGTGCGCTCCGCCACCTCGAGCGTCCGCGCCTTCACCCTTTCCTTGATCGCCTCTAGATCCTCTGCGACCTCTTCCATCGCCAGCTTGATGGCCGCTCTCATCGGGTCTTGCACTTCGGCGTCCTGATCGGTAGACGGCCGGTCTGCCTTGAACAGCACGTAGTGCGGAAGACGCTTGCGAATACTGGTGAAGATCTCCTTGCCGGACTCCTTAGCCAGCTCCAGCTCCGCCAGAGCGGACTTTAGCCCGCCGTTCGACTCTGCGTGCTCCCAGAGCGCTGCGCGCATCGACACATTGCTGCTACGGTTCGCGAGCTCCTCGAGTCCCTTGTCCTCGATCATCTTCTTCAGCGCAGCGTTGGTCTTGGAGTGGAGATCGTCCACGCCCTCTGCTGTTGGGTGCACGGCGAAGAGAGTGACCTTCTCCTTCGAGATTCCCAACTGACCGTCCTTGCTCGTAACCGTCCACGACCAACGGACGCGTAACCGGCCCTCCTCGTCCAGGAGGTGCTCGTTCGCGAACGTGGTCTCGCTGGTGGCATCTACGACTATGTCTTCCTCCGCCACGTCGAAGGCGCATTCGATGACAACCGTGTCGCCAACCGCGCATTGGACGCAAGCGTCCCCAACCTCGAGTTTCCCTTCCCCTAGGACGATATCGAGGGCTTCAAGGATTGTCGACTTCCCAGCGTCGTTCCGGCCGATAAGGACGGTCAGATCATCGACCGGCACCTCGACGCGGTCCCGATAACCACGGAAATTCTCCAGGGCCACTTCTGCAAGACGCACTGCGCACACCCCCAAAGTAGTAATGATGCCCGGACAGTGTAACCGTAGGATTCCGCCACAGGAGCGAGCCCTCGCCGTAGCCTCGGATTAGGTACCGGACGGGGCGCAGCCCTTTTCCGCTACCCCGGTCGGGTCTAAAAGTGTCCGCTGGAGCCTCTAGCGCCGCTACGGTCACCGCCTTAGCGCGCAGCGCGCGAGATGCGCTAAGCTGCGCGCGACGCCCCGGGGCATGTCCGCTCCCGGCTGAGAGCCGGTGATGAACCTCGGGTATGAGCCTCGCGAGAGGCGGTGGCCCGCACGGCTCCGGCCGGCGGGCCACACCTATGCCGAGCGGCCCCTTACCGAGCTGCGCTCAGGGCCCCATGTGCCATGCCTCGAGAACCGTCTCACTATGGAGCGCGCCAGACGAGGCCCGTGCCCGGCCTGACCACGCGGCATAAGGTGAGCGCTAGGCAGGTGACGCGCATGCGCGACAAGTCCGCTCCAAGTAGCCACGAGCCCCGCCTGGCACCCGTGCACCCCGGCGAGGTCCTCGACAGCGAGTTCCTTGAGCCCCTGGCCCTCACGAAAGGAGAACTCGCCGAGCGCCTGCGCCACGAGCTCGCGGCCATAACGCCGCGCCCCACCGGTGGCGGCTGGGCGTCCTGGGCGCGCCGCCTGCTATCCTCCTTCTCGAGTCCCGGGGCCTTCCTCTCGCCGCGAACGCCGGTGACGAATCTCGGGTTTGCCCCTGCGAGCACCGTCCTCGGAAAATCGGGTCACGGTGGAAGCCACGGCCCGC
>CAZQBJ010000107.1:2913-7560 GCA_964591465.1 uncultured Brevundimonas sp.
GCCCCTGCGAGCACCGTCCTCGGAAAATCGGGTCACGGTGGAAGCCACGGCCCGCATCGGTGCGGCCGGACCTACCCCTGCCCCGCGAGAACCGTCTAGAGTGATGGCGATGCCGCACCCGAAGCAAGGCAAGCAGAAGGCCAGGACCTGGCGCGAGATCCGCGCCCAGGCCGTCAAGGAAGGGCGCCTGGACGAGGCGAGGCTGGAAGCGCACAAGCGCCGCCTGCTCGCCGAGGAACGCGCTCACGCCGAGCGCCAGCAAGGCGGCGACGACGCCTAGGCGCCCCGCTCCGCCAGCGCCAGGAACTCGGTCCACCGCGCGACTCCGAAGCCCTTGAGCCTGCCGGCAAAGAGCCGGGACGCCTCCGCCGCGCTCCAGGAGAGCACCGCAGCGGCTTGCCCTGAAGTCCAGCCGCTCGGCGACCCGACAGGGCCCCGCGCGGGCGCTACGCCGCCGGGCCACCGCCCGAGCCAGCGCGAACCTCAAAGAATCATCGAGGTTCGCGCGACGCCCAGCCACCAGCCCACCGCGAAGCGGGCTCAGAACGTGCCGTGCTCGACCTGCAGCAGCTTGTTCCTGACGCGCTCGTAGCCGCCGGGGCTGGCCAGCAGCTCCACGGGCCTGAGGCCCCCCAGCGAGAGGATGGGCGACGTCAGCCAGCACACGCCCCCCTCCTCGCCGCCCAGCACGCGGCGCGCCTCGGCGAGGAGGCGCGCCAGCCGCGCCAGCCGCTCGCCCTCCGCCGGCCGCAGCGCGCCCTTCCGCACGCGGTAGGCGTAGGCGCCCGGCGTGATCGCCAGGAAGGCCGCCATCTCCGGGCGCGACCACGCCAACGTCCGGCGCAGGCGCTCCGCGTCGTGCGGGCTCAGGCCGCCCGCCGCCCGCTCCACCGCCGCCAGCTCCTCGTTCGCGCGCCTGCTCATCGCTCCTCCGGCTCGTCAGCCGCCCCCGCCGCACCAGCCCCCGCCTACGGAACAGCCTACCCGTCACAGCGGCAGCCGCCTTCCGCGACGGAGAACGGCCCGCCGTGGGGGGTCGGCGGGCCGTCGCCCTAGAGTATCAGCGCTTCGAGTTGCCTCACGGCGTGGCATTCCTCCCCGAACTCCGCCGCTACCAGATGCCTGAGCTCCAACAGCGGCACGCTGCAACCAGCCGGCGCCGGCAGCGGCAGGCGCTCCAGCAGCTCCTCGAGCGCCGCGAACTCGTCCGGCAGCAGCCAGTTGACTACCTTGTGGGCGATGAGCAGGTCCTCAAGCGACATGCCCCCAGTAGAACGGGCCAGGCGCCACGTTCGACTTGCAACTAGGCTCGTGCCTAGCAGCCCTAGGCTGACACTCAGGCGGGCACGTCCAACCGTTGTTGCCGCACCCGTTCTGCCACGAGCTCGCCCTCGCCTGCGGCGACGAGCGCCCATAGGGTGTTACCCTCACTTCCCCAAAGCCAATGCACGGCCCTTGCTCGGCCCTCCATCTGCTTACGTCGCCATAGCGCGGTAGCCTTCCATCAGACCAAGAGGTCACAGAACTGACGTTGGCGCGACCCACAACCGCAACTTCCGCGCCGAGCTAGGAGAGCCGTGCTTCCACGACGCCTGCAAGACATAACGCTGGATGACGTCAAAGCGCTGATCGAGAACGCGGTCCACGAGGGCCGTACCATCGACTACAAACTCACCCTGCCGGGGAACAGCGATGAGGAGAAGAAGGAGTTCCTCGCCGACGTCATCTCATTCGCCAACTCCGCTGGAGGCGACCTCGTCTACGGCGTCAGGGAGGGGGTCGACGCGAAGGGCAAGAACACTGGGTTACCTGAGACCCTCGAAGGAGTCGAAGCCCCGAACCACGACGCCATCCGCCTGCGCCTCGACAACATCATCAGGGACGGGATCGAGCCCAGGCTCCAGGGCGTCGACTATCGCTTCGTCGAATCGGGGGACGGCAAGTTCGTGGTCGTGATGCGCGTCCCCAGGAGCTGGGCGGCTCCGCACCAGCGGACGTTCAAGGCCAGTTCCCTCTTCTTCTCTCGCAACAGCGCGGGCAAGTACGGCTTGGACGTCACCGAGCTACGCAACGCCTTCCTGCAGGGCGCCAGCGTCAACGACCGCCTCGAGCAGCGGCGCCTCGAGCGCCTCGGGAAGATCGAGGACCACCTCTCAAGCTCCGGTCATGTGGTGCTGCACACCTTCCCGCTATCGTTAGCGTCAGACTCAACTCCCCCCGCCGCCGACCTGCAGTGGCTCTACGACAACTACGACCGATTCTCGCCACGGGGTGGAGGCGAGACGGGCCGGGGCCGCCGGTACAACTTCGATGGCGTGCAAGCATATGGCTCCGGCGACCGGAAACGCATCAGCTACACTCAGTTCTTCCGCACAGGCTACGTCGAGCTCGCGAGCTCCGGCCCCTTCTACGAGGACAGCGCCGGTGAGCGCTTCTTTGAAGCGGACCGCTTCGGTCGCATCATCCTGACGAACCTAACCAGGATCATGCGGCTCTTCGACCAGCTTGGAATCGCGGGCCCCTACCTAGTGGGAATCTCGGTCGTCGGTGCCGCCAACACTAACCTCGTATCGGGAGCAGCGCCTCAAAGGGTTCTATCCGACCTTGGTCCACGAGTCTTCGACCGCAACGCACTGATTGCCCCCGGCATCCTGCTACTCGATTCCAACGCGCCGCTTGATGCTGCGGCCCGGCCAGCGCTGGACGCGATCTGGCAGGCAGCAGGTTTCAGCAAGTGCCACCACTTTAGTGACGACGGAAACCTTCGCCAGGAGTGGTCGAGCCTCTACGACGCTTGAGATGCCGAGCTTGCTAGCCGGTCCCACATAGACACGGCAAGTCAAGTCTTGTATTGACTTGACTTGCCACTGGCCATCGAACTCAGACCGAACCGCATATTGCCAAACTCAAATCCCCTATCGAACTTCTTATGGCTTGGGGGGAGGCGAGCTTCTCGAGGGCTGCTGGCCATGGTGCCTACTCGACCGCCTCCCGTTACCCACAACCTCTTAGCTGACCTCAGCGCAAAATCCTCCCCCCTTTTCATGTTCCCAATGTTCTCTCCCGGGACGTTTCATTGCCGAAATACATGGTGTTTGGCGTTGGAGACGTGAATCAAGCTGGTCGCCTTCACGTTCTCTTGGAGCGCAATATCCTCCCCCCTTTTCATGTCTCGCCTGATTCCGATTTTCACGGATCAAGGCTTTTACCTCCTCATCGCCATCTTGTTTGAGGTTCTCAGCTGATGTTGCATTCTTGTTTCTTAGTTATTAGTTGACGGGCGAAGAATCGCGTTCCCAACGCATAAATCCGGGTTTTGGGGGGGAGGATATTGCGCTAAAGGGGGGAGCTTTTTGCGCTAAAGGGGGGAGGATTCTGCGTTCTGGGGGGGAGGATATTGCGCTCGGGGGGGAGGATATTGCGCTAAAGGGGGGAGCTTTTTGCGCTAAAGGGGGGAGGATCCTGCGTTGAGGCGCTCTACCACATAGGGGGAATCGCATCGAATCCTCATTCCACAGTTTGGGTTAGTATCACTTGACCATGACCACGAAGCGCGCCGCGGGTTCGGATCGGCAGGCTGTATCTAGTGAGTTGCAAGCGTTCAGGAGGAACGAGCTCTATCGCCAAGCGAACGCCATAGGCCGTTCGGCCCAAGGGCTCGAGCTCTTTGAGAAGCGAATGATCGTGCTGGCCCTCTCCTGCATCGATCACACCTCGGAAATGCCCAGCCTAGAGGCGGTCATCCCACTGCGGGCGTTCGAGGAGAACGGCATCGAGAACCCATACGATCGAGCCAAGAGAGCGGCCGAGCTACTGCCGTCGAGGACGGTCGTCATACCGCGAGACGACGGAGGCTTCGAGGCTTATCCGTGGCTGCAGCGCCTCTCTTACGTGCCAGCAGAGGACAGCGACCTGGGCTACTCGTACATACGGGTGGTCTTCAACGAGGAGCTTCGTCCATGGATTACGAACCTGCGCTCGCACTACGCTGTGCTGCCGATTCATGACGTCCTTCAAATGCCTAGCGTGTTCGCCGCGCGCCTGTATGAGGTCCTATGGCACGTCTCGATGGCAGGCCGCCGTCCACAAATCGAGATGGAGCTGATGGAGCTGAAGTTCGCTCTTGGTCTGGTCGAGCGAAGCTCTAAGGGCGGCTGGATACGGGAACGCTACAAGGATTGGAGGGACTTCCGAAAGCAGCTGCAGGTCGCCCTCAAGGCGTTCAAAAAGCATGGGAGCCTAGTGGCCAGCTTCGAGGGAGTGCGGGTCGGGCGCAAGATTGGCAGAATTGCCTTTCAAGTAGAGGTGGCCAAGCCGATTCCTCATCTGGGAATTCAGGCAGCCCTCTTCAACGATGGGGACAACCTCGAGGAGCAGCGCATAGCCGAGCGCCTGCGAGGCCTAGGGTTCACTGGGAGCGCCGCCAAGCTCATCGCGGAACATTCCGCTCCTGTCGTGGAAGCAGCTATAGCGATTACAGAACGCAAGCAGCGTGATGGCGCGCTAAAGAGCCCAGGAGGCTTCCTGCGCACCTTGCTAGCCGATGGCACCGCTAGGCAAGAAGCGCTCGCGCGCAAGGCTCCCAAGCAGCGGCCTAATGGAGCGCCTACACGCCCAGAAGAGGAAGATCAGTTGGCTGCTTGGGAG
>CAZQBJ010000108.1:0-3269 GCA_964591465.1 uncultured Brevundimonas sp.
CGTGTGCGTGTGCAGCACGCAGACGATGTCCTCGCGCGCCGCATGGATGGCGCTATGGATCGTGAAGCCGGCCGGGTTCACCGGGGAGTCGGTGTCATGAAGCGGCTGGCACTGCATGTCGACCTTGACGAGCGACGAGGCCGTGATCTCCTCGAACATCATCCCGTACGGATTGATCAGGAAGTGATGCTCGGGTCCCGGGACGCGGGCCGAGATGTGGGTGAAGATCATGTCGTCCCATCCGTGCAGGGCGACCAGCCGGTAAAGCGCGGCGAGGTCCACGCGCACGGCCCACTCCTCCGCCGAGACCGCGTCCTTCACGGACGGCATTGCGCCATCGGCCATCGATCACTCTCCTTATGCTTGTAGTTTGACAGCGTCGCGCCGGCCGCGGCCAAGGTCAAGATTCAGTCCCTGTTAACCTCGCTTTCACGACGTCGGCCCCAGCTTCGCCATACGACGCGGCGGGCGTCGAATCAGCGGAAGGCGGCGCGGCCGTGGCGGGACCCCAGATTGCGTATTCGCGGGCGGAGGAACCGGGCGGGACGCAGGCCACGGACCTTCTCGCCCTCGCCCGCAGCCGCACGCTGCCGGATCGCAAGAAGCTGGTGCTGGGGGTCATCGCCATGTGCGAGGCGGCCCCGCCCGGCCCCGAACAACAGGCCCTGCTCGGCGACATCTTCCTGACCCTGATGGGCCAGGCCGAGCGCGATATCCGCCGCATCCTGGCCGAGCGGCTGGCCTCGGCCGAATGGGCGCCGCGGGCCCTGATCAACACCCTGGCCCTGGACGAGATCGACATCGCCCGGCCGGTCATCGCCGCCAGTCCGCTGCTGCGCGACCAGGAGCTGCTGCGCATCCTGATCGAGGCCACGGTCGAGCATCAGATCGCCGTCGCGCGCCGGCCCGGCCTCAGCGACCAGGTGGTCGACGCCATCATCGACGGCGGCGTGCCGGCGGTGCTCACCGCCCTGGCCACCAATCACAACGCGCAGATGGCCGAGGCTTCGGTGCGGCGGCTGGTCGAGCACTCGCGCCGGATCGCCGCCCTGCGCGCGCCGCTGGTGCGCCATCCGTCCATGACCACCCGGTTGGCCGAGGAGCTGTACGGCTGGGTCGGCCAGGCCCTGCGCGAGGCGATCGGCGAGCGCTTCCGCATCGACGCCGACGCCCTGAATCAGGCGCTGGCCGCCTCGGCCCGGGCCGCGGCCAACGGTCTGGTGGAACCGCGCAACGCCCGCGCCGAGGTCGACGCCCTGGCCCGGGCCGAGATGGAGCGCCGCCTGGTGGCCAAGCTCGACCGGTCCGGCATGCTTCGCCCCGGCTATCTGATCCGCGCCCTGCAGGAGGGCCGCCTGGGCCTGTTCGAAGCCGGGCTGGCGACGCTCGGCGGCTTCACCGCCGCCCAGGTCCGCGCGGCCATCCGCGCCTCCGACTGCGAGCCGCTGGCCCTTGCCTGCGCCACCGTCGGCATCGACCGCGCCGCCTTCCCCGCCCTGTTGCAGGACGTGCGGGACCTGTCAGGCGGCGCCCCGGGCGGCGAGCCGCCGCCGCCGTCCCTGTTCGACCAGACGCCCGACGCGGCGGCCCGCGCCTTCCGCAGCGCCATCGCCCGGCTGGCGGGCGGAAACGTTTGACAGAACCGGCCCGGCGGTCTGGTCTTGCGCCGTGACCTCGCCCCGCTTCTCCCGCATCGCCTTCGTCGCCACCGATCGTCCGGAGGCCCAGCTGGCGCTCGAGCGCATGTCCGCGCGCTACGGCTCCTGCCCCGAGGCCGAGGCCGACGTCGTGGTCGCCCTGGGCGGCGACGGCTTCATGCTCGAGACCTTGCACCGGAACATGGCCCGCCGCACGCCGGTCTACGGGATGAATCGCGGCTCGGTCGGCTTCCTGATGAACGACTACGCCGAGGACGACCTGCCCGCGCGCCTGGAGGCGGCCGGGCGCACCGAGATCCATCCCCTGCAGATGGACGCCTGGACCGCCGGCGCGGCCGATCCTCTGACCGGCCTGGCGATCAACGAAGTCTCCCTGCTGCGCCAGACCCGCCAGAGCGCCAAGCTGCGCATCGTGGTCGACGACAAGGTGCGGCTGGAGGAGCTGACCTGCGACGGGGCCCTGGTGGCCACCCCGGCCGGCTCGACCGCCTACAACCTGTCGGCCCACGGCCCGATCATTCCGCTGGACGCCAAGGTGCTGGCCCTGACCCCGATCAGCGCCTTCCGTCCCCGCCGCTGGCGCGGGGCCCTGCTGCCGCACGCCGCCCACGTCTGTTTCGAGGTGCTGGAGCCCGACAAGCGGCCGGTCAGCGCCGTGGCCGACAGCTTCGAGGTGCGCGACGTCGTGCGGGTCGAGGTGCACGAACGGCGCGACATCGCCCTGACCATGCTGTTCGACGCCGACCGCTCGTTCGAGGAGCGGGTGCTGGCCGAGCAATTCTCGGCCTGAGCCCGGTCACCGGTTCTTAAGTCCGAGCGGGCATGCTGCGGGCGCGCATCAGGAGAGCCTACGTGAACAAGCCGTCCTCCGCCCAGGTCATCCAGCCACCCAACACCCTTCGCCAGAAGGTCGGCGGGGGTTTTGGCGGCATCGACGCCTCGGCCATCGCCAAGGCGGAAGAAGCCCTCAAGGCGATGGCCGACCAGTTCGGCCAGTGGCTGCAGGACGAGATCGTCAAGCTGGACGCCGCCCAGGCCGCCATCCGCGAGCGCGGCTACACGGCCGAGACGGCCGAAGAGCTGTATTTCCGCGCCCACGACCTCAAGGGCCTCGGCGCGACCTACCAGTACCCGCTGGTCACCCGCCTTGCCGCCTCGATGTGCAAGCTGATCGACGACCCGGTCCGCCGCATGGAGGCCCCGCGCATCCTGCTGGACGCCCACGTGGACGCCATCAAGGCGGTGGTCCGCGACGGCATCCAGACCGACGACCATCCGGTCGGCCGCGTGCTGGCCGAGGAGCTGGAAGCCAAGGTCGCCGCCCAGATGGCCGGCCGCTAGGCCTCAGGCGGCGTTGGCGCGCTGCGGGGCCGGCGCCTCGGGCGCCCGGTCCAGACATTCCATCAGATAGGCCGTGTCCTGACGCGGCGCCGCCGGGCGCTGGGTCAGGAACCGCTCGAGCATCCGCGCCTGGAAGCGCTCGCGGTCGGCCACCCCGCCCTCCTGCTGCAGCGCCCGCCAGGTGTCGACGCCGGCGCGGAAGGCCTGGAACAGCCGCGGCGGCAGCCCGGCCCGGTCATAGATCGCCTTCAGGCCCAACGGGCCGGAGTC
>CAZQBJ010000108.1:3369-7556 GCA_964591465.1 uncultured Brevundimonas sp.
TCGCTGGCCAGGGCGATCAGCTGCTCGGTGATCCCCAGCGGCAGCACCCGCCGGTAGGCCAGGGCCGTGACGATGTCGCGCGACTGCGGATAGCGGTGGATCGCCGCGTTCATCGCCCGCTCGGACACGTCGGCGTTGTCGTTGGCGCACAGGGTCCGCACGGCCGCCTCGACGCCCTCGGCGGCGATCGTCTCGGCGACGTCGCGCGAGACCCAGGGGCGGCCCGCCGCCGCGACCTGTCGGGCGGCGTCGCCGGCGCGGACGATCTCGATCAGGTCCTCGTCGGTCAGGGCCGGCGAGGCGCCGATGATCGGCAGGGCCACGCTCTCCACGTCGCGGGCCAGGCGAAGGGCGACGTCCCGCGGCACCAGCGGCGAGGCGCGCAGGGTGATGGCCAGCGCCCGGCGCACCAGCTCGGCGGCGTCCTCGGACATCACCCGGATGATCTTCCGGGCCGCGAGCCGGTCGGCCTCGGACAGCTGACCGCGATCCATCGCCCGACACAGCTTGTGGGCCGCCGTCGCCCGGTCGTCCGCGTCCTCTGACTTCACCAGACGCCGGATGTCGGCGTCGGTCAGGCGGGCGCGGGAGGTTGTCATGGCGAGGCTCGTCAGCTGAGCCGTTAGCTTGGCCGCATCATGGCTAACAAAGATTTACCAGGAATCTGCTGACAGCGTAACCGGCCGGCAACCCTCCTGCGCCCATCATGGCGGCATGCTGGAGTCCGTCCCCTCGCCCGTCCGCAAGTCCTCCTTTGACTGGGAGCGGGAAGTCGCGCGGCGCGGACTGGACGCCCAGATCCAGCTTCTGCCTTACGCCCTGGGCTTTTTCGGCATTTGCCTGCCGGTGTTCGTGGCCGTCGCCTCCTATGCGCCCAACGCCCTTTGGCTGTCCGCCTGCCTGGGCGTCTACGGGTTCAACTGGGCGGTGTTTTACGCCGTGCTCGACTGGCACAAGCGGCGCAAGCTGGAGGTGTCCAACGTGCGCCTGCGCACCGCGGTGCACATCGCCGCCGGCCTGCTGTGGGCCGTGTCGATCCTGCAGACATCCTATTTCGCGCTGGGCGCCGGGCCGCTGGCCGAGGTCCTGCTGGTGCTCAGCGCCGGCGGCGCCATCGGCGTGATCTTCTTCTCCGCCCCGTCCCTGCCCAGTCTGTTGATCGTCGGGCCGGTGGCCGCGATCGGCCCGATCCTGGGCCTGCGGGCCAATCCGGAGACCGCCGCGACCGGCACCATCGTGCTGTCCGGGGTCGCCCTGGCCATGGCCCTGGCGCTGATCCTGAACCGTCATCTGCGCGAGCACTTCGCCCTCGCCCTCGAGCGCGAAGAGCTGATCGTTGAGCGCGAGGGCGCCCTGATCCAGACGCGCAAGATGGCCAAGTCCAAATCGGACATCCTGGCCACCCTGTCGCACGAAATCCGCAACGGCCTGTCGGGCGTCGCCCATGTGCTGGCCGGCGCGCTCGGGGCCGGCTCGCGCGGCGCGCCGTCCCGCGACCAGCTGAAGGCCGCCCTGTCGGCCGCCCGCGACCTGGTCGAGGTGCTGGACGCCACCCTGGACTCCGAGACCGTCGAGGCCGGCCGCATCACCCTTCAGCCCAAGCCGATCAACCCGGGCCGGCTGGCCAACGACATCGTGCTGCTGCAGCGGCCCAACGCCTCGGCCAAGGGCCTGACCATGACGGCCCAGATCGACGAGACGCTGCTGCACGCCAAGGGCGCGGCGATCGGCGACAGCGCCCGGGTCCGCCAGATTCTCAACAACCTCACCGGCAACGCGGTCAAATACACCGTGCGCGGCCGCATCGAGCTGCGCGTGTTCCCGCTGGGCTCGGACCGCATCCGCTTCGAGGTGGTCGACACCGGCCCCGGCCTCGACGAGGTCGAACTGGCGCAGGCCTTCGAGCCGTTCACCCGCGTCCAGCGCACCGGCGCGGGCGTCTCCGGCGCCGGGCTCGGCCTGTCGCTGTCCCGCCGCCTGGCCACCCTGATGGACGGCGAGCTGGGCGCCGAGAGCGCCCCGGGGGTCGGCAGCCGCTTCTGGCTGGACCTGCCGTTCGATCCCGAAGCGACCACCGACGACGCGCCGCTGGAGCCGGCCGCGCCGGTCAGCCATCTCAGCCTGCGGGTCCTGATCGCCGAGGACGACTCGCTCAACGCGGCCATGTTGCGCGCCGTGCTCGAACAGCTGGGGCACAAGGTGCTGCACGTTCAGGACGGCCGCCGGGCCATCGACATGCTGAAGCTCGGCGAGGTCGACCTGATCATGCTGGACGGCCGCATGCCGGTGCTGGACGGCCCCCAGGCCGCGGCCGAGATCCGCAAGCTGCCCGCGCCCCTGTCGCGCCTGCCCATCGTGGCGGTGATCGGCGGCGACGCCGAAGAGGCCCAGGCCATGCTGGACGCCGGGGCCGACATCGTCCTGCGCAAGCCGGTGACGGTCAACGCGGTCGCCCGCGCGGTGGCCGACGCCGCGTCCCGGCCGGTCGCCCCGGCGCCGGCTCAGGCCAAGACGTCAGGCGTGGCCGCGGCCTAGCTGCGCTCGTCCGACCTGTCCGGGCCGAACGCGGCCAGGAACTGGGTGGCGAAACCCGCGCCCGCCGCGCCATTGGCGCCCAGCACCATGTGCAGCATTGAGCGATCCTGGGCCAGGCGGTCCAGCCGCGCGGCCAGCATGACCTCTTGCGGCGACAGTTCGCGCGCGGGCGGAGCCGACGGCGTCGCAGGCGCCGCCGCCCCCTCGCCGGCGTTGCGCGACAGATTCGCGTAGACCTCGCCCACGGTGGCCGGCCGCCCGTCGCGATAGAAGATCGAGCGGTTGGCCCGCGCGGCGTCCGGGAACAGCGACGCCGCCGTCGCGCCGGGCCGGCTGTGCACCGCCTCGATCAGCCGGGCCGAGCCGGCCGGGCCCAGGAAGTGGGCGGCGTAAAGATCCCCGGCGGTGGGTTCGCGCCCGGTGCGGCCGCGCAGATAGGCGGCGTTCCCGGCCGCCAGCTCGCCCGCCATCAGCGAGGCGGCGCGCGGATCGAACCTCAGGTCCAGCACCGCCCCCCGCGCCGCCTGTCCGGCCACGCGATACCGCCCGTCGGGCCCGCGGGTGATCAGGTCGGCGTAACGGCCATAGCCGTGCTGCGCCCCATGCTGCTTCAGGGTGGCCAGCCAGGTCTGCTCGATGAACTGGAACAGGCCGGCGGCCGAAGAGGTGCGCGCCCGGGCTTCGGGATTGAGCGCGCTCTCGCGCCGGGCCGTGCGCAGCAGGAAGTCGAAATCCACGCCGGTGGCGCGCGCGGCGTGACGGATCGCGCCCTCGACTCCCTGTCCCTGCTGAATCGCGCCCACGCTCATGGGGCGAACCTCGGCCAGTATGGTTAACGCCGGCATAAAAAGCTTCGCCGTAAAGTTGCCGCAAGGGAAGCGTCCCATTTGACCGGACGCCGGTTTTCGGCGCTCCCGCAGCAAGGGAGACGACAGCCATGATGATCAAGCTCGCAGACGGCCCCGCGGTCAGCCCGATCGATTTCGGCGACACCCGACGACCGGTTCCCGGGTGGGTCTGGTTGGCGGTTG
The DNA here is from genome assembly GCA_964591465.1 of uncultured Brevundimonas sp. Lineage (GTDB taxonomy): Bacteria > Pseudomonadota > Alphaproteobacteria > Caulobacterales > Caulobacteraceae > Brevundimonas. Next base: position 6,936 of record CAZQBJ010000108.1, read on the forward strand.
GCGCCTCGGTCCTGTTGCACGGCGCCGGCGCCCTGTGGCTGTACAACCAGCGTTTCGAGGCGCCGGAGGCGCCCCTGCCGCCGCCTGCGTCGCCGACCACGACGGTCACCCTGGAACGGCTGTTGCCCAAGCCGGCGGAGCCGACCCCGCCGCCGACGCCGGTGCATTCGCCCGCCCGGCCCGTCCCGACGGACCTCGAAACTCTCCCGTTGACGCCGCCCGAGACGCCGGCGGTGGTCGCGGAGTTCATCCCCGAGATCGCGCCGCCGGCGCCGACTCCGACGCCGGGTCCCATCACGACCACGCCCCCGGTCCCGTCGACGCCGGTGATCACGAATCCGCGCTGGATCAGCCTGCCCAGCGCCGAACAGATGCGTCGGGCCTATCCGCCCGCCGCCCTTCGCGACGACGTCGAAGGCGGCGCGACCCTGCGCTGCGCCGTCACCGTCCAGGGCGCGCTGACCGCCTGCACCGTCGCGGGCGAAAGCCCGGCCGACCACGGCTTCGGCCAGGCGGCGTTGCGCCTGACCCGCCACTTCCGCATGAGCCCGCGCACCGTCGACGGGCGGCCGGTCGGGGGCGCCGAGGTGACGATCCCGCTGCGGTTCGCGATCGACTAGG
>CAZQBJ010000109.1:0-7555 GCA_964591465.1 uncultured Brevundimonas sp.
TCCGTCAAGCTGTGATTTGGCAAAAAGCGGGATCAGACCCCGAGCGCCGCCCGGTCGAGCGCCTTGAGCGCCGCGCCGCCCTGGCCGACCGCCGCCAGCCGCGAGCTGGCGTGGCCCAGCACGTTGGCCGCATAGATGTCATACAGGGCGATCTTGCCCTCGAGCCAGGCCGTATCGCCGTCGCCGGCGTCCAGCCGCCGCTTGGCCGCGATCGCGCCGCGGGCCAGCATCCAGCCGCCGGCCACGTCGCCCAGGAGGGTTAGATAGGCGTCGGCCCCGGCCAGCACGTCCGGCGCGCTCTCTGGTTCGGCCTTGCGGTCCAGCAGCCACAAGGTGGCGTCCTCGACAGCCTGGATGGCGGCGGCGAACCGCTCGATCGGCTTGCCCGCATAAAGCGCGTGCAGCTCGATCAGCGTCTCGCGCATGTCCGCGATCAGGGCCCGGGCGGACTCGCCGCCGTCCATCGACAGCTTGCGACCGACCAGGTCCATCGCCTGGATGCCGTTGGTCCCCTCGTAGATCGGCGCGATGCGCGCGTCGCGATAATGCTGGGCCGCGCCGGTTTCCTCGATGAAGCCCATGCCGCCGTGAACCTGCACGGCCAGGCTGGCGACCTCGCAGCCGACCTCGGTCGACCAGGCCTTGGCGATCGGGGTGAACAGGTCCTCGCGCCCCTTCCAGCGCCGGCGATCCTCTTCCGTCTCCGCGTGGCGCGCCAAATCCGCAGCGACCCCGGTGGACAGACAGATGCCGCGGGCCGCCTCGATCTTCGCCTTCATCACGGCCAGCATCCGCCGCACGTCCGGATGGTCGAAGATCGGGGCCCCGGCCTCGCCGGTCCAGATCGAGCGGCCCTGGCGCCGCTCCAGCGCATAGGCCAGCGCGCCCTGGTACGCCCGCTCGGCGATGCCGACGCCTTCCATCCCGACGGCGAGGCGGGCCGCGTTCATCATGGTGAACATGTGCGCCAGACCCTCGTTGGGCCGGCCGACCAGCTCGGCGGTCGCGTCCTCATAGGCCATGACGCAGGTGGGGGAGGCGTGGATGCCCAGCTTGTGCTCCAGCCCCACCGGCCGGAATCCGTTGCGCGGACCGGGCTTGCCCTCGGCGTCGAGCAGGAACTTCGGGGCCAGGAACAGCGAGATGCCCTTGGGCCCCGGCGGAGCGTCGGGCAGGCGCGCCAACACCATGTGCACGATGTTGTCGGTCGCGTCGTGGTCGCCCCAGGTGATGAAGATCTTCTGGCCCGAAAGGCGCCAGGTCCCGTCGCCGTTGGGCGTGACCGTCGCGCGCAGGGCCCCGAGGTCCGAGCCGGCGTTCGGCTCGGTCAGCACCATGGCCCCGGTCCATTCGCCGGAAACAAGCTTGGGCAACCAGGTCGCCTGCTGCTCGGGGGTGCCGTGCGCGTGCAGCGCCTCGATGGCGGCCAGCGACAGCATGGGACACAGGCCGAAGGCCATGTTGGCCCCGTGGAAGGTCTCGTAGGCCGCCAGCTCCAGCGCCTTGGGCAGCGCCTGGCCGCCCCATTCGGCCGGGGCCGACAGACCGGTCCAGCCGCCGGCGGCGAATTGGCGGTAGGCGTCGGAAAAGCCCGGGGCCGCGACCACCGAGTCGCCCTCCAGCCTGGCGCCGGTCTGGTCGCCGACCCGGTTCAGCGGGGCCAGCACCTCGCCGGCGAACTGTCCTGCGGCGTCCAGCACCGCGGCGGCCAGTTCCGCGTCGTACTCGGGAAAGGCCCCCGTGGCCGCGACCGCGCCGGCGCCGGCGACCTCCTCGAGGCAGAAGGCCAGATCACGAACGGGGGCGCGGTAAGTCATGGGGGGCTTCCTGTAAGGCTGCGCCTCGTATTACCCCCCGGCGCCGGGGCTGCAAACGGCGCTTGGCGGCCGGCGCCGGCTCGCCCAGTATGGGCCGCGCATCCAGGAGGGACGACATGGCCGAACCGCGCGACCGTTATTCGAACGTTTCGCTGCTGCTGCACTGGCTGATCGCCGCCCTGGTGGTCACCCAGGTGCTGCTGGTGATGGGCGCCGATGCGGCCGGGGAGGCCAACCGCGCGCTTGGCCGGGCCTACATCGGGCTGCACAAGTCGGTCGGCGCGACCATCCTGATCCTGACCCTTGTGCGCATCGGCTGGCGCGTGGCCAATCCGGCCATTCCGCTGCCGGCTGCGACGCCGCGCTGGCAGAAGCTGCTGGCCCGGACCACCCACGTGCTGTTCTACGTCGTGCTGCTGGCCATGCCGCTGGCCGGCTGGGCCGCGTCCTCGGCCGTCGACCGGCCGGTGGAGTGGTTCGGCCTGTTCACCCTGCCGCAGCTGCCGGTCCCCGATTCGCGCGAGCTGGCCGGCGGGCTGATGGACGCCCACCGGGCGGCGGCCAAGCTGCTGTATCTGCTGATCGTGCTGCACATCGCCGGGGCGCTGAAGCACCACCTCGCCGACAAGGACGGGGTGCTGGCGCGCATGCTGCCGTTCCTGCGCCGGCGGACGGTGTGACGCCCGAGGCCGAAAACGCCGACGCCGTGCTCGCCCTGAAGCGGGGCGAGCTGATCATCCTGCCGACCGAGACCGTCTACGGCCTGGCCGCCGACGCCTCGAACGGGGAGGCGGTGGCCCGGATCTTCGAGGCCAAGGGCCGGCCGCGGTTCAATCCGCTGATCGCGCATGTGGCCGACGCCGCGGCGGCCGAGCGGATCGCCGTGTTCGACGCCGCCGCCCGGCGGCTGGCCGAGGTCTTCTGGCCCGGCCCCCTGACCATCGTGGCGCCGGTGCGCGACCGACAGGCGGTGTGCGACCTGGCCCGGGCCGGGCTCGACACGGTGGCGGTGCGGGTGCCGGGACACGCCCGGGCCCGCGAGATTCTTGCCGCGTTCGGCGGGCCGGTCGTCGCCCCCTCGGCCAACCGCTCGGGGCGCCCCAGTCCGACGACCTTCGCCGACGCACTGGAGGAGACCGGTCCGGCGGCCAGCGCCGGAGTCGACGGCGGGCCGTGCGCCGTCGGCGTCGAGAGCACTGTCGTGTCAATCATTGACGGGGGTGTCAGCCTGTTGCGGCCCGGCTCGGTCACCCGCGCCGACCTGGCCGAAGCGTTGGGCGCGGAGGTCGGTCACGGGGCCGGCGGCGGACATCGCTCGCCTGGCCGGCTGGCGACCCACTACGCGCCCGAGGCCCCGGTGCGGATCGAGGCCGACGGCCCGGGCGCGGACGAGGCTTACCTGGCTTTCGGTCCTACGAAGATCGACACCCCGTGGAATCTCAGCCCCTCAGGCGACCTGCGCGAGGCGGCGGCCAATCTGTTTCGCATGTTGCGCGAGGCGGACCGCACCCGGCCGAAGGGCATCGCCGTCGCGCCGGTGCCGCGCGAGGGGCTGGGCGAAGCGATCAACGACCGGCTGAAGCGGGCCGCCGGATTCGTGGGGTAGGGCGCGGCCGTTCGCCCTCGTCTTCCGCCCCGGGCGTCACTCCAGAGGCGAGGGCCGCTAAAGGAACCGCGCGTGCAGGTCCAGGGTGGAGCGACGGCCGACGCCGTCCAGGCAATCCTTCAGCCAGGCCTCCGCCGCCGCCTGCCCGCGGGCCTTCAGATCGAGCAGGAAGCGCCACTCGGTGTCGAATTTCGAGCCCAGCGTCAGGTCCGCCAGCTGGTCGGCCTCGATCGCGTGCATCAGCATATTGCGATAGCGCCCCTGGCCCGACTTGCTGAGCAGGCCCTCGCCGATCAGCTTCTGCACGAAGGCCACCGCGCGCAGTTCGGCCGCCAGCGGCGCGTTGAACACGATCTCGTTCAGCCGGTCGACGATCTCGCCAGCCGCCCTGGGAGTCTGGTCGCGGCCGAACGGATTGAGCATCAGCAGCAGGATGTCGTCCGGCGTGTCGGCGTAGAACAGCGGCCAAAGCGGCGGATTGGCCAGGTAGCCGCCGTCCCAGTAGGGCTCGCCCTCGATGTCCACCGCGTGGAACAGATGCGGCAGGCAGGCCGAGGCCAGCAGCACGTCCGGGGTGATCTCGGCGCTGTCGAAGATGCGCGCCTTGCCCGCGTGCACCCGCGTCGCGGCGACGAACAGCTTCACCGGCGAGGCCCGCACGGCCTCGAAATCGATCGCCGCGTCCAGCACCCGGCGCAGCGGATTGAGATTGAACGGATTGAACTCGTACGGGCTCATCGACAGGGCGAGGGTCTCGAACGAGCGCCAGAACGGATTGTCCTTCAGCCAGCCTTGGCTGAAGGCTGCGGTCCAGACGCCGCTGTCGCCGAACACGTTGCGCCCGCCGGACTGGTTGACCTCGCGCCACAGGGTCTCCAGCGCCTGCCGGGCCCCGTCGCGGCCCCCGGCGGCCAGGCCCGAGACCAGGGCGGCGCCGTTCATGGCCCCGGCCGAGCTGGCGGTGATGGCGCGGAAGTCCAGCCGGCCATCCTCGAGCAGCCGGTCGATCACCCCCCACTGGAAGGCGCCGTGCGCCCCGCCGCCCTGCAGAGCGAGACAGACGGGGCGCGGCGCGCTCACTGGGCGGTCCAGCCGCCCTCGATCGGGAACGCCGCGCCGTTGGCCGAGGCCCCGAGGTCCGACACCAGGTAAAGGAACAGGCCGGCCAGCTCGTCGGTGGTGACGAACCGCTTGGTCGGCTGGGCCTTCAGCATCACGTCCTCGACCACCTGCTTGCGGGTGATGCCGCGGGTGCGGGCCTGGTCGGCGATCTGGTTCTCGATGATCGGGGTCATCACATAGCCGGGGCAGATCGCGTTGCAGGTGATGCCGTGCTCGGCCACCTCGAGCGCCACCGTCTTGGTCAGGCCCAGGACTCCGTGCTTGGCCGCCACATAGGCGGCCTTGAACGGCGAGGCGACCAGGGCGTGGGCCGAGGCGATGTTGACGATCCGCCCGCGGCCCTGGGCCTTCATCACCGGCACCGCCGCGCGGGTGGCGTAGAAGGCCGAGGACAGGTTGATCGCCAGGATCTGCTCCCACTTGTCGGCCGGGAATTTCTCGATCGCCTCGACGTGCTGGATGCCGGCGTTGTTGACCAGGATGTCCAGCCGACCCAGCTCGTGGCGGGTGAAGGCGATCAGGTCGCCGACCTCGTCGCCGCGGGCCATGTCCGCGTTGTGGTAGCGCACCTTGACGCCGCAGGCGGTCTCCAGATCGGCGCGGGTGCGCTCGATCTCGGCCGGGTCGCCCAGGCCGTTCAGCACCACGTCGCAACCCCGGAAGGCCAGGGTGCGGGCCAGGGCCAGGCCGATGCCGGACGTAGAGCCGGTGACGACGGCCGCCTGGCCGCGAAGGTCGTAGGGGTCGGACGGCAAGGGCGCCTCTCCGCTTTTGCTGCGCTGCAGCATAGCCTTAGCCGAGGACGGTCCTTTGAGCCACTGGAACATCGGATTTCCACACGTGATGAATTACGGGTCCGACCCTAGCCGCGCCCGTGCGGCTTGGCGAGCCGTCAGGCGCCCTTGAGCGGCGGATGGGGCCGGACGAAGGTCCAGTCCTGATCGGTCGAAAGCGCCGCGTCAAACCGGTAGCCGTCCCGATCGAAATCCTTCAGGTCCTGGCTGCGTTCCAGCCGCCGGTCGATCAGGTAGCGGGCCATCAGGCCGCGAGCCTTCTTGGCGTAGAACGACACCATCTTCAGCTCGCCGTCGGTCTCCTCGCGGAAATGGATGGTGACGGTCGGAATTTTCAGCGCCCGGGCGTCGACGGCGCCGAAATACTCATGGCTGGCCAGGTTCACCAGCGTCGGGTCCAGGTGGTCCCTGGCGTCGGCGTTCAGCTGTTCGGCGATGCGTGAGCCCCAGAAATCGTACAGATTCGCCCCGCGCTTGGTGCGCAGGCGCGTGCCCATCTCCAGCCGATAAGGCTGGATCCGGTCCAGCGGCCGCAGCACGCCGTAAAGCCCCGAGAGGATGCGGATGCGGTCCTGCGCCCAGGCCAGGGACTCGCCGTCCAGCTCGCGCGCCCGCAGGCCTTGGTAGACGTCGCCGGCGAAGGCGAGGGCGGCCTGCACGGCGCTGTCGTCGCTGGTCGGGTCGAAGGCCTTGAATCGTTCGAAATTGAGGTCGGCCAGATTGGCCGAGATCGACATCAGCCGGCGCAGGTCCGCCCGGCTCAGCTTGCGGGCGGCGCGGGCCAGTTCGGCGGTGTCCTCGTGCAGCTGCGGTCGGGTCGCGGGCAGCTCGGGCGGGGCGGGCGCGAAATTGAGCCGCTTGGCGGGGGACAGGACGATCAGCAACACGGGCCTCCAGCGGTTTGGGGGCAGATAGGCCTTTGCGGCCGCTTTGCAAACCGTGACGCTAGAAGAGCACCGCCGGATTCATGATCCGCTGTGGATCGAGCGCGGCGCGGACCGCGCGCATGGCCGCGACCTGGACCGGGTCCTTGTACAGCCGCGCCTCGTCGGTCTTCAGCCGGCCCAGGCCGTGCTCGGCCGAGATCGAGCCGTCGAAGCGGGCGACGATGTCGTGCACGATCCGGGCGCCCTCGTCGCGCCGGGCGGCGAAGGCGGCCAGGTCGGCGCCGACGGGGGCCAGCACGTCGTAGTGGATGTTGCCGTCTCCAACGTGGCCGAAGGCTGACACCCGGCATCCGGGATGGAATCGCTCGACCGCGGCGGTGGCCTCGGCGATGAAGGCGGCGACCTGCGAGACGGGCACCGACACGTCGTGCTTCCAGCCGGCGCCCTCGGGCTTCTGCGCCGCCGACTGCTCCTCGCGCAGCTTCCAGAAGGCGGCGGCCTGGGCGGCGCTCTGGGCGATGGCGGCGTCGGCGATCAGCCCCGTCTCGAAGGCCTCGGCCAGCAGCCGCTCCATGCCCGCTTCGGCGCCGCCCGGCTCGCCCGAGGCCAGTTCGATCAGCGCGTACCAGGGGTGCGCCGTCTCCAGCGGCTCGCGCGTGTCGGGGATGTGGCGCAGGACGAACTCGACGCCGAGGCGCTTCATCAGCTCGAAAGCGTCGACGCCGCCGCCGGTTTCGGACTTGGCCAGGGCCAGCAGGGCGATGGCGTCGGACGGATCGCACAGACCCACAATGGCCGTGGCGCGGCTGCGCATTACGGGGAACAGCTTCAGGCTGGCGGCGGTGACCACGCCCAGGGTGCCCTCGGCCCCGATCAGCAGCTGTTTCAGGTCGTAGCCGGTGTTGTCCTTGCGCAGCCGCTTGAGGCCGTTGAACACGCTGCCGTCCGGCAGCACCGCCTCCAGCCCCAGCACCAGGTCGCGCATGACGCCGTAGCGCAGCACCGCCGTGCCGCCGGCGTTGGTCGAGATCACCCCGCCGATGGTCGCCGTGCCCTCGGCGGCGAGGCTGAGCGGGAACAGGCGATCGACCGCCGCCGCCGCCTGCTGCGCCTCCAGCAGGGTGACGCCGGCCTCGACCACCATGGCGTCGTCCAGGGGCGCGACCTCGCGCACCGCCCGCAGCCGGCGGGTCGACAGCAGCACCTCGCCATGGGGGATCTGACCGCCGACCAGGCCGGTGTTGCCGCCCTGGGGGACAATGGCGACGCCGTGACGGGCGCAGAGGCTCACCGCCGCGGCGACCTCGGTCGTCGAGCCGGGCGTCAGCA
>CAZQBJ010000110.1:0-7545 GCA_964591465.1 uncultured Brevundimonas sp.
GCGCACCGCCCCGGCGGCGCGGATCGCCCCGCCGGCCAGCAGGATGTGCTCGGTCAGGGTGGTCTTGCCGGCGTCCGGGTGCGCGATGATGGCGAAGGTCCGGCGCCGGCCGGCCTGTTCGGCGAGGGAAAGCTTGGTCATGCGGCCCGCGCCCTAGCGCGTGCGGGGCCGAAAGTCACCCGTCTCGTCAGGCGGCCATGCGGCCCCAGACGACCTTGTCGGCGGCCACCGCGTCCAGCCCGCCGCGGGCGGCGCGGGACTTCAGCTGCTTCATCACCGGCGCCGGCAGGGCCGCGAACCGCGGCTCGACCAGTTCGGGGGCGCAGGCGGCCTCGGGCGCGGCGAACAGGGCGGCGTTCACCCCCGGCTCGCGACCGGCGATCAGAAACGCCAGGCGCCGGGCCCGCGCCGGATCGGTCTTGTGCAGCATGGGGTTCTCGGCGAACAGCTCGCAGCCCAGCTCGACCACATAGTCGAATCCCAGCCGGTCGAACCGGCGGGCGTCCGCGGGCGACACGGGGCAGGCGTCCTCCAGGTCGAACACCACATCGTTCAGCAGAAACAGCACGGGACTTCCCACCACGGCCGGACGTTTCTCGTCCTTGTGGCGTCATCCTGCGCCAGGCCCGCTTGCGGTCCGGTTCACGAACGCGGTTAAGGATTTACGACCGGCGCGGGGCCACCGGCTCGGTCAGGAAATGGCGGCCTTCCCTGTCCTCGATCTCGACCACCCACAGGTCCGGGTCATGGCCCGCCTGTCGCTGGATGAAGGCGTCGATGTCCGCCTCCTGGTCGCCGGTCGCCGGCTCGATCCACAGCCGCTCGCCCTCCGGTCCGAACGCCTCGCTGTACAGCCGGCAGGCGCGGGTGCGCGGGTTGTAGGTCTTGACCAGCACCGCGCCGGCCCGCGCGTCGCCCTTGCGGGTCACGGTCGCGAAGGCGCCGCCCAGCTCGGCCCGGCGGATCAGCGCGCCCACCCACACGTCGGTCGAAAGAAGCAAAGGCTTAACCGTAAGAAGAAACCGGACCGGAACCCGTCCGCCCTAGGCTGGCAGCATGAAACGCTCAGGCTCGAAGGGCCAGACTGCATTTGCACGCCGGGTCGCGGTCCTCGCCGCGGCCGCGGCCCTGTGTCCGTCCGTGGTCGCGGCGGACGCGATCGACCTTTTCTACGAACGCAGCTTCATGGTCGCGGCCGACGCCCGCTGCGGCCTGTTCCGCGACAGCGCCGCCCTGGCCCTGGCGGCCGCCGCCCATCAGGCGCGCGGCGCGGCCCTGCGGCAGGGGATCGACGCCCCGGACCTGGCCCGCACCGCGGCCCGCGCCCGCGTTCGCGCCCGCGCGACGCCGTGCGCCTCGCCCGATCTGGCCGTGGCCGCCGGGCGCGTCCGGCATGCCTTCGACGGCTGGATGCGCACCCGGCGCATGTCCTTCCCGGGGGCCAAGGCCGAATGGGCGGTGGACCGCACCGACTACAGCCGCCCGGCCTGGCGGCTGGTCCAGCACAGCCGCAGCGGCGGCGCCCCCGTGGCCTTCGGCAAGGCCGGCGGCCCGGACGGCGACCAGATTCTGGCGGTGGTGTCCTTCCCGGGCCGGTCGCGGCCCTACGCGGCCCGGCTGGTGATGCGCAATCCCCAGGCGTCGCCGCGCCCATGGCTGGCCGGCCAGACCCCCTCGACCCGCCTGCCGCCGTCGGCGCGCCGCGTGATCTGGGCCTCCGGCTCGGGCGAGGCGGCCCCGACCCTGCTGGGCGCCGGCGCCCGCCACGGCGACGCCTGGCGGTTCCCCGCCGCGGCGGCCGACGCCCTGTCGCGGCTGGACCCGCGCGAGGGTTTCACCCTCGAATTCCTGTTCCGCGACGATACGGTGGCCCGGGCGCATTTCGAGGCCGGCGACCTGGCCGCCGCGCGCGCCTTCCTGGCCATGGGCCGGCTCTAGCCTAGAAGCCGCCGCCGCTGCGCGCCGCCATCAGCGGCACGATCTCGGCCCCGCCCTTCGGCGGCTGCGCCTTGTCCAGGGCGACGATGGGCAGGCGGACGGTCACCGCCGCCCCTTCGCCCAGGGTGCTCTCGATGGTCATGCGACCGCCGTGCAGTTCGGCCAGCGAGCGCACCAGCGACAGGCCCAGGCCGGTCCCCTTCGCCTTCTGGGTGGCGTCCCCGGCCTGTTCGAACGGCCGACCCAGCCGCTTCAGGTCCTCCGGCGCGATGCCGACGCCGGTGTCGGCCACCACCAGCTCCAGATAGGGCCCGACCGCGTCGAGGGTCACGGTCACCGCCCCGCCCTGGGGGGTGAACTTCACCGCGTTGGACAGCAGGTTCAGCGCCATCTGCTTCAGCGCCCGCTTGTCGGCCTCGACCAGCACCACCTCGGGCGGCAGCACGCCGGTCAGCTCCACGCCCTTGTCGTGGGCGTTGACCCGGATCAGCGTCATGGCCGCCGAGACCGGCTCGCGCGCGTCGAACCGCTCCTTGGCCAGCTCGTACTTCTCGGCCTCGATCTTGGTGACGTCCAGGACGTCGTTGATCAGGTCCAGCAGGTGCCCGCCGGCCTCGTGGATCGAGGTGGCGTAGTCGGCATACTTCTTGGGAAGCGGCCCGAACAGCTGCTGGCGCATGATGTCGGCGAAGCCGATCACCGCGTTCAGCGGCGTGCGCAGCTCGTGGCTCATATTGGCCAGGAAGCGGGTCTTGCCGGCGTTCAGCGCCTCGGCCTCGGCCCGGGCCGCCTCCAGCGCCGCCTCGCGGGCGTACTGGACGCTGGCGTCGCGCAGCGAGGCCACCACCCGCCCGTCGCCCAGGCCGCGCAGGCCCAGGGTCGAACGCCGGTCCAGCGCCAGCCGCGGGGTGAAGGCGCATTGGGCCTCGGCGCCGGTCATCGCCCGGTCCAGCGCCGCCAGCACCGCCGGCCGGTCCGGCGCGTGCACGGCCGCGATCAGCCCCTGGTCGAACAGGGCCTCGACCGACAGACCGGCCGGCGCCGTGCCGTAGGCCGAGACCAGACGACCTGATCCGTCCATCACCAGGGTCAGGCCCGGCTGGGCGGCCAGCAGGGCCTCCAGCCGGCCCAGCGCGCTTTCCGCCGCCGCCAGCCGCCGCTCGCGGCTGCGCCAGGCCATGGTCAGGGCCGAGGCGAACGCCCCCGCCGTCAGGGCCAGCGCCGCCAGGCCCGGCCACGGCGTGGTCGCCGGGCTCGCGCCCCACAGGGTCGACAGAAGGCCGGCGGCCCCGCCGATCACGCCGCCGACCAGGCCAGCCAGGGCCCGTCGGTAGCCGCCCATGGCCAGGCCGGCCGCCAGCGGGGCGAAGGCGAAGGCGGCGTAGGACCCGTTGACCCCGCCCGACACCGCCAGCGACGCCGTCGAGGCGACGATCCACAGGCCGATCAGCATCGCCCGCTGGCCCGGCCCGTCGCGCAGCAGCAGGGCCAGGCCGCCCAGCCCCGGGATGACCATGACCAGCAGGGCGAGCGAATCGAGCCCCTGCAACGGGGCGCCCGTCAGGCTGAAGGCCAGGGCCAGACCGGCGCACAGCGCGGCCCAGACCGCGTGCCAGGCGCACAGGCCCGGCAGATCCGCGGCGCGCGCGGTTCGGGCGGTCTGGGCATGGGCGGGGGCAGGGCTCACGACGTTCCGGGTCAGCAAAGGGGGACCAACGCGCGGCCCGCGCGACTCAGCGCGGGCGGCTCGCGAGCCTAGCTTCGCGGACCGACCGCTGGCGAGCGCGCTCCCGCCGCAGGCGATCACAAGCCGGTGGACGGTCGCGGATTGGCTGGGGATTTCGGTGGAAACCGATTTGTAAGCGGCCGACGGCAGGGTGAAGGTCGAACAGATTGAAACGGGCGCCCATGGCCGTGCCGGCTCACGACACTTATCCGACCCCGGCGCCCGAGGACGCCGCGACGGCGGCCGACCCGGTCAGCGAGGAAGCGCGTCGGGCGTTCCTGCGCATGATGAGCCACGAGCTGCGCACGCCGCTCAACTCGATCATCGGCTTTTCCGAGATCATCGCCAGCGAGATGTACGGGCCGCTGGGCGCGCCGCAGTACCGGGAATACGCCGGCATGGTCCAGGTTTCCGGCCAGCGGCTGCTGCGGCTCGTCAACCAGGCGTTGGAGATCATGCGGCTCGAGGGCGGGGCGATCGATTTCGACCTGCACGCCGAGCCGGTCGATGCGATCATCGACGACGCCATCGCCCTGTGCGAGGACGACGCGGCGCCGCGCGGGGTCGTTCTGGCCTTCGACCCACCGGACCAGGCGGTGTTCGCCCTGTGCGACCCGCGCGGCCTGCGCACGGCCCTGGTCAATCTGCTGCAGAACGCCATCACCTTCTCGCCCGACGGCGGCGAGGTCCGCGTGACCCTGGACTGCGAGGGCGCCGACGTCCGGGTCGGCATTCAGGACCGGGGGGAAGGGCTCAATCCAGCCGACATTCCCCGCCTGATGCGGCCGTTCGAGCAAGGCGAGAACGCCCTGGTTCGCCGCTCCGAGGGGGCCGGCCTGGGCTGGCCGATCGTGCGCCTGTGGATCAAGGCGATGGGCGGCGACTTCCGCGTCGACAGCGCCCCCGGCGAGGGTCTAACCGCCCGCCTGCGCCTGACCGCCGGCTGACCCCGCCGTTGCCCGCAGGGGCCTCAGGGCCTATCTGGCGCCCATGAGCGACACCATCGCCGCCACCCTGGACGCCCTGGCCGAGGAGTTCGACCTGCTGGGCGACTGGGAACAGCGCATCCAGTACGTCATCGACCTTGGGCGCGAGTTGCCGCCCCTGCCGGAGTCCGAGCGGACCCCGGCCAACAAGGTGTCCGGCTGCGCCTCCCAGGTCTGGCTGGCGGTGCGACGCGCCGCCGACGGCCGGCTGGCGTTCGACGCCGACTCCGACTCCCACCTGTCCAAGGGCAACGTCGCCCTGCTGTTGCGGCTCTATTCGGGCCGCACGCCCGAGGAGATCCTCGCCTTCGACGCGCGCGCGGCGCTGGACCGGCTGGGCCTGCCCCAGGCCCTGACGCTGCAGCGGGCCAACGGGCTGAACGCCATGGTCGGCCGCATCCGCCAGGCGGCCGCGGCCGCCCTCGCCGACGCCGGCTGATCAGCCGATCCGATAGTGCGCCGCCAGCTTCTGCAGCGCCTGCCTCAACAACGCCCGCCCCGTCCGCCGCTCCAGCCCCAGCTGCCGCTCGGCCGCCTGCAGGGCGCTGCCGTGGATGCAGACCCGCTCGAGGATTTCGCAAAGCCCCGGTCCGACCGCATCCAGAGCCGCGCGGACCCGGTCGCGCGCCCGCACCGCCCTGAAGGCCGGCGCGAACGGCGACGTCGAACCGCCGGCGTGTCGAGGCAGGCCGTCCCACCTCTGGGTCACCGGGGGCGTCAGGCTGGCCATTTCGGCGTCCTCGCGCAGCCGTTCGCCGGCCGCCGCTTCGGCCGCGGTCAGCCACGGCCGCCCGTCCGGTCCTTTCCGGCGCGCCAGCCACATCACCGGCGACTCGCCCAGATTGACCCGCCGCCGGCTCATCCGGCCGTCCGGCTCCATCACCGCCCGCTCGCCCTCGATCAGGCCGGGCCGCCCCGCCGCCGGGGCCGGCAAGTCGAGGCCGGGTCGGCGCAACACCCAGCCGCCGCCGCGCCGCACGACCAGTCCCGGCGCCCGGGCCAAGGCGAGAAACTCGGTTTCGCCCAGACGTTGCAGCGGTCGCAGTCGCCGGTCCGGCCCGGCGCGCACCAGATAGCGATCCCCGGCCGGCTCCAGCCAGGCCCCTCGACGGGTCAGAAATCGGCGCGCCCGGTCCGCCTCGCCGCTCACGTCGCCCCTCCCTGCGGCAGAGCCTCGGCGAAGTCGCGCAGCGCCCGCTCCAGCCGTTCCAGCAGGTCGTCCAGCTGCGGATCGTCGCGCTCGTCCTCGACCCAGCGACAGGCGGCCCCGGCGGTGGTCCGGTCCCGCTCGAAGGCCGCCCCGACCCGGGTCAGCGACCAGTTGTAGCCGACATGGGCCAGGTACATCGCCACGTTGCGCGCCCGCTGGGCCCGGCCGCCGGGGCCGCGGCCGACCAGTATGTCCTCCGGCGTGATCCGCGTGGCCGCCGCCACCACCTGCACGGCCAGTCCGGCCAGCAGGCCGTCGTCGCGAAACCGGGCGGCGGCGCGCGCCGCGCGCTCGCTCAGGGGTCGGGGCAGATAAATCATGACGTCCTCACACAGCCGCGCCGAACCGGCGCCCCGCGGAGCCTCGCGCCCCGCTCGATGTGAGGATTATATTCCTACGGCGCGCGTCAGTTTCGGACGCACCCGTGGATCAGGCGGCCTTGATGCCGGTTCGGTAGGCGTGCTGGCCGATGATCACGTCGTAGCCCAGCACCATGTCGACGTTGCGCCCGTCGCTGGCCAGCGGCAGGCGCAGCCACAGCATGCGCCGCGGCCCCCGTCCGTCGCCGGCGTCGCCGCCCAGATCGTATCGTCCCGCCGACGGCCGGCCGTTGCGCACGATGGCGCACAGCACCCCACGCCAGTATTCGGCCGCCTCCGGCGGATAGACGTCTTCCAGCTTCCGGCCGGTGATCTCCTTGCCGTACAGCGGATAGAGCCCGGTTCCGGCCAGCCGGAAGCGGAAGTCCAGCGGCTCGCGCCAGACCTGGGTCAGGCTGATCGTCGGCAGGTGCCGCTTGACCATGGCCGGATCGAAATCGCGACGGGCCGGCAGACGGTCGCCCCGGCGCAGCGACGCCCAGTAGCCGATCACGTCTTCATGGTCCGCCAGCAGGCGGTCCGGCGCGGCGAAGGCGCTCATCTTACTGACATCCCCGCGCGTCGCCCCCAGGCGCCGCGCCCCCTGAATAGAGTTGTTAAACCGTCGTCGGGTGTTCGCCGCCGGCTGCAACGAGTCTGTAGGCCACGATGAAAAATAACGCTGGTCGCCCCTTGTCCGGGGCGCGCCGCCCCCAATCTGTGGGAGCGATCCAGCCTCCCGGGAGACGCCCATGACCGCCAAGTACGACGCCGCCCGCCACCGCAAGTCCGGTCGCGGCAAGGTCTATGACAGCATCATCGAGACCATCGGCGACACCCCGCTGATCCGGCTGCCGGGCCTGTCCAGGGCCCTCGCCCCGCGGGCCGAGGTGCTGGCCAAGCTGGAGTTCTTCAACCCGCTCGCCTCGGTCAAGGACCGCATCGGTGTGGCCATGATCGAGGCGCTCGAGCAGGAAGGCCGCCTCAAGCCCGGCTCGGTGCTGATCGAGCCCACCAGCGGCAACACCGGCATCGCCCTGGCCTTCGTCGCCGCGGCCAAGGGCTACAAGCTGATCCTGGTCATGCCCGAAACCATGTCGCTGGAGCGGCGCAAGATGCTGCTGCTGCTGGGCGCCCAGCTGGAGCTGACCCCCGGCGAGAAGGGCATGAAGGGCGCCATCGCCCGGGCCCACGAACTGCTCGAGGCGACCCCCGGCGCCCTGATGCCCCAGCAGTTCGACAACCCGGCCAATCCGGAAATCCACCGCGTCACCACCGCCGAGGAGATATGGGCCGACACCGGCGGCGCCGTGGACATCGTGGTCT
>CAZQBJ010000111.1:0-7447 GCA_964591465.1 uncultured Brevundimonas sp.
TGCCGCGCTCGCGGCTGACGGTGAACAGCTTGACCGTCTGCTCCTGCACGCCCCTGGCGGCGTCGAGCAGCATGACGGCGCTGTCAGCAGCCGTGAGGGTGCGGTAGGTGTCCTCACTGAAGTCCTGGTGGCCCGGGGTATCCAGCAGGTTGAGGATGTAACCGTCGTAATCGACCTGCATGGCCGCGGAGCTGATGGAGATGCCGCGCTCCTTCTCGATGCTCATCCAGTCCGACGTGGCGGCCGCGCCGCCCATGCGCCCCGACACCGAGCCCGCCTCGCGGATGGCGCCGCTGTACAGCAGCAGCTTCTCGGTGAGGGTGGTCTTACCCGCGTCCGGGTGCGAGATGATGGCGAAGGTGCGGCGGCGCGCCACCTCCTGCGCCAGGCGGGCTGCGCCCGTGGCGGCAGTGGGTTTGCTGGAGCTGGTTCTGGGGGTGGCGTCTTGCATGCGGCGCTAAGTGTACTCGCTCGACGCCGGGTCAGCGGCCCACCGGGAGACGCCGGCGCAGCTGACAACCGGCCGCAGGTGCGAGATTCCTTGACGCCATGTTGACGCCCCCGCCTTTAGGCTGACCCTCAACGCTCATCAAGGTGACCGCGGACCCACTTGTGGACGGAGAGACGACGTGAACGACATTAGGCGAAGAGCACACTTTCCCGCCGGCCGGTTCGGCCGGTTCGTAACGCTGCTGACGGCCGCCGTGCTGGTAGGCGCCATGCCACAGCCGCTGGCCGCGCAGGCCGAGGACCCCGAGCTGGCGGCGGCGCGGCAACGCCTGGACGCGCTCTACGACCCGCTGGCTGCGCTGCACGCTGCCACGGACAGGAGCCCCTTCGATCCGCAGGCGCTGGCCATGGACCTGGCGTTCGAGGACGCGACGACCATCGTGCAGCACGTGAACGAGGTCGTGCGCTTCGAGCCCTACCGGGGTGTGCTGCGCGGGGCCGAGGGCACACTCGTCAGCGGTGGCGGGAACGCCCTCGATCAGGCGCTGCTCACCTCCACCCTGCTGTTCGACGCAGGTTACGAGACCGAGATACGGGGCGCCACGCTGACGGGCGAGCAGGTGGCGCTGCTCCTGGCGCAGGTCAGGCCCTCAGTCGCCCGCACCTTCGACGGCCACCTGAACCTGGCAGACATGGGCTTGCCACTCGACACGCAGCAAGTGATGGCGGCTGCCGAGGCGGAGGTGGCGAGCCTCCGCGCGGACGTGAGCCGCGCCGACGCGCTCCTCGCTGGTGTCGCCACTGACGCTGGAGGGGGCGGCACCCTCATCGAGGCCGCCGCTCAGGAGTACCACTGGGTGGCTTACCGGCTCTCCGCCAGCCAGCCATGGAGCGAGGCGCACCCGGTGTTCGGAACCGACGTACCGCCGCAGTTCGCCGGGCTCGAAGCCACCCAGACGTATCAGTCCGAACTCCCCGCCGAGTTGCAGCACCGGTTCAGGTTCCAGGTGTTCATCGAGCGGCGCCTGGGCGACGAGCTGGTGGTGGTTCCCGTCACCGAGGCGTGGGAGCGCCCGGTGGCGAACATGTACGGCGTGGCCCTCAGCTACGCCAACGTGCCCGACGGCCTGGAGGGGCTGCAGGCCGGAGGCGGGCCGGATGCGCTGATGACCGGCACGTCGTTCTTCTACCCGATGTTCAACGGCGACCTGGCACCTGGCGGCCAGGCCTTCGACATGCTTGGCAGCGTCGTGCCACCGGACGCCGCCGCCAGCCCGTTCGCAGGGGTGTTCCAGTCGGTGTCCGGCGCGTTGGCCGGCGGCATCGGTGCGCTCAGCAGCATCGGGTTCGGGGCGGACGAGGCGGAGCCTGACGGAGAAGCCGTGGCCCTGACCGCCCAGTGGTTCGAGTTCACGTTCATAGCGCCTGGCGAGGAGCCGGTCACCCACAGGCGCATGGTGGTGGACAGGCTCGGCGCCGAAGCGCGCGCTGCAGGCAGCGTGCGGCTCGACCCCACCGTACCGGCGGAGGTGGCGTTCGCCGCCCTGGCCAGCGTCCACACCTTCATGCTCGAACCGGGCCGTTACGCCGACGACTACGTAACGGACCGTTCGCTTGAGGCTGCCCTGGCTCTGCGGGAGTACGTCGACATGGCGCTCATGTGCGCGCTCGAGGGCGTGTCGCCGCCGGAGCTGCCGTTCGACCTGACCACGGCCGAGACGGCGCTGGCGCCGCTGGCGCTGTTCGCAGCTTTCGGCGACGCCCCACTGGACGCCGAGCTGGTGAGCTACCGGCCCGCCCCCGCCATGGTGCTGCTGAGCCAGCGCGTGGACGGCACCGGTACGCAGGTCGACGTGGTCACCAACCCACGCTGGACCCTGCGCGCAGATGCGAACGGGGTGAGTTTCGACTCCGACGCTAACCGCCTGGCAGGCGTGTGGGAGACACGGGCCGAGGCGCTGCCGCTGGCGGCCAGCGGTGCGGCGGTAGTGCCGTCCTTCCAGGCGTTGAGCGCGGCCGCCTCCAGCGGCGACCTGCTGGTCATAGGCGCCGATCAGCCTGACGTTGCCCTGGGTCTCGAACTTCCCTACGAGGCGCGAATGGCCATGACCGCCGACCTGGCGGCCGGTTACAGCGTGATCGTGCCCTCGCGGCAGGCGCCCGCCAGCCTGGCGGAGGTGGGCTGGTGGCGCGTCGACCCACTCACGGGGGAGACGCTGGGGCGTGGCGGCGACGGGCGCGGCTCCGCCTTCGTCGATTACCTCACCTCCCTGGAACTGAGCTGGACGATCTCCGCTGGTGTCACGGTAGTAGGCGTGCACCAGTGCACCAAGATGGAGGACCCGGCCATGGCCGGCTGCTGCATACTCCAGAACGTGGCGCTGGGAGGTGCGGGCGTGGCAGTGGGCACCGGCATGGCCGTCATGAAGGGCGCCGCGGGCGCGCTCACCCGCTTCGCAATCCTCGACGTTGGGGCTAACACCGCTGGGTTCTTCCTGCCCACCGTGTGCGAGTACTTCGGTTGAGCGAGGGTCAGCGCGCGCACCAGAATCGACCGACCCGTGCCGCTGCTCCGCTCAGCTGACGAGCGCCTGCGTGGAGGCTTGCGGCTCGAGTCCCGTTTCCTCCCTGAGGCGCTCGGCGAACTCCTCGTAACGCCGGCGCGCCTCCACGTGGCGGCGGCGCCCCAGCAGGTGCTCCAGCAGCTGGTGCAACGCCTCCTCATTGAGCGGATCCAGCTCGAGGATCCGCGTGAGGAAGCGCCCGGCGTCCCTGCCGCCCGCGTCGGCGGCTGCGTGCAGGGCGGTCAGTACCTGCTCGCGCAGCCACGGGCGGTGGTGCTCCAAGGCTCCTAAGTCCACGCTGGGCGCGAAGGGCTCCCGGTAGAGGCGCAGAACGGCGTCGTGATCCTGCTCCTCCAGCGCGGTCATCAGCTGGTAGTAGTCGCTCCGCACGCGCCTCAGACCGTCGTCGCGCAGGAAGTGGCTGCTGCCCCACGGCTCCAGCACCCTGCGCAGGGCGCTCAGCTGCACGCTTAGGTTGTTCCGTTGCTTGAGGACGTGGGCGTCCGGCCAGATGGCGTCGGCGGCCTCCTCGCGGTTGAGGCCCAGCAGCAGCATGATGAGCAGCTGCATGGGACGCTCGGTGAACTCCAGCTTGCGGCCGGCGAAACGCACGTTCAGCT
The DNA here is from genome assembly GCA_964591465.1 of uncultured Brevundimonas sp. Classification (GTDB taxonomy): domain Bacteria; phylum Pseudomonadota; class Alphaproteobacteria; order Caulobacterales; family Caulobacteraceae; genus Brevundimonas. Next base: position 3,635 of record CAZQBJ010000111.1, read on the forward strand.
TGCCCAGCACGTCCACCTGCAGGTCGGGTAATTCGTTTAGGCGCGCGCTTAGCGCTTCCTTCCAGTCGGCTTCCAGCAGTTCCTCTATGGGGTAGTGCTGGGTCAGTTCGGGCCTTTCCTTGGGGAGCGCGCCCACCGGCACGTGCCCCGGCAGCAGCCGGGCGCCCGCGGTGGAGAGGGCCAGGAACGCCTCCAAGTCGGCTGGCTCGCGGCTGACCGCGTAGCGGGCCGCCAGCAGGTAGAGCTTGAAGGCGCGTTCCTCCTGACCCTCCAGGGCGGCGTCTATCAGCCTGAGCGCCTCGGCCCGGTCCGGCAGGTGGCGGGCGTACGCCGCGGCGGCCAGAGTGGGGGCCGGCACCTGGTCGAAGTAGTACGCAGCCTTATCCGGCGCGGTGCTGATGGCGTACATGGCTATCAGGTCGAGCGTGTGGTCGTTCTGCCAGAGTTGTGCGCGGGCGAACAGGTCCGGGAAGGCGGCAGCGTCGCCGTCCAGCGCGGCCAGCGCGGCGCGCACCTCCAACCCCACGACTGGGCTGGCCCGCTCCCAGCTCAGCGCCTGCACGAGGTGCTCACGGGCGCCCGCCCGGTCCCCTGCCCACGAGAGCAGCATGGCCACGTCGCGGCACTGCCCCGGGGCGTCGCTGGGGTAGAGGCGCCACACGTCCGCGAGGGTGCTGGTCTGGGCGGCCAGGCGGCCGTCGTAATCGCCCAGGCTGTCCCAGCGGTTCAGCGCCAGGTTTATGTGGCAGGCGATACGGAACCTGGAGTCGGCCGGCAAGATCCGCAGTGCCCGCTCCAGCAGCGCCGAGGCCGCGACATGGTCACCGCTCACCACGTGCACGTACGAGGCGTCCGTCAGGAACCTGCCAGCCATCTCCGGGTCGGCCCGCTCCAGCAGCGCCTCGGCGCGGTCCATGACCTCGACCGCCGCCGCCTGATCCGTGAGCGCCAGGGACCAGACCAGCCCCTTGAGCGCGAATAGCTCCTCGGTGTCATCCAGCCCGCCTTGCTCCAATCCCGCCTGGAACCGGTTAACGGCTTCGGCGTGGCGGCCAACGACCGTGTTGGCCATGCCGGCCGTAACGTGCCGCTTTGCCGTTATCGGGCCAGGCGCGGCGTTGTCCCACCGGAGCACCACTTGCGGCGCCTGCCGGCTGAGTTGCGTCTGGGGGTCATCCAGTAGCGGCGCCAGGTCGGTCACGGCGCCCAGTTTCTCCAGAGCCTCGCCGTAGAGCAGGGGCGGCAGCCGCGGCGCCCCCTCTTTGAGGGCCGACAGGGCCTCGGCCGCGTGGTTCGCCACGATGTGCTCGGCCAACAGAGCATGGAGCCGGTACCCGGACGTGCCCGACTGCACGAAGCCGTTGCTGGCCAGGCGCGCGGTCTCCTTGGTACCGGCGTCGGCAGGCAGGTCGGGGAGGGTGGAGAGCAGCAGCGCTTCCTGCCATTCGGCGGGGGTGAGGCTGCCACGCAGGCCGCTCAGCAGCTGTTGACCGTCCGGCAGTTCGCCTGTGAGGGCGGCGAAGTGTAGCGGCAGGGGCCAGCCACCCGCCTGCTGCCACAGTGTCTGCCAGCCTGCGGTGTCCGCCATGAGCAGGGCGGCTTCCTGCTCGGTGAAACCGAGCTGAGCGGAGCGCAGGTGCGTCAGGCGCCCAGCGGTGAACAGCCTGGGTATCTCAGAAGTGCGTAGCGGGCCTCGGCTGGCGAGCAGCAGTAGGCCACGCGGATCCCTGAGGAGCGGCACGAGCTCCTCGTGATCGCTCAGGTTCTCCAGGTCTTCCAGAACCAACACGGTCGGCTCGGACCACAAGGTACTGAGGACAGCTCCCCACGGCGACTCGGGCGGCAGGCTCAGACCGTCGGCGACAGTGCGCCGCACGCCTTGCGCGTCCGCGGCCAGCCAGATGACTCGCCAGTGCTCGGCCTCAAGCGTGGCCGCCCACTGACTGGCCAGGACGCTCTTGCCGTAACCGTACGGCGCCTCTAACCAGATCACGGAGCCCGGTTTCTCGGGCAGCAGCGACAGCAGTCTTGGCCTAGCCAGGTACCGGCTGGTTCGGGGTCTGAAACTCATCATCTGGCTGCCTTGAGCATACCGTCAGGCCCGCCTAACCGCGCACCCCGCGCCCATTTAAGGAGCGGCTAATACCCCTCCCCTTACCCTGCGTGCATAAGGACGAGCTTGCGGGCGGAGCACTGGCCGGCACGTTGCCAGCGGGTGACTCGTGCCACAGGAAGGGCGAACATGAGGATGCGGAAACCACTTGTACTACTGGTCATCGGGGCTGCGTTACTGACCGTTCTGGCGGCGTGCGCCTCCACATCTGGCGGCGGGGAGCCGGGAGCCTGCGCCACCCCCGACATGCGGGCTGAGCTGCCCGACCCGAACCTGCGCGCGGCTGTTGCCGAGTCACTAGGCAAGTCTGACGTGACCTGCGGGGATCTCGCTGCAATTGGGGCCCTGCGAGCCTTCGACGTTGGGGTAGAGAGCCTCGAGGGACTGCAGCACGCAACCAGCCTCGTGCAGCTCCACATGCAGGTGGGAGCGGTCTCCGACCTATCACCACTGGAGGACCTCCGGCTGCGCGACCTGGCGCTGAGCGGGAACGCCATCACCGACCTCTCGCCTCTACGCGGCATGACCTCGCTGGAGCAGCTGCAGGTGACCAACAACCCAGATCTGGCCGACCTGAGCCCGTTGGCGGGGTTACCGGCCTTGGAGCTGCTGCACGTGTTCAACACCGCGGTCACGGACCTCAGCGTGGCCACAGAGCTACCCGCGTTGCGGGACCTGGCGTTCAGGGCGCCACTCGACGATCATGCGGTCATCACACAGGTGCCCAACCTGACGACCCTCACGGTGTACGACCTCCCAGTGCTGGACCTGCCTCTGCTGGAGGAGTTGGACGGCCTCCGCGCGCTCAGTCTCTACGGACACCTGGGGCGCTACGAGGACGTTAGCTTCCTAGCGCGCCTGACCCAGATCGAGGAGCTGGCGACCAACAAGCTGCCGGAGAACGACGACCTCACGGTCATAGGTGGCATGACCAACCTGAAGGTGCTCCGCCTGAACCTCAACTTCGTCAGTGACCTGACGCCCTTGCTGGCGCTGGCGGACCTGACAACGCTGGACGTGCGCAACAACTGCCTGCCCGCCGCCATGGAGGACGAACCTACCGCAATGGCGCTGGAGGCGCGCGGCGTGAGCATCCAGTACCTGCCGCAGCGCACCAGCGGCTGCTAGCCGGTCACCAGGCTTGAACTGGGAAGGGCGGCGCTAAGTACGGCGCCGCCCCTTCCCTTGCGTTTCGGTGGCTCAGCGCCTGCGGCGCAGTCGTTCCAGCGCGCCGCTCATGCTCACGCGCATGCGTTCGAGGGCGGCGGAGAGGTCGTCGAGCTCGTCGTTCGAGCGCAGGCTCACGGGCTCCGCCAGGTCGCCGCGGCTGATCTCGTCGGCCTTCTGGGTGAGGGTAAGCACGTTGCTGGTCAGGCGCCGCGCGCGGGCCACCGCGATGATGATGGCCAGGAGCAGCGGGATGAGGCTGAAGAGCAGAACGTTGATGACGATACGGTTCACCTGCTGGGTCACCGCCTGGTCAGTCACGCCTACGACCACGGCGCCGATGGCCTGGTTGCCCGACATGAGCGGCTGCGCCACTATCTCTATGCGCTGACCGCCGGCGGCTTCCACGTGGCTGGTGGCGCCCTCTTCAGCCCAGCCGGTGCGGTCCGAGGTGCCCTGCTCCACCGCGTGGATGGCGCGCTCGCGCACGGCGTTCTGCAGCGCCAGGCTCTCCTCCGGGAAGCTGGTGCCGC
>CAZQBJ010000112.1:0-7401 GCA_964591465.1 uncultured Brevundimonas sp.
CGCTGACGGTCCACGGCGCGTGGCCGTCCAGCACCCGGGCGAAATCGTCGGCCGCTTCGCCGATCAGGTAGGCGTGGGCCACGCGGTCGAACAGGTCGGCCAGCGGCGCGATGCCTTCGTCCTTGGCCCGGCCGCCGGCGATCCACCAGCTGCGCGGATAGCTGGCCAAAGCCTGGCGCGCGGCGTCCGCGTTGGTCGCCTTGGAATCGTTGACGAACCGCACCTGCCCCAGCCGGCCGACCTCCTCCATCCGGTGGGCCAGGCCGGGGAAGCTCATCAGGCCGGCCGCCGCCGCCTCGCGCGACAGGCCGACGGCCCGCGCCGCGGCGTAGGCGCAGGCGGCGTTCTGCGCGTTGTGCCGCCCGGGCAGCGAGCGGGCCCGGGTCAGGTCGCAGACCTCGACCGGGGTCCCGCCGACGCAGTCCCACAGCTTGCCGTCCAGCGCATAGACCCCCGAGGTCGGGTGGGCGGCCGAGACGCGCACCAGGGTCTCCACCTTGCCGTCCAGCCGGTCGGCGATGCGCACGCCCCAGTCGTCGTCGACCCCGATGACGGCGGTGTCGCCCTCGCCCTGGGCGCTGAAGAGCCGGTTCTTGGCCACCACATAGCCGGCCATGCCGCCGTGCCGGTCCAGATGGTCCGGGGTGATGTTGGTCAGGATGGCCACATCGGGCCGGAAGCTCTCGGTCAGGTCCAGCTGGTAGGACGAGGTCTCGACCACATAGACCGGCGGCGAAGGCGCGCGATCCGCCTCCGGCCCCGGCAGGCTCAGCACCCCGACGCCGATGTTGCCGCCGACGTGGACGGTCGCCCCGGCCTGTTTCAGCACCCAGCCGAGCAGGGCCGTGGTCGTCGACTTGCCGTTGGTCCCGGTGACCGCGATCACCTTCGGCCGGCGGTCGGGCGGACAGGCGGCCATGGCGCGGGCGAACAGCTCGATGTCCCCGATCACCGGCAGGCCGGCGGCCCGCGCCTTGCCCACCGTCCAGTGGGGGGCCGGATGGCTCAGCGGCACGCCCGGCGACAGCACCAGGGCGGCGAAGCCGCGCCAGTCGGCGACCGCCAGGTCCTCGAGGACGAAGCCCTCCCGCGCCGCCTCCTCGCGGCCGCGCGCGGTGTCGTCCCACAGCACCGGCTCGGCCCCGCCGGCCCGCAGCGCGCGCGCGGCGCTGAGCCCGCTGCGGCCGAGGCCGAAGACCGCGACCCTGCGCCCCTCGAATCCCGGAACCGCGATCAAGGCCCTACCGCAGCTTGAGGGTGGACAGGCCGATCAGGGCCAGCATGGCGGCCACGATCCAGAAGCGGATGACCACCGTCGACTCGGCCCAGCCCATCTTTTCGAAGTGATGATGGATCGGGGCCATCAGGAACACCCGCTTGCCGGTCGCCTTGAAGTAGGCGACCTGGATCATCACCGACAGGGCCTCGACCACGAACAGGCCGCCGACGATGGCCAGCACCAGCTCGTGCTTGGTCGAGACGGCCACCGCGCCCAGCGCCCCGCCGAGGGCCAGCGAGCCGGTGTCGCCCATGAAGATCTTGGCCGGCGGCGCGTTGTACCAGAGAAAGCCCATGCCGGCGCCGATCAAGGCGGCGCAGAACACCGCCAGTTCGCCGGTGCCGGGCACGTGGTGCACCTGCAGGTAGTTCGAGAACACGAAATTGCCGACCAGATAGGCGATCACGCCGAAGGCGGCGGCGGCCATCATCACCGGCACGATGGCCAGGCCGTCGAGGCCGTCGGTCAGGTTCACCGCATTGGACGCGCCGACGATGACCACGGCCGCGAAGGCGACGTAGAACCAGCCGAGGTTCAGCAGCACCGCCTTGAAGAACGGGAAGGCGATCGAGGTCTCCAGCCCCGGCGAGGTCGGCGACGGGGTGGTGAACATCACCGTGACCACCGCCGCGGCGATGGCGATGACGAACTGCGCCGCCAGCTTCTGCTTGCCCGACAGGCCGGCCGAGGTCTGCTTCGACACCTTGGCGTAGTCGTCCATGAAGCCCAGCACGCCGTAGCCGGCGGTGACCAGCAGCACGACCCAGACATAGGGGTTGGTCAGGTCGGCCCACAGCAGGGTGGCGGCCACCACCCCGGCCAGGATCATGAACCCGCCCATCGTCGGCGTGCCCTGCTTGGTCAGCAGGTGGCTTTCAGGGCCATCGGCGCGGATCGGCTGGCCCCGCCCCTGCTTCAGGCGCATCCAGTCGATGAACCGGGTGCCCATGGCCACGGCCACGATCATCGCCGTGACCAGCGCCAGGCCGACGCGCACCGTCTGGTACTGCAGCAGGTTCAGCAGCGGGTAGTACTGCGCGAGGTCCGCGTACTGCAGATAGAGCAGATAGAACATCAGCCGGTCCCCTCGGCGTGGAATTGGCGCTCCAGATCCGCCAGGGCCGCGGCGATCAGCGACGCCTTCGACCCGTTGGACCCCTTGACCATGATGATATCGCCCGGCCGCGCCTCGGCGGCCAGAACCGGGGCCAGCTCCGCGGCGGCGGGCGCCCAGGCCCCGCGCCGCTCGGGCGTGACCGCCTCGAACAGCGCCTTCATCTGCGGCCCGGCGGCGAACACCAGATCGACCTCGGCGGCCTCGACGTTCTCGGCCAGCCCGGCGTGCAGGGCCTCGGCCTGGTCGCCCAGCTCCAGCATGTCGGTCAGGGCGACGATCCGCCGGCCCCCCGGCGCCGGCCGCGCGCCCAGGCTCAGCAGGGCCGCCCGCATCGACAGCGGATTGGCGTTGTAGCTCTCGTCGATCAGGGTGAAGGCGCCGCCGGCGACCTGCACCGACCGGACCCGGCCGCGCCCGGCCAGCGGCTCGAATTCCGACAGGGCCGCGAGGGCCGTGTCCATCGGCACGTCCAGGGCGTCCAGCATCAGGATCACGGCCAGGGAATTCAGCCCCCAGTGGAAGCCCGACTGGCGCAGGGTGAAGACGTGATCCTGTCCCCAGATGCGCGCCGCGACCCGGGCCCCGCCGGCCTCGGGCTGGAAGTCCAGCAGCCGGGCGTCGGCGGTCTCGTCCGAGCCGAAGCTGGCGACCCGGGCCCCGGCGTGCAGGGCCATCTGGCGCAGCGGCTCGAACCAGCGGATGTCGCCGTTGATCACCGCCAGACCGCCGGGGCCCAGCCCCTCGAAGATTTCCGCCTTGGCCTTGGCCACGCCGGTCTCGCCGTCGGCGAAATTCTCGATGTGCACCGGACCGACGGTGGTGATGCAGGCGGCGTGCGGCTGGACCATGCGCGCCAGCGGCCCGATCTCGCCCGGGGCGTTCATGCCGATCTCGAACACCGCCCGGTGCGCGTCCGCCGGCATCCGCGCCAGGGTCAGGGGCACGCCGATATGGTTGTTGTACGACTTGACCGAGCCGTGGGCCGGGCCGGCCAGGTCGAGCCCGGCGCGGATCGCCTGGGTGACGCTGGTCTTGCCGACCGAGCCGGTGACCGCCCCGCGCCGAATCTGCGGCGCCCGGTCGCGGGCCGCCGCGCCGAGAGCCTCCAGCGCCTTCAGGCTGTCCGGGACGACCACCACCGGGCCGCCCTCGACGGGCCGTTCGCCCAGCACCGCGGCGGCCCCCCGCTCGAAGGCCATGGCCGCGAAGTCGTGCCCGTCGCGCGCCTCGCCGCGCAGGGCCACGAACAGGTCGCCCGGCTGGATTTCCCGGCTGTCGAAATTGACCCCGGTCGCCGCGAAGCCCGCGCCTTCGATCCGGCCGCCGGTCGCCACCGCGATCTCCTCGGCGGTCCACAGGGGACGCGTCATTACTCTCTTCCCGCCAACGCCTTCGCGATCACCGTCGCGTCGTCGAAGGGATAGACTGTTTCGCCGACGATTTGACCCTGTTCGTGACCTTTTCCGGCGACCACCAGCACGTCGCCGTCCGACATCAGCGAAACCGCGTGGGCGATGGCCTCGCGGCGGTCGCCGATCTCCACCGCCTCGGGGGCGCCGGCGCGCACCTCGGCCCGGATCGCGGCCGGGTCCTCGCCGCGCGGATTGTCGTCGGTCAGGATGGCCACGTCGGCCAGCCGGGCGGCGATCTTGCCCATCAGCGGCCGCTTGCCCCGGTCGCGGTCGCCGCCGCAGCCGAACACCACGATCAGCCGTCCCGTCGCGTGCGGCCGCAGGGCCTCCAGCACCGTCTCCAGACCGTCCGGGGTGTGGGCGTAGTCGACATAGGCCTCGCCGCCGCGCGGGCCGACGCCGATGCGCTGCATGCGCCCGGCCGCGCCCTCGACATGCTCCAGCGCCTCCAGCACGTCGTCGACCGGATCGCCGGCCGCGACGCACAGGCCGGCGGCGACCAGGGCGTTGGCCGCCTGGAAGGCGCCGGCCAGCGGCAGCATCACCTCGCGCACGCGGCCGCCGGCGTCCAGCGTCAGCCGCTGGCCGCCCGGGGTCGCGATCCGCTCCAGCAGCATCAGGTCGCGGCCGCGCTGGCCGACGCCCATGATCGACAGGCCCGACATGATGCTGGCCGCGGCGAAGGCCGAATAGGCCTCGCAATCGGCGTTCAGCACGGCGGTGCGGCCGCGCGGCACCAGCACCTCGAACAGGCGCAGCTTGGCCGCCCGGTAGGCGTCCATGTCGCCGTGATAGTCCAGGTGGTCCTGGCTCAGGTTGGTGAACCCGGCCGCCTTGATCGCCACCCCGTCCAGCCGCCGCTGGTCGATGCCGTGCGACGAGGCCTCCAGCGCCAGGTGGGTCACGCCGCGCGCCGCCAGCTCGGACAGCAGCCGCGCCGCGTCCCCGGCGTCGGGGCTGGTCAGGCCCGGTCCGGTCAGGGCCGTGTCGCCGGCCACCACGCCCAGGGTGCCCATGCTGGCCGCCCGGTGGCCCATGCGGGTCCACATCTGGCGACAGAAGGCGGCCACCGAGGTCTTCCCGTTGGTGCCGGTGACGGCGACGCAGGTCTTCGGCTGGGCCCCGTAGAAGGTCCGCGCGGCCAGGGCGTAGGCCCGGCGCACGTCGCCGGCGGTGACCAGCACCGGGGCCGCCCCGCCGGGCGTATCGGGCGGGGCCAGCACGGCGGCGGCGCCCTGCGACAACGCCTGGGGGATGAAGGCGCGGCCGTCGGCCCGGGCTCCGGGCAGGGCGGCGAACAGGGTGCCCGGGCCGACCTTGCGGCTGTCGGCGGTCACTCCGGTGATCAGCGGGTCGGCGGCGACGTCGCGGCGCAACAGGTCCGACAGGCGCATGGCGGTGCCGGTCATGGCGTTCACCGGGCGCCTCCGGTCGTTTCCTCCGGCAGCGGCATGCGCTCGCCCAGGGCCGTGCGGTACGGATCGGCCCGGCGCTCGACGCCGAGAAAGCCGGCGATGCGGTCGATCACCCGGCCGGCCGTCGGGGCGGCGACGAATCCGGCCGTGCGCAGGCCGTAGGTGGCGGCGCTTCCCTTGGGCTCGTCGACCAGGATCAGCACGAAATAGCGCGGCGCATCCAGCGGACCGTCCGAGGGGAACACCGCGGCGAACGAGGCGACCCCGGCCGTGCGGCTGTAGCGGCCGTTGACCACCTTCTCGGCCGAGCCGGTCTTGCCGCCGACCCGCAGGCCCGGCGCGGCCGCGTCGGCCCGGGTGCCCGAGCCGCGCACCGCGTTGCGGCGCATCAGGTCCAGCATGGCGGCCGAGGTGGCCTGCGACACCACCCGCCGGCCCTCGGGCGCGGTCGCGCGCGGCCGCAGGGTCAGCGGCACATAGACCCCGCCGTTCAGCACCGCGCCCATGCCCGCGGCGACCTGCAGCGGGCTGACCATGATGGCGTGGCCGAAGGACACCGACGCCAGGGTGGTGTCGTTCCAGTTCGGCGGGCGGACCGGGCGGGCGGACTCGGCCAGCTCGATCGGCGCCGCGTCCAGCAGGCCGAAGTCCGAGTAGTACCGCGAGACCGTCTCGGGCCCCATCTGGATGGCCAGCCGCGAGGTGCCGATGTTGGAGGAGTGCAGGAACACCTCCTCCAGGGTCATGGTCCGGTTCTCGGCGTGGAAGTCGTTGATCACCCGGTTGCCGATCTGCAGCCCGCCCTCGGCGTCGAACAGGGTGTCCATGGCGGCGGCCCCCGAATCCAGGCCGGCGGCGATCGAGAACACCTTGAAGGTCGAGCCCATCTCGTAGACCGACTGGGCCGCCCGGTTACGCAGGGCCTCGGGCGAGGCGTCGCCCGGCGCGTTGGGGTCGAAGGTCGGCCACGAGGCCATGCCCAGGACCTCGCCGGTGTGGACGTTGGTCACGATGCCCACCGCGCCGATCGCCTGCTGGTCCAGGGCCAGGGCGCGCAGCTCGTTCTCCAGCACCCCCTGGATGCGCAGGTCGATCGACAGGGCGACCGGCTGGCCGCCGGCGCCGGCCGACCGGATCATCCGGTCGAAGGCCAGCTCGGCCCCGGCCAGGCCCTCGCCGTGGCTGTCGGAAAAGCCGATCAGGTGCGCCGCCGATCCGCCCAGCGGATAGACCCGCCGATCCTCCGGCTCGAAATAGATTCCGCCCAGGGCCAGGGCGTGCACGGCCGCCCGCTCCTCGGGGGTCAGGCCGCCCATCACATAGGCGCGGCGCTCGCCGAACACGATCTCGCGCAGCCGCGCCGCCGGGACCCGCGGCAGGGCCCGGGCGATGGCCCGCACCGCCGCCTCGCGATCCCAGATCTCGGCCGGATCGATGTGCAGCCCGTAGTGGGTCAGGTTGCTGGCCAGCAGCAGGCCGTTGCGGTCGACCAGGTCGCCGCGGATGCGCGCGTCGGCGACCACGCCGGACCGCGCGGTCGGGGCGCCGCTGAACAGGGCCGCGCGGGTGGCCCCCACGGCCAGGCAGGCGAACAGCAGGGCGAACACGCCCAGCACCACGAAGATGCGGACCCGGGTGTCCTCCTCGGGCCGCTGGGCCGCGCGGGCCCGCTCGAAGGCGTGCTCCAGCGACCACAGCCAGGCGGCCAGCCAGCGCCATGAAGGCGTCGGGGCGGGGCTGCGGGTGATCGGCCGGCTGGTCATCGGGCCGCCTCCGCGTCCGCAGCGGCAGCCGTCGGCGCGACCTCGGCCAGGGCGGCCGGCGGAATCTGGCGGGTCACCGCGACCGGCTCCAGGCCGGCGACGCGAGACAGGGCCTCCAGCCGCGCCGGCTGCTCCAGCCGCGCGGTCTCGGCCCTGAGCAGGCGCAGGCGGTGGCGTTCGGCGGCGATGCGCTGCTCCAGATCGGCGATCTGGCCCGCCTGCTCGGCCGCGCCAGCCTTGGCCAGATAGACCGAGAAGACCATCAGCACGAGGCACAGCCCGCCGACCAGCTCGACCAGGCGGAAGCCGCGCACCCTGGCTGCGAAGATGCGGCGCACCGGGTTCATGCCGCGGCCCTCCCGGCCGGCGCCTCGGTGCGCACGGCCGCCCGCAGGCGCGCCGAGCGGGCCCGCGG
>CAZQBJ010000113.1:0-7381 GCA_964591465.1 uncultured Brevundimonas sp.
CCACCTCCAACCGCGACCTTGGCCGGGCGGTGCGCGAAGGCACGTTCCGCGAGGACCTGCTGTACCGGCTGAACGTGGTCAATCTGCGCCTGCCGTCGCTGCGCGAGCGTCCGGGCGACATCATCGCCCTGGCCGAGCATTTCGTGAAGAAATACGCCGCCGCCAACGGCGTGCCGGAGCGGCCGCTGTCGGACTCGGCGCGGCGCGGGCTGACCGCCCACGCCTGGCCGGGCAACGTGCGCGAGCTGGAAAACGCCATGCACCGCGCGGTGCTGCTGGCCACCGGTCCGGAAATCGACCACGAGGCGATCCGCCTGCCCGACGGCCAGCCGTTGACCGCGGCGGGCGACTCGGATGTCGCTGGCCGGGCGCTGCAGGCGGCCGACGCCGCCTCGCGCGCCTTCGTGGGGCAGACCGTGGCGCAGATGGAAAAGACCCTGATCCTCGACACCCTGACCCACTGCCTGGGCAACCGCACCCACGCGGCCAACATCCTGGGCATCTCGATCCGCACCCTGCGCAACAAGCTCAACGAATACGCCGCCGAGGGGACTCCGGTCCCGGCGCCGCAAAGCGGCCTGAGCGCGGCCTGAGCATGACCACCGGGCCGGACCGCAGACGCCTCATCGCAGGACTGGGCGCCGCCGGCGCGCTGGTCGGGTGCGGCCGCGCGGCCGGCGCGACCGAGGTCCCGCGCGCGCTCGACCTGTCGGCGCTCGAGGCCCGTCACGGCGGGCGCCTGGGCCTGTGCGCCGCGACCGACGCCGGCCAGGTTCACTGGCGCGGCGACGAGCGGTTCCTGTACTGCTCGACCTTCAAGCTGTTCCTCGCGGCCGCCGTCCTGCAGCGGGTGGAGCAGGGCGCGCTGGCGCTGGACCACGCCGTTCCGATCACCGCCGACGATCTGGTGTTCCACGCCCCGGTGACCGAGCCGGCGGTCGGCGGCCGCCTGACCGTCGAACAGCTGTGCCGGGCGGCCGTCGAGGTCAGCGACAATGTCGCCGCCAACCTGCTGATCCGCGAGCTGGGCGGTCTGGACGCCTGGCGCGCCTGGTTTCGTGATCTGGGCGACGCCGTCACCCGCGTCGACCGCTGGGAGACCGCCCTCAACCGGCCCGACGGCGATCTGGACACCACCACCCCGGTCCAGACGGCCGCCAACCTCTCGACCCTGTTCACCGCCTCCCGCCCGCGTCTGGGCGAGGCCGCCCGCGCCCGCCTGCTCGGCTGGCTCGAGGGCTCGCCGACCGGCGCGACCCGCATCCGCGCCGGCCTGCCGGCCGGCTGGCGCGACGCGACCAAGACCGGGACCAGCGGTCGCGGCCACGCCAACGACATCGGCCTGGTCCTGCCGCCGACCGGCGAGCCGGTCCGCATCGCGATCTATTTCGAGGCGCCCGAGGCGACGTCCGCCGACCAGCGCGACGCCGTGATCGCCGAAGCCGCCGCCCTGGCCGTCGGAGCGCTGGGTCATGGCTGACGCAGGCCCGCTCATGCGCGACGGCATGGCCCGGCCGACCGGGCGCGAGATGCTCGGCTGGGTGATGCGCGGCGAGGTCGGCCTGGCGGTCGGCGTCATCGGCATCATCCTGCTGCTGATCGTGCCGCTGCACCCGGCGGTGCTGGACCTGCTGTTCGCCATCTCGATCGTGTCGTCGGTGCTGATCCTGATGACCTCGCTGCTGATCAAGCGGCCGCTCGAGTTCGCCGTCTTCCCGACCGTGCTGCTGGTCGCCACCCTGTTCCGCCTCGGGCTGAACCTGGCCTCGACCCGGCTGATCCTCAGCCACGGCCACGAGGGCGGGGCCTCGGCCGGCAAGGTGATCGAGGCCTTCGGCGCCCTGATGATGAGCGGCAGCTTCATCATCGGGCTGATCGTGTTCGCCATCCTGCTGGTGGTGAATTTCGTGGTCATCACCAAGGGCTCGACCCGGATCGCCGAGGTGGCCGCGCGCTTCACCCTGGACTCCATGCCCGGCAAGCAGATGGCCATCGACGCGGACCTGTCCGCCGGGCTGATCGACGAGGCCGACGCCAAGCGCCGCCGCAAGGAGCTGGAGCAGGAATCGACCTTCTTCGGGGCCATGGACGGGGCCTCGAAATTCGTTCGCGGCGACGCCGTCGCCGGCCTGATCATCACCGGGATCAACATCGTCGGCGGCATCCTGATCGGCATCATCCAGCACGGCATGCCGGCCGGCGACGCGGCCAACAGCTATGTCGTCCTGACCATCGGCGACGGCCTGGTCACCCAGGTGCCGGCCCTGATCGTCTCGATCGCCGCCGGCTTCCTGGTGTCCAAGGCGGGCGTCGAGGGCTCGGCCGACAAGGCGATGGTCGCCCAGCTGGCGACCAATCCCGTCGCCCTGGGCATGGTCTCCGGCGCCGCCGGCCTGATCGGCCTGATTCCCGGCATGCCGCTGCTGCCGTTCGCCGCCATCGCCCTGGGCGCCGGGTTTCTGGCCTGGAAGCGCGGGCGAAAGCTGAACGAGCCCGAGCCGGTGGTGCAGGACGCCGCCCCGGCCGAGGACGTCGAGGAGCCGATCGCCAGCGCCCTGGCCATCGACGAGGTCAAGATCGAGCTCGGCTATTCGCTGCTGTCGCTGATCAACGACCTGGAGGGCCGCCGCCTGACCGATCAGGTCCGCGCCCTGCGCCGCTCGCTGGCGGCCGAGTACGGCTTCGTCATGCCGTCGGTGCGCATTCTCGACAACATGCGCCTGCCCACCCAGGGCTACGCCATTCGCATCAAGGAGATGGAGGCCGGCGCCGGTGAGGTGCGGCTGGGCGCCCTGATGGCCATGGACCCGGCCGGCGGCCAGGTCGACCTGCCGGGCGAGCACATGCGCGAGCCGGCCTTCGGCCTGCCGGCCACCTGGATCGACGAGGCCCTGCGCGAGGAGGCCACCTTCCGCGGCTACACGATCGTCGACCCGTCGACGGTGCTGACCACCCACCTGACCGAGATCCTCAAGGAGAACATGGCCGATCTGCTCTCCTACGCCGAGGTGCAGAAGCTGCTGAAGGAGATCGGCCCCGAGCAGCGCAAGCTGGTCGACGAGCTGATCCCCACCGTGGTCACCACCACCACCTTGCAGCGGGTGCTTCAGGCCCTGCTGCGCGAGCGGGTCTCGATCCGAGACCTGCCGACCATTCTCGAGGGCCTGGCCGAGGCGGCCCCGCACACCTCGTCCGTCACCACCCTGGTCGAGCACGTGCGCATGCGCCTGGCCCGCCAGCTGTGCTGGCAGCACCGCGGCGAGGACGGCGCCTTGCCGATCGTCACCCTGTCGCCCGAATGGGAGCAGGCCTTCGCCGAGGCCCTCGTCGGCCCGGGCGAGGACAAGCAGCTGGCCATGGCGCCCTCGCGCCTGCAGGAGTTCATCCGCGCCACCCGCGACGTGTTCGAGAAGGCCGCCATGGCCGGCGAACAGGCCGTCCTGCTGACCGGCCCGGCCATCCGCCCCTATGTCCGCTCGATCATCGAGCGCTTCCGCGGCCAGACCGTGGTCATGAGCCAGAACGAGGTCCACCCGCGCGCCCGGCTGAAGACGGTCGGGGTGGTCTGACCGACGCGCCGAACTGGACACCCCCGGCGGGGGCGTTCAAAGGTCGGGGCGATGACGGACCCGCGCACCGCCCGCCTTCGCGCCGCCTGGCGTTTCCTGGTCACCCCCAGTCTCGGGCGCAGCGTGCTGGCCCTGCTGACGGTCGCCCTGGTGGTGCTGACCGCCGCCCAGATCTCGACCGTGGTCATGTCGCGGCGGGCGGCCGAGTTTCACCAGATCGTCGACCACTCCGAGGAAATCCGCCTGCGCGCGCGCGACGTCCTGAACCTTCTGATCGACGCCGAGACCGGTCAGCGCGGCTACATCCTGACCGGCCGGGCCGATCACCTGGCCGTCCACCATCAGGCCGTCGAGGAGATCCCCCAGGCGCTGGACGTGCTGACGGCCCTGACCCGCGACGAGCCGGCCCAGGCGCAGCGGGTGGCGGACCTGCGGCGCTTCACCACCGATCGGCTCGAGGTCCTGCGTCAGGGCGTGGCCCATTACGAGGCGGGCCGGCCGGGAGTCGCCGTCGAGATCGTGCGCACGGGACGCGGGGCCGAGCTGATGGAGGCCATGCGGTTGCAGATCGCGGCCATCGACGCGGCCGAGGCCCGCCGCCTGATCGAAAGCCGCCGCGAGACCGAGGCGGCCGCGCGCAACACCGTGCGGGCCAATTTCGCCGCCGCCGTCGGCATCCTGCTGCTGGGCGGCGCCAGCCTGTTCCTGATCCGCCGCTATGTCGTCGACATGCAGCGTTCGCGCGAGATCGTGGCGCGGATGAACGAGGGCCTCGAGGCCAAGGTGCGCGAACGCACCGCCGCCCTGACCACGGCCAACGAGGAGATCCAGCGGTTCGCCTACATCGTCAGCCACGACCTGCGCGCGCCGCTGGTCAACGTCATGGGCTACACCGCCGAGCTGGAAGGGGCCGGGGCTGTGGTCGACCGCCAACTGGCGGCCATCGAGGCGGCCGCGCCGCAACTGGTCGATGCGGAGGCCGTCACGGTGGTCCGCGAGGAGATGCCCGAGGCGATCGGCTTCATCCGCGCCTCCACGGCCAAGATGGACCGGCTGATCAAGGCGATCCTCAACCTGTCGCGCCAGGGCCGCCGCCATCTGG
Source organism: uncultured Brevundimonas sp. (assembly GCA_964591465.1). Classification (GTDB taxonomy): domain Bacteria; phylum Pseudomonadota; class Alphaproteobacteria; order Caulobacterales; family Caulobacteraceae; genus Brevundimonas. The sequence continues at coordinate 4,672 of CAZQBJ010000113.1, forward strand.
TGGTCGAGTCGCTGGACGTGACCGCCATGGTCCGCCAGATCGCCGACAGCGTCGCCCACCAGGTGAACGCCGCCGACGGCCGCATCGACGTGGCCGAACTGCCCGAGATCGAAAGCGACCGCATCGCCCTGGAGCAGGTGTTCGGCAATCTGATCGACAACGCGGTCAAATATCTGGACCCGGCCCGCCCGGGGCGCATCGCCGTCACCGGCGAGGACCTGCCCGACGGCCGCGTGGCCTTCGCCGTCTCCGACAACGGCCGCGGCGTCAGCCCGTCCGATCACGAGCGGATCTTCGAGTTGTTCCGCCGCGCCGGCCGCCAGGACCGCCAGGGCGAGGGCCTCGGCCTGGCCTTCGTGCGAAATAACGTGCGCCGCCTGGGGGGAACCATCTCCATCGAGTCCGAACTCGGAAAGGGCTCGACTTTCCACCTCGAATTACCCAAACGGCTCATCATCGAAGAGGGGGACAGCCCATGAGCGAGCCAGTAACGATCGTTATGGTCGAGGACGACCTGGGCCACGCCCGCCTGATCGAGAAGAATATCCGCCGGGCCAACATCTCCAACGAGATCCGGCATTTCGCCGACGGCGGTTCGGCCCTCGACTATCTGTTCTCGGACGCCGTGCGCCAGAACGGACCGCTGCTGGTGCTGCTGGACCTGAACCTGCCGGACATGCAGGGCACCGACATCCTGCAGAAGCTCAAGTCCGACGACCGGCTGCGCCGCGCCCCGGTGGTGGTCCTGACCACCACCGACGACAAGGTCGAGATCGAGCGCTGCTACGACCTGGGGGCCAACGTCTACATCACCAAGCCCGTGGACTATGAGTCCTTCGCCGGCGCCATTCGCCAGCTGGGCATGTTCCTCTCGGTCATGCAGGCGCCCGACATCGAATGACCGAGCCGTCGTCGCCCGTCAGATTTCTGTACATCGACGACGACCACGCCCTCGCCCGGCTGGTCCAGAAGGACCTCACGCGCCACGGCTACGAGGTGGTCATCGCTGAGGACGGCGAGGCCGGCCTCGAGCGGCTGCGCGCCGACCGCTTCGACGTCTGCGCCCTGGACCACTACATGCCCGGCCGCGAGGGGCTGGACGTGCTGCCCGAGATCATGAAGCTGCCGCACTGTCCGCCGGTGGTCTACGTCACCGGGGCGCAGGACGGCCGCATCGCCGTGGCGGCCCTGCGCGCCGGGGCCGCCGACTATGTGATCAAGGACGTCTCGGCCGACTTCACCGCCCTGTTGCGCTCGGCGCTCGAGGACGCCCTGCTGCGCGAGCGGCTCAAGCGCGAGAACGAGCAGGCGCTGGAGGAGGTCCGCCAGGCCCGCGACCGGGCCGAGGCCATGCTGCGCGAGGTCAATCACCGCGTCGGCAACAGCCTGCAGCTGGTCTCCAGCTTCATCGCCCTGCAGCTGCGCCAGCTGACCGACGACGGCGCCCGCCGGGCCCTGCGCGACGCCCAGGCGCGCATCGAGGCGGTGGCCCATGTCCACCGCCGGCTGTACGCCTCGTCCGACCTCGTCACCGTCGACATGGACGAATACCTCGCCGGCCTGGTCGGCGAGCTGACCCAGTCGCTGGGCGGCGATCCGTCGCCGAACATCCTGCTGGACGTCGAGCCCATGCGGGTCTCGACCGACCAGGCGGTGTCGCTGGGCATTGTGGTCACCGAGCTGGTGACCAATGCGGTCAAATACGCCTACGCCCCGGGCCAGTCCGGCGACATCCGGGTGCTGCTGCGCTCGGTCGGCGCCGGGCGGGCGATGCTGACGGTCGAGGACGACGGGGCCGGCTTCGACGGTTCGGGGCCCAAGGGCACCGGCCTGGGGGCCAAGATCATCGCCGCCATGGCCAGCGGTCTGCGCTCGGCGGTCGAGTTCGATCCGGGCCACCGGGGCGTGCGCGCGCAGCTGGCCTTCGACCTGTGACCGGCCCGGCGCCCTGCGTCATCCTCGATCGCTCCCAGCTGGCCGAGAACATCGGCGCGGTGGCCCGGGTGATGGCCAATTTCGGCCTCGACGACCTGCGGCTGGTGCGCCCGCGCGACGGCTGGCCGCAGGAGCGGGCCTGGGCCACCGCCTCGGGCGCCGACTGGGTGCTGGACGCGGTGCAGGTGTTCGACTCGGTCGAGGCGGCCATCGCCGACCGGCACGCGGTGTACGCGACCACCGCCCGGCCGCGCGAGACGCGCCTGCCGGTCCGCACCGCGCGCGAGACGGCCGTTGTGCTGCACGAACAGGCGGGGCAGGGGCTGAAGACCGGTTTGCTGTTCGGCGGCGAGCGGGCGGGTCTGGAAACCTCCGACATCGCCCTGTGCCGGGGCATCGTGACCATTCCGGTCGATCCGCGACACCATTCGCTCAACCTGGCCCAGGCTGTAGCCATCAACGCCTATGAGTGGCGCGCCACCGGGCTGGACGCGCCGCCGCCCCGCTTCCGCGAGGGCGAGCCGCCGGCCGATGGCGCGACCCTGCAGGGCATGTTCGAGCATCTGGAGCGCGAACTGGACGAAGGCGGGTTCTTTCATCCGCCGGAGAAGCGCCCGTCCATGGTCCGCAACCTGCGCATCATGCTGGGCCGCGCCGCCTTCACCGATCAGGAGGCCGCCACCTTCCACGGCGTCGTGGCCGCCCTGTCGCGCGGCCGCGGCAGGTTGCTGGAAAAGCTGGCGGCGAGGAAATCCGCGGACCCTGCATCCGAACC
>CAZQBJ010000114.1:0-7362 GCA_964591465.1 uncultured Brevundimonas sp.
TCGCCTATCCGCTGCTGCCGCTGTCGCAGTATCCGGAGATCGCGCCGCCGACGATCAGCATCAACGCCGCCTATCCGGGCGCCTCGGCCGAGACCCTGGCCGAGACCGTGGCCGCGCCGATCGAGCAGGAGGTCAACGGCGTCGAGGGCATGTTGTACATGACCTCGTCCTCGACCTCGGACGGGGTGGCGGCGATCACCGTCACCTTCGAGCCGGGCACGGATCTGGATGCGGCCCAGGTGCTGGTGCAGAACCGCGTGGCCCTGGCCGAGCCGCGACTGCCTGAACAGGTGCGCCAGATCGGCGTGACGGTGAACAAGCAGTCCACCGGCTTCCTGATGATCGTCGCCCTGACCTCGCCGGACGAGAGTCTCGACGTCGACTACATGGGCAACTACGCCAACTCGACCATCCGCGACCGCCTGCTGCGCCTGGACGGCGTCGGCGGGGTGCAGGTGTTCGGCGGCGGCAACTATTCGATGCGCATCTGGATCGATCCGGCCAAGGCCGCCGCGCGCGGCCTGACCGGACCGGAGATCGTCGCCGCCCTGCGCGCCCAGAACGTGCAGGCTGCCGCCGGCGCTGTCGGCCAGCCGCCGTTCGACACCAACGCCGCGGCCTTCCAGCTGCCGGTGCAGGTGCAGGGCCGCCTGTCGACGCCGGAGGAATTCGCCGACGTGGTCATCAAGACCGACGCCGAGGGCCGGGTGACCCGGGTCCGCGACGTCGCGCGGGTCGAGCTGGGCTCGCAGGACTACGGCATCCGCGGCTATTTCAGCGGCGAGCGCGGTGTGGCCATGGCGGTGATCCAGCAGCCGGGGGCGAACGCCCTGAGCACCGCCGATCGCGTGCTGGACGAGGTCGAAGCGCTGTCGGCCCAGTTCCCGGCCGGCATGCAGTACTCGATCCCCTACAATCCGACCGAATACGTCGCCGCCTCGGTCGAGGCGGTGCAGCACACCCTGCTGGAAGCCACCGTTCTGGTGGTCATCGTGGTGCTCGTCTTCCTGCAGACCTGGCGGGCGGCGATCATTCCGATCGTGGCCATTCCGGTGGCCCTGGTCGGCACCTTCGCGGTGCAGCTGGCGCTGGGCTATTCGATCAACTCCCTGTCCCTGTTCGCCCTGGTGCTGGCGGTGGGGATCGTGGTCGACGACGCCATCGTGGTGGTCGAGAACGTCGAGCGCTACATCCGCCAGGGGCTGACGCCGCGCGAGGCGGCCTACCGGTCGATGCGCGAGGTTTCCGGCGCCCTGATCGCCATCGGCCTGGTGCTGACCGCGGTGTTCGTGCCGACCGCCTTCGTGCCGGGCATTCCGGGCATCTTCTATCGCCAGTTCGCCGTGACCATCGCCTCGGCGGCGCTGATCTCGCTGCTGGTCTCGCTGACCCTGTCGCCGGCCATGGCGGCGCTGCTGCTCAAGCCGCACCGGCCGCACGACGACGCGGCGCGCAAGAAGGGCCCGCTGGGCACGGTCTTCCACTATCTCGGCCGGGCCGGAGCGATGTTCAACGCCGGCTTCGACTGGCTGTCGGACCGCTATGGCCGGCTGACCGCGCGGCTGGTGCGCACGGTGGCGCTGGTCCTGATCATCTACGCCGGCCTGCTGGGCCTGACCGCCTGGCGGCTGGTCGACACCCCGACCGGCTTCATTCCGGAACAGGACCAAGGCTTCCTGATCGGCGTCGTGCAATTGCCGCCGGGCGCCTCGCTGGACCGCACCGACGCGGCCATGAACCGCGCGGTGGAGATCGTGCGGAGTACCGACGGGGTGGTCGACGTGGCCGCCTTCGCCGGGCTGGACGGGGCCAGTTTCTCGGCCGCCTCGAACGCCGCGACCATGTTCATCAAGCTGGCCGACCACGACGAGCGCGGCCCCGAGCAGGCGGCCGCGGCCATGGCCGGCGCCATCAGCCAGGCCACCGGCGTGATCGAGGAAGCGACCATCTTCATGATCGCCCCGCCCGCCGTGCAGGGCCTCGGCGCCGGCGGCGGTTTCAAGATGATGATCCAGGATCGCTCCGGCGCCGGCTACCAGGCGCTGGAGGGGGCGACCTTCGCCATGATGGGCGCCGCGGCCCAGCAGCCGGAGCAGGTGCAGCAGGTGTTCAGCCTGTACAACACCGGCTCGCCGCGCATCGCGGCCGACGTCGATCGGGACCGGGCGCTGATGATGGGCGTCCAGCCGGGCGACGTGTTCAACACCCTGGGCGTCTATCTGGGCTCCAGCTACATCAACGACTTCAACCTGCTGGGCCGCACCTTCCGGGTCACCGCCCAGGCCGAGCCGGCCTATCGCGACGACCTGGCGGACATCGCCGGCATCAAGGTGCGCTCGGCCGCCGGGGCCATGGTGCCGATCGGCTCGGTGGCCACCCTGCGCGACGACTCCGGCCCGGCCCGGGTGGTGCGCTACAACCTGTTCCCGGCTTCCGAACTGCAGGGCCAGGCGGCGCCGGGGGTGTCCTCGAGCGAGGCGCTGGCGGTCATGGAGACCATGGCGGCCCAGACCCTGCCGCCGGGCTTCGGCTTCGAATGGACCGAGATGGCCCTGCAGGAGAAGGCGGCCGGCAGCTCGTCGATCGTGTTCCTGCTGGCGGTGGTGTTCGTCTTCCTGGTGCTGGCCGCCCAGTACGAGGCCTTCACCCTGCCGCTGGCGGTGATCCTGATCGTGCCGATGTGCGTGCTGGCGGCCTTGCTCGGGGTCAATCTCAACGGGATGGACAACAACATCCTGACCCAGATCGGCCTGGTGGTGCTGATCGGGCTGGCGGCCAAGAACGCCATCCTGATCGTCGAGTTCGCCAAGCAGGGCGAGGAGAACGACGGGCTGAACCGCTGGGACGCGGCGGTGCAGGCCGCCCGCACCCGCCTGCGGCCGATCCTGATGACCTCGTTCGCCTTCATCTTCGGCGTCATTCCGCTGGCCATCGCCACCGGACCGGGCGCCGAGATGCGTCAGGCCCTGGGCGTGGCGGTGGTCTTCGGCATGCTGGGCGTGACCCTGTTCGGACTGATCTTCACGCCGGTGTTCTACGTCGTCTGCCGCTGGATCGCCGGCAAGTTGCCGAAGCCGCCCGAGAAGGAGCGCGAGCTGCCGACCGTCTACGGCGCCACGCCGCACGACCCCTTCGACCCCGACGCCGCCCCGGCCCTGGCCGGCGGCCCCGATGGAGATGGCCGATGAGCGCCCGCCTTTCCGCCGCGGTCTGCGCCGCCGCCCTGCTGGCCGCCTGCGCCAGCGCGCCGACGCCGGTCGCAGAATTCCCCGCCGCCGCCGGCGGCGACTTCGTCGGCCTGGCCCAGGGCCCCTACACCCCCGGGGCCCCGGCGGCCGACTGGTGGCGGCTGTACGACGACCCGACGCTGGACGCCCTGGTCGCCCAGGCCCTGGCCGAGAACAACGAGCTGGCCGCCGCGGCCGCCAACCTGGCGCAGGTGCGCGCGGCGCTGGGCGAGGCCCGCGCGGGCCGCTGGCCTTCGACCACCGTCTCGGCCGCCGGGACCTACGGCGAGGAACCGGTCGGCATGGGCGGGACCGGCGAGGCCGGCGAGATCTATTCGGCCGGGCTCGACGTCGCCTACGAGGTCGACCTGTTCGGCCGGGTGCGCAGCGCCATCGCCGCCGCCCGGGCCGACGCCCAGGCCGCCGAGGCGGCGCTGGAGGTGGTGCGCATCTCGGTCGCCGCCGAGACCGCGCGGGCCTATGCCGACGCCTGCTCGGCCAACGCCCAGATCACCGTGGCCGAACAGACCATCGGCCTGCAGCAGCGGACCGTCGAACTGACCCAGACCCTGCTGTCGGGCGGGCGCGGCACCGGCCTGGACGTGGCCCGGGCCCAGGCGGCCCTGCAAGGGTCGCGCGCCGCCCTGCCGCCCCTGCGCGCGGCGCGCGACGGGGCCCTGTTCCGCCTCGCCACCCTGACCGGCCGCACCCCGGCCGAGGCCAGCGCCGCGGCCCGCGCCTGCGCGCGACCGCCGCAACTGAACCAGCCGATACCGGTCGGCGACGGCGCCGGCCTGCTGGCCCGCCGGCCCGACGTGCGCCAGGCCGAGCGTCAGCTGGCGGCGGCGGCCGCGCGCGTGGGCGTGGCCACCGCCTCGCTGTATCCGTCGATCACCCTGGGCGGCTCGATCGGCTCGACCGCGACGGACCTGGGCGACCTGGGCGGCGGTGACGCCTTCCGCTTCAGCGTCGGACCGCTGATCTCATGGTCGTTCCCCAACATCGCCGTCGCCCGCGCGCGCGTGGCCGGGGCCGAGGCCGGGGCCGAGGCGGCCCTGGCGCGGTTCGACCAGGCTGTGCTGACGGCGCTGCAGGAGACCGAGACGGCCCTGTCGGCCTACGCCAACGAACTGGACCGGCGCGCCGCCCTGGTGGCCGCGCGCGACGAGGCGGCCGAGGCGGCCCGGCTGGCCCGGCTGCGGTTCGACGCCGGGGCCGACAGCTTCCTGAGCGTGCTGGACGCCGAGCGCACCCTGGCCCAGGCCGAGGCGGCCCTGGCCCAGTCGGAGGCCCAGGTGGCCAGCTACCAGATCACGGTGTTCAAGGCCCTCGCCGGCGGCTGGAGCGCGGACGCGCCAGCCGCCGGCTGAAGACCCCCTCCCCCCTCGGGAGTGTGTCAGGCGACCGGGTCGCCCTCGCCCTGCAGGGCGATGTCCAGCTCCTGCTCGTAGCCCTGCTCCTCGCCATCGCCGATCTGGACGATGATCGCGGTGTAGCCGAGCCGCAGCAGCTCACCCAGGCGGGTGATGTCGTTGACCAGGATCGGCCGCCGCTGACCGGCGCCTTCGCCGGCCGGGGCGATCAGGCCGATGGCGAGGCCGACCGGCAGCTGGATCTGGCCGGTCGAGCCGACCACGCCGCCAGCCGGAACGACGAAGTTGTCGATCAGGAACTGGCGGGAGTCGACGTTGGCCGAGCCGATCACCGCCTCGCCGTTCACCTGGATCACGCCGCCCGACACGATCTCGATCGTGTTGAAGGTCCCGTTGACCGACCCGCCGGGGGCGGACAGGTCGACCGAGCCGACGTTGACCTGCAGGCCGACATCCTGGGCCGAGCTGACGATCAGGGCGCCGGGGGTGGTCACCGAACCGGTCACGGCGCCGCCCAGCGAAGCCAGCGACACCGGGCCGCCCGCGTCGATGACGCGGTTCTGGTCGCCGCCGGTGATCAGGGTCACCGCGCCGCCGGCCGTCAGGGCCCCGGTCGAGGTCCCGCCGACCACCAGATTGACCGAGCCGCCGGCGTGGATCGGGCCGCGATCGTCGCCGCCGACGGCGGCGTTGACGTTGCCCAGCACGTCCAGGGTGTCGTCGCTGAAGGTCTGGTCGCCGCTCAGGGTGGCGGTGTAGTTGCCGGCCAGCTTGACGGTTTCAGCCGAGAAGCTGCCGCCGGTCACGGTCATCGAGCCCAGACGAATGGCGTCGGTCCCGGCGTTGCCGATGGTGATGTCGCCATCGGCGGCCGCGTTGAGCCCCGCCCCGGCGTCGAACACCACGCTCTGCCCGCCCGCCGTCGTGCCGATCAGGTGCGGCGTGATGGTGATCGCGCCGCCGCTCGGGCGGGTGTTGAAGGTGGTCGAGGCGCGGGTCAGACGCACCGTCGAGCCGTCGCCGGCGCCGAGGAAGGCCAGGCTGGCGCCCGAATAGACATTGCCATCCAGCACGGTGCTGCGGGCCAGCACGGTGACCGCGCCCAGGCGGGTCGTCGCGCCCATGGCGCCCAGGGTCGCCACGCCGTCGCCGGCGTCGAGACCCAGGTTCTGGCCGCCGGCGCTGAGGCCGTTGACCGCGCCCAGGGTCAGGTCGCCGCCGTCGGTGTCGACCACGGTCGAACCGCCCAGGGTGACCGCGCCGCTGGCGACGAAATCGCCGCCGCCGGTGGTGTAGACGCCGGCCAGGGTGACCGAGCCGCCGGTGAACGACTGGCCGCCGGTGGTGCGGGCGCCGCTGGTGCGCACCGCGCCGCCGTTCAGGGACACCGAGCTCAGCGCCGTGTCGGCGCCCAGGGCGGCGACCGTGATGGTGCCCGGCCCGGCGTCGAGATCCAGCGCCCAGCCGCCGTTGACGGTTCCGAAGCTGGCGTCGCCGCCGTCGGTCGAGGCGTTGACGTCGCCGGTCAGGATGACCGGGCCGACGACCGTCAGGTCGCCGCCGCCGGTGGCGTAATCGCCCGACAGGCTGATCGCCTGACCGGCCAGCCGCAGGTCGCCCGCGGTGGTCGCGCCGATCGCCGTCAGGTCGGCCGCCGAGACGTCGAGCCAGGCCAGGGCCTGGTCGCCGCCGACCACGCCCAGGGTGGCCGGGCCGCCGGCGTCGATGGTCAGGCCGTGAGCCCCGTCGACCGCGCCCAGGATCAGCGGGCCGGCGACCGTGATCGCCGCGTCGCCCTCGAGGGTGGTCGCGCCCGAGACCATGAAGCCGAAGGCGTTGTAGTCGCCGCCGGTCAGGGTCGTGTCGCCGAACATCATCAGGTTGCGCAGGGCGGTGTTTTCGCCCGCGGCGCCCAGACGGATGGCGTCGCCGCCGAGGGTCAGGTTCTGACCGTTGGCGACCGAGCCGTCGGCGCCGGCCACCGAGACCGACTGACCGATCAGGGTCAGGTCGCCCAGCAGGGTCACCGCACCGTCCAGCACGATGTCGCCGTCGGCGGTCAGGTGGCCCGACAGGCCCGAGCCGGCCGCCGCGGCGGCCAGGGTCAGGTCGTCGACGACCACGCCCGCGTCGCTGAGGTTCAGCGTCAGACGCTGGCCGATCTCGACGCTCTCGTCGTAGTCGCCAGCGCCGGCGTTGACCACGCCGTCCAGGCCGGCCAGGCGCACCGCGCCCTGCAGGCCGCTGCCGGCCACGGTGACGGTGTTCTGGGCCGCCAGCAGGTCGGCCGCCGAGGCGGACCCGTACAGGGCCAGGGCCTGGCCGCCGGCGTCGATGTCGAAGCTGTTGCCGACGAAGGCGTTGAGCCCCTGCAGCAGGCCGACGCCCTCGACCGAGGCGGTCACGGTGTTGCCGGCCACGGTGTTGTGCGTGTTCTGCAGGCTGACGCCGTAGGCCGCGTCGATGACGTTGCCGGAGATGGTGGCGTCGCCCTGGGCGTACTGGGTGGTGGTCTGGACGCCGGTCAGCACGCCGGAGATGTCGTTGTTCGACACCGTGACGTAGCGGCCCGACACCGAGACGCCCACGCCCGCGCCGTCGCCGATGATGGTGAAGCCGGTGAAGGTGGTCTCGTCGGCGCGCAGGTCGACGATCCGGCCGGTGACGCCCGAGCCGTCGATGATCGCGCCCTCGTCGCCGGCGATGGTGACGCCCGAGGCGCCGCCGAAGCTGGTGGCGAAGCCGCTGTAGGTCCCGGCCAG
>CAZQBJ010000115.1:0-7294 GCA_964591465.1 uncultured Brevundimonas sp.
CGCACCGGAGCGCAGCGAAGGTCCTCGCGCGGGGGATGAGGGCCGCCGCCGCCCCGCCGGAAACGGATTCGCCGAAAGAAAAGGAGCTCAACATGATCCCCAGACGTCAGCGCCTGACCCGCCGCCAGCGCCGCGACCGGCTGGTCTGGGCCGGGCAGGTCGCCGGGCTGGAGGCGGTCGCCGGCGGCGATCGCGGGCCGCTGAACCTGCGCGAGGACCTGTATCTGCAGTTCCTGCGCATGGGCCTGAACCCCGATCCGCGCGACTTCGTCCTGTCGCGGCCGCTGGCCCTGGCCGAACAGGCCGAGGCGCGGGCCGAGGCGCGGGACGGGCCGACGGAGGCCTAGCCCTGGTCCTTCAGCCGCCAGCTGGCGCCCGTGGGGCTGTCCATGACCACCACGTTCAGGGCGTTCAGCCGGTCGCGGATGCGGTCGGCCTCGGCCCAGTCCTTGCGCGCCCGCGCCGCGACCCGCTCGGCGATCAGGGCCTCGACCTCGGCCTTCAGGGCCTCGTCGGCGCCGCCCTCGAACCAGGCGTCCGGATCGGCCTGCAGCACGCCCAGCAGGGCGCCGGCGGCCAGCAGCCGACCCTTGGCGCCGGCGGCCGCGGCCGCGTCGCCGGCGGTTATGGCCCGCTCGATCTCGCTCGACAGCGGAAACAGGGCCGCCAGGGCCGCCGGGGTGTTCAGATCGTCCTGCAGCGCCGCCGCCACCGCCTCCGGCGCCGCCTCGGGACCCGCCGGGATGTCGCGGGCCCGCCGCAGGGCCCCGTACAGCCGGTCGAGATTGCGGCGCGACTGCTCCAGCAACCCCTGGGTCCAGTCCAGCGGCTGGCGATAATGGGCGCTCATCAGCGCCCAGCGGACGACCTCGCCGGGGACCTGCTCGACCAGGTCGTGCAGCAGCAGCACATTGCCCAGCGACTTGGACATCTTCTCGGCGTCCATGGTCAGGAACCCGTTGTGCATCCAGTAGCGGGCATAGGCCTCCGGCGCCCCGTGGCCGTGGGCGCATACCCCCTGGGCGATCTCGTTCTCGTGGTGCGGAAAGACCAGGTCGACGCCGCCGCCGTGGATGTCGATCGGCAGGCCGAGGTTGGCCTCGATCATCGCCGAGCACTCGATGTGCCAGCCCGGCCGCCCCTCGCCCCAGGGCGACGGCCAGGCCGGCTCGCCCGGCTTGGACGGCTTCCACAGCACGAAGTCGTGCGGATTCTTCTTGTACGGGGCCACCTCGACCCGGGCGCCGGCGATCATGTCCTCCAGCGCCCGGCCCGACAGGGCCCCGTAGGCCGGATAGGCGGCGACGTCGAACAGCACATGGCCCTCGGCCGCGTAGGCGGCCCCGCGCTCGACCAGGGCGGCGATCTGGCCGGTGATCGCCTCGATGTGGTCGGTGACGTGCGGAGCCAGGGTCGGCGGCAGCACGTTCAGCCGCGCCATGTCCTCCAGATAGGCCGCCTCGTAGCGGGCGGTGATCTCGCCGATCGGCGCGCCCTCGCGGATCGCCCGCGCGTTGATCTTGTCGTCGACGTCGGTGACGTTGCGCGCATAGACCACCGCGTCGGGCCCGTAGGTCCGGCGCAGCAGGCGGAACAGCACGTCGAACACCACCGGCGGGCGGGCGTTGCCGATGTGGGCGTAGTCGTAGACCGTCGGGCCGCAGACATAGAGGGTCACCCGCGACGGATCGCGCGGCTCGAACGGGCGCTTGGCGCGCGTCAGGGTGTCGTGGAGAAGGAGCGTCATGGGCGCGCGGCAACCGGACTTTTCTTGCGGGGGACAGGGCCGGTCCCATATAGCGTGAACCCGGCCGTGCAAACACGGCCGTCCAAGGGAGAGCCGCGCGCGTCCATCCGGAACCCCCGTTCCGGCGCAGCCAGGCGGCTTCAGGAATGAGTATGGATTCTGCGGCCCACAAGCCTGTCCTGGTCGAGATCGGCGGCGAATCGAAGCGGCCCAGCCGCGAGGCGGCCATGGAGGCGGTGCGCACCCTGATCGCCTGGGCCGGCGACGATCCGGCCCGCGAGGGGCTGAAGGACACGCCGCGGCGGGTGGTCGACGCCTATGGCGACTGGTTCCACGGCTATCAGGCCGACGTGGCCGGCGAGCTGTCGCGCACCTTCGAGGAGGTGCAGGGCTATGACGACATGGTCATGCTGCGCGACATCGAGGTCGAGAGCCACTGCGAGCACCACATGGCCCCGTTCCTCGGCCGCGCCTGGGTCGCCTATGTCCCGACCGACAAGGTGGTCGGCATCTCCAAGATCGCCCGGGTGGTCGAGATCTTCTCCAAACGCCTGCAGACCCAGGAAACCCTGACCCAGGAGATCGCCGGGGCCCTCGAATCGCACCTGGCCCCGGCCGGGGTCGCGGTGCTGATCGACGCCGAACACCAGTGCATGACCACCCGCGGGGTGCACCACCGGCACGTGTCGACCATCACCACCCGCTTCACCGGCGTGTTCCGCGAGGATCAGGCCCTGCAGGCCCGCTTCCTCAAGCTGGCCAAGGGGTGAGCCGGGGTTCGCCTCCGAGGGGTATTTTCGCCGCCGGAACCGTCCGGCGGCCTAGACCGCTTTACAAGCGCGGCATTGAACGCCAAGAGACGAACGATACGCGTGACCGCCCGCCGCCGATGCGCCGGGCCTGACTGGAGACTTCGCCAATGGGCGCCAAACTCTCGGGTCCTGCAGGACAGGGCGGACAGACGATCGAGCAGAACTCCGACATCAACGTCACGCCGTTCGTGGACGTGATGCTGGTGCTGCTGATCATCTTCATGGTCGCCGCGCCGCTGGCCACCGTGTCGATCCGGCTGGACCTGCCGCCGGCCGTGCCGCCGGCCCCCGACGCCGAGAAGAAGGATCCGGTGTTCATCACCATCCAGGAATCCGGCTCGCTGTTCATCGTCGACAAGCAGACGACCCTCGAGGAGCTGCCGGCCGACGTCTGCGCCGCCGTCGGCGGCGGCGAGGCCTGCCGCGAGGAGCGCCTGTTCATCCGCGCCCAGCCGGAGGTGATGTACGAGTCGTTCATGGAGGTCATGAACGCCCTGCAGGAAAACGGCTTCTACAAGGTCGGCCTGCTCAACGAGGATATCGAGTAGGCTCGCCGCCTGCTCCACCGACGCGAAGGGCCCGCCGGCGGAACCGGCGGGCCTTTTTCTTGGATATGAAATGACGCCGCCGCCGAAGCCCGCCCGCCCCTGGTTCTCTTCCGGTCCGACCGCCAAGCGCCCCGGCTGGCGCCTCGAGGGCCTGCGCACCGACCTGCTGGGCCGCGGCATCCGCGACCCCCAGGTGGTCGCCCGGTTCGCCGAGGGCCTGGCCCTGACCCGCGAGGTGCTGGCCCCGCCGGACGACCACGTGATGCTCTACGTGCCCGGCTCCGACACCGGCGCCGTCGAGGCCGCCCTGTGGTCGCTGCTGGGCGAGCGACCGGTGCAGGTGCTGGCGTTCGAGAATTTCGGCCAGGTCTGGGCCGCCGACGTGCGCGACCACCTGAAGCTGGATCCCGAGGTGATCGAGGCCCCCTGGGGCGCCCTGCCGGACCTGTCGCGGGTCGATCCGGACGCCGACCTGGTGTTCCCGTGGAACGGCACCACCTCCGGCGTGCGGGTGCCGGACGCCGGCTTCATCGCTCCCGACCGCAAGGGCCTGACGATCTGCGACGCCACCTCGGCCGCCTTCGCCATGCCGCTGGACTGGGCCAAGCTGGATGTCGTGACCTTCTCGTTCCAGAAGGCCCTGGGCGGCGAGGCCGGCCTGGGGGTGGCGGTGCTGTCGCCGCGCGCCATCGCCCGGCTTGACCGCTACGCGCCGCCCCGGCCAGTGCCCAAGGTCCTGCGCCTGCGCGGGGCCGAGGGCTTCGACCGCGCCCTGGCCGCCGGCTCGATGATCAACACCTTCTCGGTCCTGACCCTCGAGGACTGGATCGACGCCCTGCAGTGGGCCCGGTCGATCGGCGGCCTTCCCGAGCTGATCCGCCGCACGGAGGCCAATTTCGCCGCCCTGTCGGCTTGGGTCGAGGCGACCGACTGGGTGGATTTCCTGCCGGCCGAGCCGGCCATCCGCTCCTCGACCTCGGTCTGTCTGCGGATCGTCGATCCGCGGGTCGAGGCGCTCGACCCGGCCGGCCGCCAGGCGTTCGTGCGCCGCATGAAGGCTCAGCTCGAGGCCGAAGGCGCGGCCTTCGACATCGAATCGCACCGCAACGCGCCGGCGGGCCTGCGCATCTGGTGCGGCTGCACGGTCGAAACCGCCGACATCCGGGCCCTGACGCCTTGGCTGGATCGGGTGTTCGCCGCCGCGGCGGCCGAACTGGCGCCGGCCTGAGGCGAATTCGGCGCGCAGGCGGCGACAATCGGGGCGACAGCCGCTATAGGCTGCGCCCGCAATCTAGCGGAGAGGCAAGTTGGCGAACGTCGCAGTGGTCGGCGCCCAGTGGGGCGACGAGGGCAAGGGCAAGATCGTCGACTGGCTGTCGAACCGGGCCGACGTGGTCGTGCGGTTCCAGGGCGGTCACAACGCCGGCCATACCCTGGTGGTCGGCGACAAGGTGTACAAGCTGAGCCTGCTGCCCTCGGGCGTGGTCCAGGGCAAGCTGTCGGTGATCGGCAACGGGGTGGTGGTCGATCCCTGGGCCCTGCTCGACGAGATCGGTCGGATCGAAAGCCAGGGCGTCCGCATCACGCCCGAAATCCTGGCGCTGGCCGACAACGCCTGCCTGATCCTGCCGCTGCACAAGGACCTGGACGGCGCGCGCGAGGCCCAGGCGGGCGACAACAAGATCGGCACCACCGGCCGCGGCATCGGCCCGGCCTATGAGGACAAGGCCGGCCGGCGGGCCATCCGCGTGGCCGACCTGGCCGATCCGGAGGCGCTGGCGGCCAAGGTCGAGCGGCTGATGGCCCACCACAACGCGCTGCGGAAGGGGCTGGACCTGCCGGAGGTGGACGCCGAAGGGCTGATCGCCGCCCTGACGGACATCGCGCCGCGCATCCTGCCTTTCGCCCGCCCGGTGTGGCGGACCCTGGACCAGGCCTCGCGGGCCGGCGAGCGCATCCTGTTCGAAGGCGCCCAGGGCGCCCTGCTGGACGTCGACCACGGCACCTATCCATTCGTCACCTCGTCCAACACCGTGGCCGGCCAGGCGGCCGCCGGCTCCGGCCTGGGGCCGCGCGCGGTGGGGTTCGTGCTGGGCATCGTCAAGGCCTACACCACCCGGGTCGGCGAGGGCCCGTTCCCGACCGAGCTGTTCGACGCCGACGGCCAGAGGATCGCCGAGCGGGGCCGCGAGTTCGGCACCGTCACCGGGCGGCCGCGCCGCTGCGGCTGGTTCGACGCGGTGCTGGTGCGCCAGTCGATCGCGGTCAACGGGGTGACCGGCATCGCCCTGACCAAGCTGGACGTGCTGGACGGCTTCGACGCGCTGAACATCTGCGTCGGCTATCGCATCGGCGACCAGGCCTTCGACTACCTGCCGGCCGGCCTGAAGGACCAGGCGGCGGTCGAGCCGGTCTATGAGCGGATCGAGGGCTGGCGCGAGAGCACCCAGGGCGCGCGCAGCTGGAAGGACCTGCCGGCCAATGCGATCAAATATGTGCGCCGGATCGAAGAGCTGATCGGCGCGCCGGTGGCCCTGCTGTCCACCAGTCCGGAGCGCGACGACACCATCCTGATGCGCGACCCGTTCGAGGGCTAGTCCTCCGGCGGGGCGTCCGGCAGGTCGTGCGGCTGGGTCAGGGCCGGCGGGTCGCTGGCCGGAAAGGTGTCGTCCAGGGCGTCGTCGAGCAGGGCGTCCAGATGGGCCTTTTCTGGGGTTCGCGGGTCGGCCATGCCGGTCTCCTTCAGGGTCTGACGACGGATATGGGGTCGCGGCGCCGTCAAGGCGATGTTTACCGCGACCGCCTAGGGTCGGCGGTCTTCCGGAGCGAGCCGTGTTCACTGCCGACGCAAAAATTCTGGCCAGGGTGGCGCCGCTGATCCAGCGGGCGATGATCGTCGATCCCAACCTGGCCGCCGCGCGCCTGCTGGCCGACGTTCTCAAGGGTCTGGGCGGGCGCGAGGTGGTGTTCGAGCAGGACGAACGGCGGGCCCTGGAGCTGGCCCGCGAATTCGATCCGCAGATCATCTTCACCGAACGGTCCGGGCCGCGGCTGGACGGCGAGGAGCTGACCCGACGGCTGCGCCGGTCGAACAT
Source organism: uncultured Brevundimonas sp. (assembly GCA_964591465.1). GTDB lineage: Bacteria > Pseudomonadota > Alphaproteobacteria > Caulobacterales > Caulobacteraceae > Brevundimonas. Next base: position 6,203 of record CAZQBJ010000115.1, read on the forward strand.
GTCGTGCCGCCAGGCGCCGGTGATCATGATCACGGCCGAGGCCACCGCCGTGACCATCAAGGGGGCGCGCGACGCCGGGGTCCACGAGTTCCTGCGCAAGCCGTTCACCAGCGGCGACCTGTTCAAGCGGATCGCGGTGGTGACGCTCAAGCCGCGCGACTGGATCGAGGCGGTCGGTTACGTCGGGCCGGACCGGCGGCGGTTCAATTCGGGCGAATACACCGGGCCGCACAAGCGCAAGGCGGACAAGCCGAAGACCGCCGGCGAGGCGGCCGCCCAGGCGGCCGATCAGGCCATGCGCATCCTCGGCTCGGCCCTCGACCAGTTCGACCGCGATCCGATGCAGGCGGCCCGCGCCATGCGCCAGCAAGCGACCACCCTGCGCACCCTTGCGGTGCAGGCGGGCGACACCGGCCTGGCGATCGCCTCGGCCCAGCTGGACCAGGCCCTGGCCAGGCCGCAGCTGACGCGCACGGCCCTGGCCGGCCCGGTCAATGCGGTGCTGGCCTTCGCCGCCACCGAACCGGTCGCCCGCGCCAGCTGAACCGGCGCGGCGCCGAAATCAGGCGTCGACCAGGTTCTGCTCCAGGGCCGCGGCGCGCATCGCCTTCTGCAGCTTCTCGAACGCCCGCACCTCGATCTGGCGCACCCGCTCGCGGCTGATGCCGTATTGGCCGGCCAGCTCCTCGAGGGTCACCGGATCGTCCTTCAGCCGCCGCTCGGTCAGGATGTGCCGCTCGCGGTCGGTCAGCTCGCCCATCGCCGCCTGCAGCAGCGACATGCGGATCTCGCGCTCCTCGGTCTCGGCGACATAGGTTTCCTGCGAGACCTGCTCGTCGTCGGCCAGCCAGTCCTGCCACTCGCTTTCGGAGTCCGAGCGCAGCGGGGCGTTGAGCGAGGCGTCGCCGCCGAGGCGGCGGTTCATGTTGTTCACCTCCTCTTCGGACACCCCCAGCTTGGTGGCGATGGCCGACAGGTGCTCCGGACGCAGGTCGCCGTCCTCCAGCGCGCTGATCTCGCTCTTGGCCTTGCGCAGGTTGAAGAACAGCTTCTTCTGCGCCGCCGTGGTGCCCATCTTCACCAGCGACCAGG
>CAZQBJ010000116.1:0-7269 GCA_964591465.1 uncultured Brevundimonas sp.
CGGTCACCGCCGCCTCGTGAATCGTCACCCGGCGCGGCTCCAGCACCACCTCGACGCCGTCGCGGGCCAGGTCGTAGGCCCGCTCCCCGTCCACCCGGATGGCCGAGAAGGCCGGCGGTATCTGCTCGATCTCGCCGACGAAGCCGGCCAGGGCCGCCGCCGCCGCCTCGGGCGAGGGCCGCACGTCCGAGCGGGCGATGATCTCGCCCTCGCGGTCGAGGGTGGCCGTGCTTTCGCCCCAGCGGATGGTGAACCGATAGACCTTCTGCGCCTCCATCATGAACGGCACGGTCTTGGTCGCCTCGCCCAGGGCGATCGGCAGGATGCCGGAGGCCAGCGGGTCCAGGGTGCCCGCGTGGCCGGCCTTGGCGGCGTTGAACAGCCGGCGGACCTTCGACACCGCCTCGGTCGAGCCCAGGCCGACCGGCTTGTCCAGGCAGACCCAGCCGTGAACCGGATCGCCCTTGCGCCGACGCGCCATCAGTCCTCTTCCCCGTCCGGTCGCGCGAGATCGGCGCGCACCTTCGGGTCGTCGAACAGCCGGTCGATGCGGCTGGCCGCGTCGAAGCTCTCGTCGTGGCGGAACTTCAGCTCCGGGGTGAATTTCATCTCGATGTGCCGGCCCAGCTGACCGCGCAGGAACCGGGCGTGCCGGTTCAACGCCGCCAGGATGTCGGTCACGTGTCCGGCGGTCGGGGCGGCCGCGACGCCGGCCCCCAGCGGCTCGACGAAACAGGTGGCGTGCTTCAGGTCCGGGCTCATCCGCACCTCGGTGACCGTGACCGAGACCCCGGCCAGGGCCTCGTCGTGGATCTCTTCCTCGCGCAGCACCTCGACCAGGGCGTGGCGCACCAGTTCGCCGGCGCGCAGCTGGCGCTGGCTGGGCCCTTGGGGGGCGCCGCGGGTTCGGGACTTGTGGGCCATCGGGCTCTCCGTGTCGCTGGCCGCGGATCGGACGCGGCGGATCAAGCGAGGGCGCGCGGTCTAGGCCGGGCGGCGGCCGGAGTCCAGTTCAGCGGCCCGCCGGACGGTGCGCATGATCTCGCCCGAGGTCAGGGCGCGCACCGGCGCCACCGGCAGTCCCGCCGCCCTCAACAGTTCGCCGGACCAGTGGTTGCACAGGTGGACGGCGGAGAAGGTCTCGACGCTGGCGAAGAACCGGGCGTCGTCGTGCGGCCGAAGGCCGGTGCGCGCGGCGCTCAGCCGCGGCGCCCCGCCCGAGGCCTCGAGCGAGGCCTCAAGCCGGGCGCGCAGCCGCGCGAAGCCCGCTTCGGAGAGACGGAATTGCGCCCGCGTCGGCGGCCGCCACATCTGATCCGGGGAGCGCTGGATCGGGTCCAGCATGACCACGGACGGATTGCCGCCCGGGCGGAAGAACGCCCGCGCCCCGTCCGGCAGCCGGTCCCGGATCGGTCTCTGGTCGACGTAGAACACCGCGTCGCCCCAGCCGACCAGCACCCAGTCGCCCGGCCCCAGCGACCGGGTCGCCGCCGCCAGCGGGCCGTCGCCGGCCTCCAGCCGGGCGCGCGGCACGGCCAGGTCGGTGTGAAAGCCGTTGTCCAGCAGATGCAGGGTCACGCCCGGCTGCCCGGCCGCGGGCAGCGTCCCGGGAACCAGCGGGGTGGTCCAGCTCCACAGGGCCGCGGCGGCGCCGGTCAGCGCCCCCAGGACGATCCAGCGCGCCGAGCCCATTCAGTCGCCGAAGTGGTACAGGAAGGTCCCGCACAGGGCCGTGTCCGGCAGCTGCGCGCCCGGCGTCGGGCCGGCGGCGAACACCGCCATGTGCACCGCCTCGGCTTCCTGGATCAGGGCCACGTAGCCGACCGTCGCCGGCGCCTCGGGCGGGCCGCATAGGCCGCCCTGGCGGCTGGCCGGGTCGGGCCCGTCGACCACCACCCGGCGCAGCTCGACCTGGGAGTCCTCCGGCGCCTGCAGCAGCTGGGCCCAGGTCGCGCCGGAATCGTCGTAGACCGCGGTGGCCAGATCGATCCGTTCGGGCGCGGTGGCCAGTTCGAAGCCGCGCTCGAAGCGGATCATCGCCCCGTCGAACTCGACGTCCCCGGTCAGGCTCATGGCGGTGCTGGACGAGGCGCTCGCCTTGCCCGCGAGCTCCGGCACGGGCCCTGGCGGCGGTTCGGCCGCGACGGCGGGCGCGGCCTCGGGGGCCGGCTCGGCCGGCACCGGCGTCGGTCCGTCGGCCTCCTGACAGGCGGCCAGGGCGCAAAGCCCGGCGGCCAGGCCGGCGACAAGGGTCAGACGGATCATGGCGCTCCCCCGGCGTTGTCCATGTCCGTCACGCTAGACGGGCGCGGGGAAACCGCAAGGGTCCGGGCTCAACGCCCCAGCCGCGGCGCCAGGCTGTCGTTGGACTCCGGACCGTCGCTGGGCGGCAGTGCCCATTCGCCGCGGAAGGTGTAGCTCAGCTGCACGCAGTGTCGCGGCGGCTGGTCGCCCGTGCGGCCGACCGCATGCACCGTCAGCGGGGTGTTGAGCCGCAGCCGGCCCATCACCAGCCAGGCCTCGTCCGAGCCCGGACACAGGGCCCGGCCCAGGGCCCGGCCGTCGCCCTCGGGCGCGATGCGATAGACGTTCGCCTCGCGCGCCCCGTCCGGCAGGGCGGCGCGGACCGGGCTGCCGCCATCGTGATCCAGGCGGGCCGAGCCGCGGGCGCTGGTCGAGTACAGGCCGCGCGCCTGCAGGCCGCCGAACAGGCCGCCCAGCAGACCCTGCTCGACCTCCAGCGTCACCCCGCGGGTCATCCGCCGGGTGACCTCGTCCGCCGGGTCGAACGAGAAATACCGGATATCGCCGGCCACGGCCGGGCCGGCGCAGGCGGCGGCGAACAACACGGGCAGCAGCGGGCGAAGGCGGGCGGTGGTCATGGGCGGTCTCCGAAGCACGCGCGGACGGCCGATGGTGCATCGGTCATGCGGCGAATTCAGGTCGCGCAGGCAAGCATCCCCCGGCCCGGCGACGCAAATGGAAAAGGCGCGGAACCGTCGGTCCCGCGCCTTCGCCGATCTCGCAGGCTGGCGCCGGATCAGTCCAGCGTCCGCTTGATCTCCTCGAGGGTGAAGCACTCGATGAGGTCGCCCGGCTTGATGTCCTGGAAGCCCTGGAAGGCCATGCCGCATTCCTGGCCGGCCTGGACCTCGTTGACCTCGTCCTTGAACCGCTTGAGCGTCTGCAGGACGCCGAGCTCCAGCACCACCACGTCCTGGCGGACGATGCGGACCCGGGCGCCCTTGCGCACCACCCCTTCGGTGACCCGACAGCCGGCGACCTTGCCGACCTTGGTGATGTCGAACACCTCCAGCACCTCGGCGTTGCCCAGGAAGGTCTCGCGCTGGATCGGCGCGAGCATGCCCGACAGCACGCCTTTGATGTCGTCGATCAGGTCGTAGATGATCGAGTAGTACCGGATCTCGACGCCTTCGCGTTCGGCCAGGTCGCGCGCCTGCTTGGAGGCGCGGACGTTGAACCCGAGGATCGGCGAGCCGGCCGACTTGGCCAGCTGCACGTCGCTTTCGGTGATGCCGCCGGCGCCCGAGTGGATGACCCGCGCGCGGACCTCGTCGGTCGACATCTTCTCGAGCGAGCCGCCGATCGCCACGGCGGTGCCCAGCACGTCGGCCTTGATGACCACCGGCAGTTCCGAGACTTTCTTGTCCTGCAGGCGGGACATCATGTCCGACAGCGACACGGCCATGGCCGGCGCGGCCGCCTTCTCGCGACGCTTGCGCTCGCGGTACTCGGTGATCTCGCGGGCCCGGGCCTCGTTCTCGACCACGGCGAACGGCTCGCCCGGCTCCGGCGCCCCGTCCAGGCCGAGGATCTCGACCGGGACCGACGGCTCGGCCTCGGACAGCTGCTCGTTGCGCTCGTTCAGCAGGGCGCGCACGCGGCCCCAGTGCGAGCCGGCCACGACCAGATCGCCGCGCTTGAGGGTGCCGCGCTTGACCAGCACCGTGGCCCCCGGGCCGCGGCCCTTGTCCAGCTTGGCCTCGATCACCACGCCCTCGGCGTTGCGGTCAGGGTTGGCCTTCAGGTCCATGATGTCGGCCTGCAGCAGCACCGCCTCGATCAGGTTGTCCAGGCCCTGGCGGGTCTTGGCCGAAACCTCGACCGCCTGGGTGTCGCCGCCGAGGCTCTCGACGACGATCTCCTGCTGCAGCAGTTCGTTGATCACCCGGGTGGCGTCAGCCTCGGGTTTGTCGATCTTGTTGATCGCCACGATGATCGGCGCGCCGGCCGCCTTGGCGTGATTGATGGCCTCGATGGTCTGCGGCATCACGCCGTCGTCGGCGGCCACCACCAGGATGACCACGTCGGTCACATTGGCCCCGCGCGCCCGCATGGCCGAGAAGGCTGCGTGGCCGGGGGTGTCGAGGAAGGTCACGCGCTGACCGCCCTCCAGCCGCACCTGGTAGGCCCCGATGTGCTGGGTGATGCCGCCGGCCTCGCCCGCGGCCACGTCGCTGGAGCGCAGGGCGTCCAGCAGCGAGGTCTTGCCGTGGTCGACGTGACCCATGACAGCCACGACCGGCGGCCGCGGGGTGGTGGCGTCGCTGTCGTCGTCCTCGGCCAGGAAGCCGGTTTCGACATCGGCCTCGGACACCCGCTTGACCGTGTGGCCGAATTCGGTGGCCACCAGCTCGGCGGTGTCGCTGTCGATGATGTCGTTGATCTTCAGCATCACGCCCTGACGCATCAGGAACTTGATCACCTCGACGCCGCGGGTGGCCATGCGCGAGGCCAGCTCCTGCACCGTGATGACGTCCGGGATGACCACCTCGCGCGACACGCGCGGGGCCTCCACGGCGCCGCCGCGGCGCTTTTCCTTCTCGCGTTCGCGGGCCCGGCGGACCGAGGCCAGCGAACGCATCCGCTCGGCGGTGTCGCCGTCGCCGGCGACCGACTGGATGGTCAGGCGGCCTTCGCGACGCTTGGGCTCGCCCTTGCCGCGGCCGGACTTGTCGGCCGCCGCGCTCTTGGCGCGCCGGATGCGGTCGGCCTCTTCGAGGTGGGCCGGCTTGCGGTCGGGGCTGCGCGGACCGGCGCGCGACGGGCGCGAGACCTCGGGCGCGGCCGGCGGCTCGCCGGCGCGGAACGGGGCCGGGCGCGGCGCGGCCGGGCGCGGATTGAGCGCCGAATAGCGGACCGGTTCGCCGGCCGGACGGGCCGGGCGCTCGCCGGCGGCGGCGGCCTCGCGGGCCGAGCGCCCGCCGAAGGCCGGCCGTTCGGGGCGGCTGGGGGCGGAGTCGCGCTGGCGCGGCACGCGCTGGCCGAAATTGACCTGCGGCCGGGCCGGCTTGGCCGGCGCGGCGGGCTTGGCCGGGGCCGGCGAGGGCGCCGGTTCGGCCGGGGTCGCGGCGACAGGCGCGGCCGGGGCGGGAGCCGGAGACTCCGCAGGCTTGGCCGGCGCGGGGGCCGGTTCGGCGGCCTTGGCTTCGGCCTGGGCGGCGGCCTCGCGGCGGCGCGCTTCCTCGGCCGCCTTGGCCTCGGCCTCGCGGCGCTCGCGCTCGCGGTTGGCCAGGGCGATGGCCCGGCGACGGGCCTCCATCTCCTCGGCGGACAGGCCGCCGGGGGCGCGATCCTCACGCGGCGCGGGGCGAGCCGGGGCGGCGGCCGGATCCTGACGCGGACGCGCGACGTCGAAGCCCTGCGGGCGCTGATGCCCGGGGCCCGCGCCGATCCGGCGCTTGGTTTCGACGACCACGGTCTTGGTCCGCCCGTGACTGAAGCTCTGGCGCACGGTGCCGGTCGAAACCGATCCCGCCTGCCGGGGCTTCAGGCTCAGCGGAGCGCGAGGCCCCGTTTGCGCCGGCGCTTCCCCGTCCTTGGTCTTGTCGTCGTTCGCGTCGCTCATTCGGTCGCTTCTAAGGGCGGCGGAAATCCGCCGTCGGTTCGTCCAAACACAAAAACGGGCCTAGACCCCGCCACCCTTTCGGGAAGCAGCGCCCCGCCCGTCGAAGGCATCCTCTTGGTCCCGCTCCTGTCCGCCAGCAGGTCGCAGCGGCGGCCAATCCGGTGGCAGAAGCGGTCGAAATCCCGCCAGTCGCCCGACCTCGTCAGTCCAGCGTCCGGCCCGTCGCCCCGCAAGGAGGACGGTGTGTATCGCATTTTCAAGGCCCAAGGCCAAACTCAAATCCTCGACGCCGAACGCGCCGCAGACCCGCGGGGGGTTTTGCGTGCGCCCGGCGATGGACAGGAGCTTGCCCCGACCGTCGGCCGAGCCGTCGGCCGCCTCGATCAGCCAGGCCGCCTGGCCCGCCCGGATCGCGGCGGCGGCCTTCTCGAAGCCAGAGATAAGCACGCCTTCGCGTCGGGCAAGGCCCAGCAGGTCCAGACAGCGCCGGGCCAGCAGCCGCTCGACCTGATCGGCCAGGTCGGCCGGGACGGTCAGCCTGGCCCTGGCGGCGCGCGCGAACAGGTTCTTGCGCGCGGCCGTCTCGACGCTCTCGCGCCGGGCCTCGACCCACAGGCCGCGACCGGGCAGGCGGGCCGCCAGATCGGGCGCCACCCCGCCGTCCGGCGCGGCCACGAAGCGGATCAGGCGTGACTCGTCCATGACCTCGCCCGAGACGAGGTCGCGGCGTTCACGCTGTTCCGCTGTCGCTGCACGCACCATGGACGGCCGGGTCTCCCATCAGGCTTCGGGCGCGGGTTCGGCGGGCGCGTCGAAGACCACGTCCTCGCCCGGCTCGCCGTCGGCCAGTTCGGCCTCGCCGACCTCGTAGCCCTCCTCGCCCGGCTCGGGCTCGGGGGACTCGATCTCCGAGGCGTCGATCCAGCCGGCCGCCACGCGGGCGCGCAGGATCAGCATCTCGGCGTCGGCGATCGACAGGTTGAAGGCCTCCAGCACGCCCGGCAGGCGCACGCGCTCGCCGTCGCGGGTCTCGAAGCCGCCGCGCAGTTCGTCGGTGGCCAGGTCGGCCAGGTCCTCGACGGTCTTCACCCCGCCTTCGCCCAGGGCGACGGCGACCTGCAGCGTCACGCCCGGCACCTCGAGCAGGCCGTCCTCGACGCCCAGCTCCTTGCGGCGGGCGTCCAGCTCGGCGGCCAGCTTGTCCAGGTAGTCGCGCGCGCGGGCCTGCAGCTCGACGGCGGTGTCCTCGTCGAAGCCCTCGATCTCGGCGATCTCGTAAGTCTCGACGAAGGCCAGGTCCTCGATGGTGGCGAAGCCCTCGGTGACCAGCAGCTGGGCGATCACCTCGTCCACGTCCAGGGCGTCCTGGAACAGCTGGGTCCGCTCGGCGAACTCCTTCT
>CAZQBJ010000117.1:0-7258 GCA_964591465.1 uncultured Brevundimonas sp.
GCCAATGACTACGCCTGCACCATTCCGGGCGGGGCGGCCTCGCGGCTCGACTAGGGCCGGCTATTCGGCGGCGGCCAGGCCCGGCGCGACGGCCCGCTGCGCCTCCAGCTCGGCCGCCCGCCGCTCGACCAGCTCGACGATGTGGTCGATCATGCCGGCGTTGTCCTGTTTGTGGGCGATCTTGCCGGCCATGTAGACCATGCCCGAGCCCTTGCCGCCGCCGGTGAAGCCGATGTCGGTGAACAGGGCCTCGCCCGGGCCGTTGACCACGCAGCCGATGATCGACAGCGACATCGGCGTGGTCACATGCGCCAGGCGCTCCTCGAGGATGCCGACCGTCTCGATGACGTTGAATCCCTGCCGGGCGCACGACGGGCAGGCGATGATGTTGACCCCCCGGTGGCGCAGGCCCAGCGACTTGAGGATGTCGAAGCCGACCTTGATCTCCTCGACCGGGTCGGCCGCCAGCGACACCCGGATGGTGTCGCCGATCCCGGCCCACAGCAGGGCGCCCAGGCCGATCGAGGACTTGATGGTGCCGGCGCGGGTCGGTCCGGCCTCGGTCACGCCCAGGTGCAGCGGACAGTCGATCGCCTCGGCCAGCTGCTGGTAGGCGGCCACGGTCAGGAACGGGTCGGACGCCTTCACCGAAATCTTGAACTCGTGGAAGTCGTGGTCCTGCAGGATGCGGGCGTGGTTCAGGGCGCTCTCGACCATCGCGTCCGGGCACGGCTCGCCGTATTTCTCGAGCAGTTCGCGCTCCAGGCTGCCGGCGTTGACCCCGATGCGCATCGAGCAGCCGTGGTCGCGGGCCGCCTGGACCACCTCTCGCACCCGCTCTTTCGACCCGATGTTGCCCGGATTGATGCGCAGGCAGGCGGCGCCGGCCTGGGCCGCCTCGATCCCGCGCCGGTAGTGGAAGTGGATGTCGGCCACGATCGGCACGCGGGCCGCCCGCACGATGGTCCCCAGGGCGGCGGTCGAAGCCTCGTCGGGGCAGGAGACCCGCACGATGTCGGCTCCGGCGTCCTCGAGCGCGCGGATCTGGTCGATGGTCGCCCCGGCGTCGGCCGTCGGGGTGTTGGTCATCGACTGGACGGTGATCGGGGCGTCGCCGCCGACCTCGACGCTGCCCACGCGGATCTTGCGGCTGGGGCGTCGGTCGATGGCGCGCCAGGGCCGGACGTGGGCCAGTTCAGAGGCGGAGGCGTGGCTCATGGCCGCATAGATAGGCCCATCCGGCCGTCCAGGCCACGAGCGAAATCGTCTCAGCCGCCGTTGGCGGCCGCCTCGGCGCTGGCCACCACGCTGGCGGCGGCCTGACGGGCGAGGCGCTCGGCCCGGGCGTTCAGCTGCGACAACGGGGTGATCACCGCGGTCAGGGCCCCGCCGTGCTCGCCGTTCAGATAGACATCGAAGGCGGAGGGTTCGGACACGTCGACCACGGCCGAGACGCCGGCCGGGGCGCGCCAGGCCTCGCCGGCGGCCAGCTGACGGGCGAACAGCACCCGGCCGTCGGCCATGCGCACCACCAGGCTGGCGGCGCGGCGGGCCTGCAGCACCACCTGCGAGGCTCCGGGCGAGGCGCCGTAGATGGCGCCCTGCGGGTTGAACGCAGCCTGCACCGGCGAGGCCTGGGCCGCGGCCGCCGGGGCGTCCGGGTCGGCGCCGGTCAGCTCCGCCTCGAGCCCGGGCGTGACGTACAGGGCCGGGATCGTCTGGTCCGGCGGGGCCGGCTGCGGCGCGCCGACGCGCACCACGCCCGGGACCGTGCCGAGGGTCCAGCTTTCGGGCACCTCGGCGATGTCGGAAGGATGGGGCTCCTGCATCAGGCTGACGCGCTGGAACACGTTCCAGCCGACCACGGCGCACACCACCAGGGCCGCCACGCCGATCAGTCGCGGCGAATGACGCTTCACGTCCTGCACGTCGGCGCCCGTCGGCGGGCGCAGGGCCTCGGTCTCGCCGGGCGCCTCGCGCTTGAACCGGTCGGCGGCCAGATGCTCGTCCAGACCCAGGGCCGAGGCGTAGGCGCGCACATAGCCGAGAGAGAAGGGCCGCGACGGCAGGGCCGAATAGTCGCCTTGCTCCAGGGCGGTCAGATAGCGGGCATGGACGCGGGTGGCGGCGGACAGCTCGCCGAGCGACTTGCCCGAGCGCTCCCGGGCCGCCTTGAGGCCTTCGCCAAGGGTCGGAAAATCGGCGAGCGAAGGCGGCGGCTCATCCCAGCTGCGGGCCGACGTGTAGATGTCCGGGTCCGAACCCGTATCCAGCGGCGCCATGGCCCCTGCCCCCGAACTCAATACCTGATCCGGCTCCGGCGACTTGCCCGGATCCCGGTCGTCACCTTCCCCCGAAGGCCCCCGAAAATCATCCTGTGGATAAACCATAGCCGTGCTAGGATCAAGGTTTCGTTAATGATTCGCCATCGGCTTCCCCTTTCGGGACAGGCCTAGACCGCGACGTTCAACTTCCGGGCCAGCGATTCGATCTCGCTGCGGATCGAGCCGGCCGAGCTGCCCAGCAGATTGGCCAGGCCGCGGCGCGCCGGCGGCAGGTCGCACGACAGGATCATCCGCTTGACCGGCCCGACGCCGCCGGGGGGCGCGGACAGGCGCTGGAAACCCAACGCGATCAAGGCGAAAGCCTCCAGCGGCCGCCCGGCGATCTCGCCGCAGACCGAGGCCGGGGTGCCGGTCTCGGCGCATTTGCGCTGGATTTCCTGCAGGGCCCGCAGCGCCGGCGGCGACAGCGGGTCGTAGCGGTCGGCGACCAGCGGATTGGTCCGGTCGGCGGCAAACATGTACTGGAACAGGTCATTCGTGCCGACCGAAACGAAATCGGCCATCGGCAGCAGCGCATCCAGGTGCCACAGCAGCGACGGGGCCTCGATCATCGCCCCGACCCGCAGGCGCGACGGCAGGGAGCGCCCGCGGCGGCGGGCCCAGGCGCATTCGATCTCGACCAGCTCGCGGGCCTGACGGAACTCCTCGACCGAGGCGATCATCGGGAACATCAGGCGCAGTTCGCGCCGGCTGGCGGCGGTCAGCAGGGCGCGGATCTGCAGGCGCAGCAGGCCCGGCCGGTCCAGACCCAGGCGGATGGCGCGGCGGCCCAGGGCCGGGTTCTCCTCCCGCTCGGTCTCCAGATAGGGCAACACCTTGTCGCCGCCGATATCCAGGGTGCGGAAAGTCACCGGCCGGTCGCCGGCGGCGTCCAGAACCCGCCGGTACAGGGCTGTCTGGGCCTCAAGCCGGGGCAGCTCCTCGGAGACCATGAACTGGAACTCGGTGCGAAACAGGCCGATGCCCTCGGCCCCGGTCTCGTCCAGAGATTCCAGATCGACCGCCAGGCCGGCGTTGGTCAGCAGATTGACCCGCGTGCCGTCCAGGGTGACGGCGGGCAGGCCGCGCATCTCGGCGAACTCGGCCCGGCGCTGGTCGCGCACCTGCATCCGCGCCCGCACGGCCTCCAGCATGTCGGGGCGGGGCCGCAGATAGGCCTCGCCGGTCTCGCCGTCGACGATGACCTGATCACCCTCGCTCAGCCGGTCGCGCAGGCCCTGCAGGCGGCCGACGCAGGGAATCTGGAGGGCGCGGGCGACGATCGCCGCGTGACTGGCGGCAGAGCCCTCCTCGAGCAGCAGGCCGCGCAGCCGGTCGCGCGGATATTCCAGCAGGTCCGCCGGGCCCAGGTTGCGGGCGACCAGGATGGCGTCGGCCGGCAGGTCGCGCGCGCCGGGCGTGTCGCCGGCCAGCATGCGCAGCAGCCGGTTGGCCAGGTCCTCCAGGTCGTGCAGTCGCTCCTTCAGGTACGGGTCGCGCGCCGTGGCGAAGCGGGCGCGGTGCTCGTTGCGCACCCGGTCGACCGCCGCCTCGGCCGTCAGGCCGCTGCGCACGGCCTCCTCCAGAGAGCGTAACCACCCGCGGTCGTCGGCGAACATGCGGTAGGTCTCGAGCACCTCGTAGGACGGTCCGGCCAGGCCCTGGCTTCCGTCCAGCATGGCGTCGATGTTGGCCCGCAAGGCGCCGAGGGCGGACCTCAGCCGGACCTCCTCGCCGTCCGGGTCGTCGGACAGCAGCCGCTCGGGGGCCACCGGCGCCTCGTGCAGCACCGCCTGGCCGAACGCCAGGCCCTCGGCGAGGCGGACGCCCTTGAGCCGCTCGGGCCGGTGCGGCGCGACCTCGACGTCGCGCAGCTCGACCTCGCCCAGCAGCTCGCCGCCGGCGACCATCTCGGCCAGCACCATGGCGATGGTCTGCAAGTCCTCGATCTCGTCGGCGTCGTAGACCCGCGCGGCCCGGTTCTGCACCACCAGAACCCCGATCGGCCGGCCGCCGCGCAGCAACGGCACGCCGAGGAAGGCGTGGTACGGGTCCTCGCCGGTCTCGGGCCGGTACGAGAAATTGGGATGGGACGGCGCGTCCGACAGGCTGATCGGCACGGCCAGCCGCGCGACCTCGCCGACCAGACCCTCCCCGGGGCGCAGGCGGGTGTTGTGCACCGCCTCGGGGTTCAGGCCCTCGGTGGCGAACAGCTCCATCTCGCCGGACGCGCGGCGCAGGTAGATCGAGCAGACCTCTGCGACCATCGAGCCGGCGATGATCCGCACCACCTGGTCGAAGCGCGACTGGGCCGGCCCCCCGCCCGCCAGGGCCTCGCGGATCTGGCGCAGGAGGTTCCTCGGCCCCCGTGTCGTCAAACCGCCCTTGGTCATCGCGTCTCTCTGTTCGCGTCCCTTTCGGGACGCCGGGTCAGATCTGGTCCAGGCCGTAGGCCGCGTGCAAGGCGCGCACCGCCAGTTCGGCCCAGGCGGCGTCGATCAGCACGCTGATCTTGATCTCCGAGGTGCTGATCGCCTGGATCTTAACCCCCTTCTCGGCCAGCGCCTGGAACATCGTCTGGGCGACGCCGGCGTGGCTGCGCATGCCGAGCCCGACGACCGAGATCTTGGCCACGTCCTCGTCGACCCGGATCTCCACGAAGCCCAGCTCGGCCTGGTCGGCGCGCATCAGGTCCGCGGCCCGGGCCGCGTCGCGGCGGCCGACGGTGAACATCATGTTGGCGGTGTCGGCCTGGCGCGCCTCGGACTGGACGATCATGTCGACATTGACGTTCGCCTCGGCCAGCCGGGCGAACACCCGGGCCGGCGCGTCGACGCGATCGGGCAGGCCCAGCAGGGTGACGCGGGCCTCGTCCCGGCTCATGGTCACGCCGCTGACGATGCGTTGCTCCACGATCTCCTCCTCGTCGCAGATAAGCGTTCCGGCCTTGGGCGGAACCTCGCCGTCCGGCCCGACCTCGATGAAGCTCGACAGCACCCGCAGCGGCACCCGCCGGGCCATGGCCAGCTCGACCGAGCGGGTCTGCAGCACCCGGGCGCCAAGCGAGGCCATCTCGAGCATCTCCTCGTAGGAGATCTTCTCCAGGCGGCGCGCCTTCTGCTCGATCCTCGGGTCGGTCGTATAGACCCCGTCGACGTCGGTATAGATGTCGCACGGCGCGCCGAGCGCGGCGGCCACCGCCACGGCCGAGGTGTCCGAGCCGCCGCGGCCCAGGGTGGTGATGCGGCCCTCGGCAGTGACCCCCTGGAAGCCGGGCACCACGGCGATCTCGCCGCCGTCGACGGCCGCGCCGATGGCCTCGCCCGGCACGTCGATGATGCGGGCCCGGCCGTGGTGATCGTCGGTCAGAACCGGAATCTGCCAGCCCATCCAGGTGCGGGCGCGGAACCCGAGATTGCGCAGGGTCAGGGCCAGCAGGCCGGCGGTCACCTGTTCGCCCGAGGCCACCACCACGTCGTACTCGTCGTCGGTCAGCGGCACGCCCTGGGCCGGCTTGCCGGCGCCGTCGGTCCAGGCGACCAGCTCGTTGGTCTTGCCGGCCATGGCCGAGACGATCACCGCCACCTCGTGGCCGGCGCGCGCCTCTGCGGCGACCAGGCGGGCCGCGCGGCGGATGCGTTCGAGGTCGCCCATGGAGGTGCCGCCGAACTTCATCACCAGTCGCGTCATCCGGCCTCGCCCTCCCGATCGCCCGCCTGCGCGCTTGCCATGACGGCGCGAGCCGTCCATCTGCAGGGGCGATGGCCGCTTCTAACGACAGCCTGCAGGCGCGAGAAGCCCCCGGAGGGGCGAAGGGCGCCAGCATCGACCCGGACGAGGTCGCCCGGTTCTCCGCCCTGGCGGAAACCTGGTGGGATCCGGCCGGCCCGTTCGCGCCGCTGCACAAGTTCAACCCGGCCCGCCTGAGATTCATCCGCGACCGGCTGGCGGCGCATTTCCAGGTCGATCCGCGGGCGGCCCGGCCGTTCGACGGCCGGCGACTGCTGGATATCGGTTGCGGCGGCGGCCTGCTGTCCGAGCCGATGTGCCGGCTCGGCTTCGCCGTCACCGCCATCGACGCGTCCGAAGAAGGCATCGGCGCCGCCCGCGCCCACGGCGAGGCGCAGGAACTGCCCATCGACTACCGGGCCGCCACCGTCGAGCAGCTGGTCCGCGAGGACGCCGGTCCGTTTGACGTGATCCTGAACATGGAGGTGGTCGAGCATGTGGCCGACCCGGGCGCCTACCTGCGCGATTCCGCGCGGCTGCTGGCCCCCGGCGGGGTGATGTTCATCGCCACCCTGAACCGCACGCTCAAGGCGCTAGCCCTGGGCAAGGTGGCGGCCGAGTATGTGCTGCGCTGGGTGCCGGCGGGCACGCACGACTGGCGCAAGTTTCTCAAGCCGGACGAAATCCGCCACTTCCTGGAAGCTGAGCCGTTGAAAGTGGAAGGGCCCTACGGCCTGGTCTATAATCCCCTGACCGACCGCTGGTCGGAGAGTCGCGACGCCGACATCAACTACCTGATGGTGGTGACCCGGCCCAACTGACCGCGGCGGGGGGAGAAAGCCATGTTTCTGTCCGCCTATGCGTTCGCGTTCGCCCTCGCGGCCCAGCAACCGGCCGGACCGATCACCGACTGGCGCGAAGCCGTCGAGTGCCTGGCGGTGTTCGAATCGACCGCCATCGCCCTGTACCGCGAACACCACAATGATCCGGACGGCGGCCACAACACGGCCGCGGCCCGCTGGGACGACCGGGCCTATGCCCTGGTCGAGAGCATGAACGAGCGGTTCAGCCTGGCCCGGGCCGAGGAGGCCGAGCGCATCCGCGCCCGGCACGCCGGGACCCTGGCCGGCCAGGATACCGACAGCCTGCTGGCCCAGGCCGAGGCCTGCCGCAGCCGCCTGCCCGACCCGCCGCGGATGCCCTAG
>CAZQBJ010000118.1:0-7230 GCA_964591465.1 uncultured Brevundimonas sp.
GGCGCCGGGCCGGTAGCGGCTGGGGTCGTCCGCGGTCGTGTGCGGGGCGCCGCGGTAGGTGAACAGCTGGATGACCGACGCGCCCTGGTTTGTGCTGCCGCGCTCCTCGGCCCACTGGGTCGCGGCCCAGACGGCGAGGAAGTCGTTGCCGTCGACGCGCAGGGCCGGCAGGCCGTAGCCGATGGCCTTGGAGGCGAAGGTCGTCTCCAGCCCGCCGGCGATGCCCATGAACGAGCTGATGGCCCACTGGTTGTTGACGATGTTGAGGATCACCGGCGCCCGGTAGACGGCGGCGAAGGTCAGGGCCGAGTGGAAGTCGCTCTCGGCGGTCGAGCCGTCGCCGATCCAGGTGATGGCGATCTTGTCGTCGCCCCGGATGGCGCTGGCCATGGCCCAGCCCACCGCCTGCGGATACTGGGTGCCCAGGTTCCCCGAGATGGTGAAGAAGCCGTACGACTTGTCCGAGTACATGATCGGCAGCTGCCGGCCTTTGATCGGGTCGGCGGCGTTCGAATAGATCTGGTTCATCATCTCGACCAGGGGATAGCCCCGGGCGATCAGCAGGCCCTGCTGGCGATAGGTCGGGAAGCCCATGTCCTCGCGCGACAGCAGCATGCCCTGGGCGACCGCGATGGCCTCCTCGCCGGTGCACTTCATGTAGAAGCTGGTCTTCCCCTGCCGGTGGGCGCGGTGCATCCGGTCGTCGAAGGCGCGGGTCAGGATCATCGCCTTGAGGCCTCGGCGCAGGGTCTCGGCGTCCAGCTTCGGGTCCCACGGACCGACGGCCTGGCCGTTATCGTCCAGCACCCGGATCAGCCCGAAGGCGTGGTCGCGCATGTCGGCCGGCGCGGCCCCGACGTCCGGCCGCGTCACCGCCCCGGGGGCGTCGATCTTCAGGTGGCTGAAGTCCGGCTTGTCGCCGGGCCGGCCCGAGGGCTCGGGCACGCGCAGCGACAGCGGCGTGGTGTTCTTTCGGGTCATGCTTGGCCCTTGTTGTTTTCCGGCGTTTCCTGGCGCGCTGCATATCATGACGCATCAGGACGCGCTTGCCAAAGTTCAACCCCTCATGCCAACGTTCGAGGGTCGAAAATTCCGCGATATTGGGCTGGAGGGAAAAGAATTGGCCGACGACCTGGATCCCGTGGACGCCCGCATCCTCGACATCCTCCAGCACGACGCCAGCCTGTCGGTGGCCGAGGTCGCCGAGCGCGTCGGCCTGTCGGCGTCCCCGTGCTGGCGTCGCATCAAGAGACTGGAGGACTCCGGCGTCATCCGCAAGCGGGTGACGATCCTCGACCCGGCCCGGCTGGGCCTGGACTTCGAGGTCTATGCGATCGTCAAGCTGAACCTGCCCTCGACCGCCAATCTGGACGTGTTCGAGCGGGCCGTGGCCGACTGGCCCGAGGTGGTCCAGTGCGCCACCATCACCGGCCGCGAGGACTATGTCCTGCGCATCGTCACCTCCGACATGCACGCCTTCGACTCCTTCCTGCGCGAGAAGCTTCTGGCCCTGGGCATCGTCTCGGATTGCGAGAGCCACATCGTCACCCGCGGGGTGAAGGACGAGACGGCCCTGCCGCTGTCGCTGGCCGCGCCCAACGGCTGATTGCCGCCGGCGCGGCCCCGTGGCTAAGTGCGCGCGCAGGAGGACGCACCCATGATCGAGATGGTGATCGAGGCGCGGCGCAAGGACCTCGGGGGGTTCGAGGTCGGGCGGGTGCTGCCGTTCCACGCGCGCCGGATGGTCGGGCCCTTCATCTTCCTGGACCAGATGGGCCCGGCGGACTTCGCGCCTGGCGCCCAGGGCATCAATGTGCGGCCGCACCCGCACATCGGCCTGTCGACCCTGACCTATCTGTTCGAGGGGGAGATCCTGCATCGCGACAGCCTCGGCTGCACCCAGGCCATCCGCCCCGGCGAGGTCAACTGGATGACCGCCGGGCGCGGCATCGTGCACTCCGAACGCACCGACCCGATCCGCCAGGCGGCCGGCGGCGCGCTGCACGGCATGCAGGCTTGGGTCGCCCTGCCGGTGGAGGACGAGGAGACCGACCCGTCGTTCGACCACTACGAAGGCGCCGACCTGCCGTCCTACGAACAGGGCGGCCTGTACGCCCGGCTGGTGGCCGGCGAGGCCTACGGCGCCTCGGCCAATGTCCGGACCCATTCGCCGCTGTTCTACGTGCACTGGGAAATGGCCGCCGGGGTGCGCACCGCGCCGCCGCCGGGCCGGGGCCGCGGCGGGATGAGCGAACGGGCGCTCTACGTCGCCCGCGGCGAGATCGAGGTCGCCGACCGGACCTTCCGCGCCGGCCAGCTGATCGTGCTCGAGCCCGAGGCCGACGTCACGGTGCACGCCCTGACCTCGGCCACGGTCATGGCTCTGGGCGGCGAGCCGGTCGGCCCCCGCCTGATCTGGTGGAACTTCGTCAGTTCCTCGCAGGACCGGATGGAGCAGGCCAAGGCCGACTGGAAGGCCGGCCGCATGAAGCTGCCGGTCGGCGACTCCGAAGAGTTCATTCCGCTGCCTGAAACCCCGGCCCCGCCGGCCCCGGTCCCCGGGCCGACCGACCCGGTCTAGAGTCCGGCGCGGGCGACCACCCAGTCGACCACCGTCGAGATCACGGACGGATCGAGGCTGGTCTCGATCTGGCCGTACTCGCTGGGCAGACCGGTCCCGGCCGGCTGGAACAGGTGATTGAGCCCCGGCAGCACCACCACCTCTGCGTCCGGCTTCAGCTGCCGCAGCACCGGCGCGTTCTGGTCGGGCGGCACCTGCAGGTCCTTCTGGCCGAACACCGCCAGCATAGGCGCCTCGATGGCCGCGATCGACGGGCCCGGATCGTAGGCGACGAAGCCCCGGAACCACGGATGGGCCATGGCCGCGGCCGAACGGGTCGCCGCCCCCTGCGGGGTGCCGGCTTCCACCAGGATCGTCTCCGCCGCCCGCTGCGCCGCCTCGCCGTCGGCCGCGTTGTCGGCCACCGCGTCCATCAGCCGCCGCTGGGTCGCCACCGCCGCCTCCACCGCCTCGGGCGTCGCGCCGGTGACCTCGGACAGCAGCCGCACCTGCTCGGTGATGATGTCGCCGCCGGACACCGCCCCGCCGGCCAGGGTGACCAGCCAGGCCGGGCGCAGGCCGCCGGCCATGGCCAGATAGGCCACGGTCGCCCCCTCGCTGTGGCCGATCAGCCCGATCCGCGCCGGGTCGATGTCGGGCCGGGCGGCGAGGCCGTCGAACACCGCCCGCACGTCGGTGGCGAAGTCGGCGCTGGTCGCCGCGCCGAACTCGCCGGTCGAGCCGGCCACCCCGCGGTCGTCGAAGCGCAGCACCGCCACGCCCCGCCGGGTCAGTTCGTCGGCCCAGATGGCGAACGGCTTGTGCCCCTCGATGGTCTCGTCGCGGTCCTGCGGCCCCGAGCCGGTGATCAGGATGGCGGCCGGGAAGGGACCCGGCCCCTCGGGCAGGGTCAGGGTTCCGGCCAGGGTGACGCCGGACGCCGCGGGGTTGTCGAACGCGACCTCCTCGCTCCGGTAGGGGAAGGGCGGCTGAGGCGTCTGGGGCCGGGCCGCCTCCGCCTCGGCGCCGGCGGCCGTTCGCGTCAGCACCAGCGGCGCCTCCATGGCCCCCTGGAAGAAGGTCCCCGAGATGGTCGCGCCGTCCGCCGACAGCTCGCCGACCATCCGGGCGTTGGCCGCGGCGATGGTGAAGGTCACCTCGTCGCCCGACAGGGTCGGTCGTCCCGCGCCGATGCCGCGCGCGCCCTGGTCGGGGCTGTCCATCACCGCCCGGCCGTCCTCGCCGACCCGGAACACCAGCGTCAGCGTCTGGCCGCTGACCGTCAGCGGGCCTTCCCAGGTCCCGACCAGCCGGGCGATCGCCGCCGGGTCCGGGGCGGCGGTCTGGGCCGCGGCCTGGCGGGTCAGGACCAGCGGCGCGGCGACCCCGCCCTGCCGCAGGGTTCCGGTCAGGGTCCGGCCGTCGGCCGACAGCGCGCCCTCGAAGCTGCCGCCGATGGCCGCCACGCCCAGCCGCACCACGCCGCCCTCGACCGTCGGCCCCTCGGCCGGAATGTCGAAGCCGCCCTGGTCGGGGCTGTCCATCACCGCGCCGGTCCCGTCGATGCGGAAGACGATGCGGATCGACTGGCCGGCCACGTTCAGCCGGCCCTCCCAGGCGCCGGTCAGGTCCGGCGCCTCGGCCCCGGCGGCCGGCGCGGCGATCACGCCCGCGACGAGGACGGTGGAAAGCATGGTCATCGAAGGGTCCCCCAGCAGAGGGGCGAGCCTAGCGCGCGCCCGGGTCCAGCGCCAAGCCGTCCAGAAAGGCGATCAGCCGGGCGTTGACCTCGTCCGGCCGCTCCTGCTGAAGCCAGTGGCCGGCGCCGGGCAGCACATGGGTCCCGCGCAGATCTTCAAGCCAGTCGCCCAGCGCCGCCTCCTGCGCCCCGGCGTACAGCCGCACCGGGTCGTGCTCGCCGACCATGAACAGGGCCGGCGCGGTGATCTTCCGGTCCTGCAGCCAGGCGGTCAGGGCCCAGTTGCGGTCCACGCACCGGTACCAGTCCAGCGGTCCCTTGAAGCCCCCGGCGGCGAAGGCCGCGACGTAGTCGGCCAGGTGCTCGGGGCGCATCCACGGCGGGGCCGGGACGTCGTCGGCAATGGCCTGCAGCATGCCGACCCCCTCCGGCAGGAAGCCGGTCGCCCGCTGCTCGGCCGGCGTCGCCCCGTCATAGCTCCAGAAGCATTTGCGCAGCGCCGCCTCCGGGTCGGCGTCGAACGGGACGTGGGCGTCGTCGGCCTGGAAGCGCACGATGTACAGCTCGCCCAGGCCGGCCGCCCGAGAGATCGCGGCCATGGCCGCCGTCGGCGGCCCCCTGGGCCGGCGCGGCTGGAACGGCACGGACAGACCGGCCACCGCGCGGAACATGTCCGGCCGCATCAGGGCGCAGTGCCAGGCCACCGCCGCGCCCCAGTCGTGGCCGACGACGACCGCCCGGGTCTCGCCCAGCGCCCGGACCAGGTCGACCATGTCGCCGACCAGATGGAAGATGGTGTGCGCCGCGGTCTCGGGCGGCTTGTCGGTGCCGCCATAGCCGCGCATGTCCGGCGCCGCGGCGCGATAGCCCGCCGCCGCCAGCGCCTCGACCTGCGCCCGCCAGCTGATCGCAAGCTCCGGGAAGCCGTGGATCAGAATGACCAGCGGGCCCTCGCCGGCCTCGATCACCGCCTGGGTCAGGCCGTCGGTGCGGATCAGGCGAGCAGGCATCGGGCCTCGGACATGTGTTCGGCTCCAAAGGAGCGCGGACCTCCCGGTCCGCACGCCCGCATCGCTCAGGTCAGGCGGACCCGGAGGTCCGCGCTCCTAGGCCGCCGCCTTCTGGCCGGCGAACTTGCCGTAGAAGGTCTCGCCCTTCGCCGCCATGTCGCGCAGCAGCTGCGGCGGCGAGAAGCGGTCGCCGTACTTTTCGGCGTACTTGTCGGCCTGTTCGACAAAGGCCTTCAGCCCGATCTGGTCGATCATGGTGATCGGGCCGCCGGTCCAGGGCGCGAAGCCCCAGGCCAGGATGGCGCCGACGTCCGCCTCGCGCGGGTCGTCGATGACGCCTTCTTCCCAGCAGCGGGCCACCTCGACCGCCTGGCGGTACAGCAGCCGGCGCTTCTGGTCCTCGACCATCTCGGGGGTCGACTCGGCGATCTTCACCGGCGCCAGCTCCGCCAGCCCCTTCCACAGGGTCTTGGGTTTGCTGTCGTAGTCGTAGAACCCCTTGCCGTTCTTGCGCCCGTAGCGGCCCAGCTCCTCGACCATCTTCTGGACGATGTGGGCGCCCGGCAGCGGCTGGTACTTGTCGCCCAGGTCCTCGGCCGTCTGCTTGGCGATCTTGACCGACAGGTCCAGAGCCACGTCGTCGTGCATCTCCAGCGGACCGCGCGGCATGCCGGTGGCCCGACCGATGTTGTCGATCAGGGCCGGCGCGTAACCCTCCTCGAGCATGGCCATGCCCTCGGCCACATAGGTGCCGAAGCAGCGCGAGGTGTAGAAGCCGCGGCTGTCGTTCACCACGATCGGCGTCTTGCGGATCTTCATCACATAGTCGAGCGCCTTGGCCAGGGCCTCCTGGCCGGTCTTCTCGCCCATGATGATCTCGACCAGCATCATCTTGTCGACCGGCGAGAAGAAGTGGATGCCGATGAAGTTCTCCGGCCGCACCGAGGCTTCTGCCAGGCCGGTGATCGGCAGGGTCGAGGTGTTCGAGCCGAACACCGCGTCCTCCGCCAGCTGGGCCTCGGCCCGCTTCGTCACCTCCGCCTTGATCTCACGGTTCTCGAACACCGCCTCGATGACCAGGTCCGAGCCCTTGATCAGGTCGTAGTCGGTGGTGGCGGTGACCGAGGCCAGCAGGGCGTCGAACTTCTCCTGCGTCAGCTGACCGCGCGACAGGCGCTTCTTCAGCAGTTCCTCGACATGCGCCTTGCCCTTGTCGGCGGCGTCCTGGTCGCGGTCGATCAGGATGGTTTCGATGCCGGCCATGGCCTGCACATAGGCGATGCCCGCGCCCATCATGCCGGCGCCCAGCACCGTGACCTTCTTCGGGTCGGACTTGGCCACGTCGGCCGGGCGAACGGCGCCCTTGTCCAGCTCCTGCTTGGACAGGAACAGCGAGCGGATCATGCCCTGGGCCTGCGGCGTCATCAGCGTCTTGATGAAATATCGGGTCTCGATGCGCAGCGCCGCGTCCATCGGCACCTGAACGCCCTCGTAGACCGCCTTCATCAGATTGGTCGCGGCCGGGTAGTTGCCCCAGGTCTGCTTGCGGATCATCGCATTGCCGACCAGGAAATTCTGGATGCCGACCGGGTGATAGGGGCCGCCGCCGGGCAGCTTGAAGCCCTTCTCGTCCCACGGCTGCACGCCCTTGCCGCCGCCCTTGATCCAGGCCTTGGCCGCCTCGACCTCGCCGCCCTTGGCGACCACCTCGTGCACGATGCCCGCGCCCTTGGCGTCGTTCGGCCGGAACGACTTGCCCTCGGTCATGGCCATCATGGCCGCCTGCACCCCGATCAGCCGGGTCAGCCGCTGGGTCCCGCCTCCGCCGGGGAACAGGCCAACCTTGATCTCCGGCAGGCCCAGCTGGATCTTCGGATCGTCGCCGACCACCCGGTAGTGGCAGGCCAGGGTCAGCTCCAGACCGCCGCCCAGCGCGAGGCCGTTGATCGCGGCGGCCACCG
>CAZQBJ010000119.1:0-7198 GCA_964591465.1 uncultured Brevundimonas sp.
CCCCCCGCATGACCGTCTCGCCGCGGGCGAAGGCGGCGGCGACGGCCAGCACCGGATATTCGTCGATCATCGCCGGGGCGCGCGCTTCGGGCACGATCACGCCGGCGAGGGCCGAATGGCGGGCGGTGAGGTCGCCGACCGCCTCGCCGCCGGCCTCGCGCCGGTTCGAGACGGTCAGGTCGGCGCCCATCTCGACAAGGGTGTCGAACAGGCCGGTGCGCAGCGGGTTGAGCAACACGCCTTCCGCCGTGACCTCGGAGCCGGGGGTGATCAGCGCGGCGACCAGGGCGAAGGCGGCCGAGGACGGATCGCCGGGAACCTCGATGGGGGCCCCGCGCAGGGTCTGACCGCCGGCCGCCGTCAGGGTCGCGCCAGCGCCGGCGGGTTCGGTCTGTAGCCTGGCGCCGAACAGGGCCAGCATCCGCTCGGTGTGGTCGCGGCTGCGGGCGGGCTCCACCACCACCGTGTCGCCCGAAGCGTTGCAGCCGGCCAGCAGAACGGCCGATTTCACCTGCGCCGAGGCGACCGGCATGACGTACCGAATGGCTTCGAGGCCGCCGCCGTGCATGACCAGCGGCAGACGGTCGCCTTCGAAGCGGGCGCCCATCCGCCGCAGCGGCTCGATGACCCGGCCCATGGGCCGTTTCCGCAGCGAGGCGTCGCCGTCGAAGGCGACGGTGATCGGATAGCCCGCCGCCGCGCCCATCAGCAGCCGCACCCCGGTGCCGGAGTTGCCGCAATCGATGACGCCGTCCGGCTGGGTAAGGCGGCCATGGCCGGTGATGCGCCAGCGTCCCTCGCCCAGCCGCTCGACCCCGGCCCCGAAAGCCTCGATGGCGCGGGCGGTGGCCAGCACGTCGTCGCTTTCCAGCAGGCCGGTGATTTCCGACACGCCTTCGGCCATGGCCGCGAGGATCAGGGCCCGGTGCGAAATCGACTTGTCGCCCGGCGCGCGCACGCGCCCGACGAGCGGTCCTGAGGGTGTGGCGAGCAGACGCATGGGGTTCTGGTCCGGGAGCGGCGCGGGGCGCCGGAGGCGGGACGGGGCGGGCCGGGCCGAAAACGCTTTTGACAGCGGCCTGTCATGGTGGCAAGGGAGCCGCCCGAAATCCCGTAGTCAAAGCGAAGGTTGTCCCCTTGGCCAATCCCGAACTCGGCGCCAAGCAGATCTGCCCGAACTGCCAGGCGAAGTTCTATGACCTGAACCGTCGGCCTGCGCATTGTCCCAAGTGCGAGTCCGACTTCGATCCCGAAGAGGCGGTGCGCAATCGCCGCGTGCGCGGGCGCGGCCCGGCCGTCGAGGCCGAGGAGGCCGAGGACCAGGTCGTCGACAAGGCGGCCGACGCCGAGGACGAGGACGAAGAAGAGGTCACCGCCCCCGAGATCGACGAGGCGGTCGATGACGTCGTGCTGACCTCCGACGAGGACGACGACACCGATGCGCCGGACACCGGCATCGGCGAAACCAGCGACGACGACCTGGCCGACGACGAGGACGACGACTCGGTCCCGTTCATCGAAGACGACGACGACGACGCCTTCGATGACGACATCGACATCGGCAAGAAGGACGACGACGACCGA
Source organism: uncultured Brevundimonas sp. (assembly GCA_964591465.1). Classification (GTDB taxonomy): domain Bacteria; phylum Pseudomonadota; class Alphaproteobacteria; order Caulobacterales; family Caulobacteraceae; genus Brevundimonas. The sequence continues at coordinate 1,585 of CAZQBJ010000119.1, forward strand.
TAGTCGAAAAATCGGTCGGAATCGGGCTTGATCGTCGCAAGGCGCTAGCCTAGGTTCCGCCGCCTCGCGAGACCCCGACCCGGGTCTCGCGGCCCGACCCGGGTCAAAGGGTTCGGGGCTATAGCTCAGTTGGTAGAGCGCTTGAATGGCATTCAAGAGGTCAGCGGTTCGACTCCGCTTAGCTCCACCATCGAAGGCCTCGCGGGAAACCGCGGGGCCTTCGGCCTTTTCGGGCCCCGCCGCGACGGCCGCGAACCGTTGACGGAACAGGTCGCCTTTCCCATTTAAACAGGCGTGGCCGGACGTCCTTGCCGCTGACGGGAGGACGGGGACCGACCGCGGAGTCGCTTCGTCGAGGGCTCAATGACGCGCACGATCATGTTCGACAGTCCGTTCCTGCTCGGGTTCGACCATACCCGGGCCCTGATCGACCGGGCGGCCAAGGCCGCGGCCGAATCCTACCCGCCGTACAATGTCGAGGATCGCGGCGAGAACGCCGTGCGCATCACCCTGGCCGTGGCCGGGTTTTCGCCCGCGGAGCTTTCGGTGGTCGTCGAGGGGCGGCAGCTGGTCGTCTCGGGCAAGCGCGAGAGCGCCGAGCGCGAGCCGTCCGCCTTCCTGCACCGCGGCATCGCGGCGCGGGGCTTCGTGCGCAGCTTCGTCCTGGCCGACGGCCTGGAGGTCGAGCGCGCGGCCCTCGAACACGGCCTGCTGCACGTCGATCTGGTGCGGCCCGACGACACTCCGGCGATCCGCCGGATTCCGATCCAGGTCGACTGATCACAACCGCGGCGCCCCTGGCGGGCCGCGAAACCGCCCGCCCCGGCGGGCGTTGTAAATCCATGGAGGTGGTCTTGATGACGCCGGTTATGACCAAGGAAGATTTCGCCGATCTCGGCGCTCCCGATCTCGTCTACGTGCGCGAGGTGAAGGCCCGCGAAGTGCTGGCCGGCACGCCGATCGCGGCCGTGCGCGGGTTCGAGATCGACCCCGACCAGACGCTCTATGCGGTGCACAGCGCCGACGGCGAGCGGCTGGCCGTCCTGGTCGACCGCGAGTCGGCTTTCGCCGCCGCGGTGGCCCATGAACTGGCGCCGGTCTCGGTGCACTGACGCGCGCCCGTGGCGGCCCGGCCTTGCCCACGGCCGGTTCGCCGGCGCACAAGCCGGCCATGCCGGACCCCGACCTGATTATTGCCCCGCTCGCACAGGCCGACCTGGCCGCGGCTGTCCGGCTGCAGCGCGACGTCTACCCGGCCTTCCTGATCGAGGATGAGGCGGCGTTCCAGAGCCGGCTGGAGCTGCCGGACGCCTGTTGCCTGGCCGCCCGGCTGGATGGGCGTCTGGCCGGCTACCTGCTGGCCCACGGCTGGGCCGCCGAAGCGCCGCCTCCGGTCGGGGCGCGGCTGGCGCCGGCCGGGCCGGCGCAGGTGCTCTTCATCCATGATCTGGCGGTCTCGCCCCGGGCGCGCGGGCGCAAGGTCGGCGAGGCGCTGATCGCCCGGGCATTGGGCCGGGCGGCGGAGGCGGGCCTGGGGCGGGCCGAACTGATCGCCGTCGAGGGCGCGGCCGACTACTGGCGCCGGCTGGGCTTCATGGAAACGCAGACCTCCCCGCAGCTGGCGGCGAAGGTCGCCGCCTACGGCCCCCGGGCGCGCTGGATGACCCGCCAGATTTCCGGCTAGGCGGCTCAGGCCGCGTCGGCCGAGTCCTCGCGCAGGAACAGGGCGTGCAGGGCGTCGAGGGTGCGCGCCTGGCGCAGTTGCTGGCGCAGCTCCTCGGAGCGCAGGCGACGCGACACCGCGGCCAGGGCGCGCAGATGCTCGGCCCCCGCCGAGGACGGGGCGAACAGGGCGAACACCAGGTCGACCGGGCGGTCGTCGACCGCATCGAAGGCCACCGGCGTGTCGAAGCGGATGAACACGCCGGTCATCCGGTCCACCTCGGCCAGGCGGGCGTGCGGCACCGCGACGCCGCCGCCCAGGCCGGTGGAGCCCAGGGCCTCGCGTTCCATGAGGGCGTCCAGCAGATGCTGGGCCGGCAGACCCAGGGCCTCGGCGGCGGTGTCGGCCACCGCCTGGAGCACCTGGCGTTTGGATGAGGCGCCGGCGCGCGTGACGATCGTCGCCCGCGACAGCAAGTCACCGATATCCATGAAGTCCCCGACTCATCACTGGGTATTGTTCTGGGCGCGCCGCCCCTTAGAGCGTTTCACCGTCTTGGGGAAGGATTATGACTCCTCGTCCTTCCCGTTGGATGAACGCGTGCGCTCCGGATCGATCCAGCCGATGTTGCCGTCCGGCCGGCGATAGACCACCGACAGGCCGCCGTGACCGGCGTTGCGGAACAGGATCACCGGATAGTTGGACAGATCCAGCTCCAGCACCGCCTGGCCGACGGTCAGGGTGCGCACCTTGGCCTCGGTTTCGGCGATGACCATGGCCGCCGGCGCCTCGCCCGGAACGCCGACGTCGGCGAACGCCTCGTCCTCGGCCGTCTCGGGATCCCGGAACACCGTCAGGGCGGCCATCTCGGCCGCCTCGGGCGACAGGCCAGCGGGGCCCGCGCGGTGATCCTTCAGCCGCCGCTTGTAGCGCCGGACGCGTTTCTCCATGCGCTCGAGGGCGTCGTTGAACGCGGTATGGGCGTCGCCGCCCGTCCCGGTGCTGACGAGAACCTGGCCCGAGGCCAGCCTCACCAGACAGTCGACCTTGAACAGATGGGCCTCGCGCGAGACCACGACCTCGGCGTCGCCGCCGCGCTCGAAGTACTTGCCGATCCCTTCGGAGAGTTCGTCGACGATCCGCGAGCCTAACGCTTCGCCGACCTCGACATGCTTGCCGCTGACCTGGACTTGCATGCCGCTACAACGCGCCCGACGCGCATTGGTGTCAACCCGGCTGACTGTATGGCGAAGCCTAGCCCGCCTTCAGCCGGCGGCGGCGCTCGACCGACGAAGGGATGCGCAGGGCTTCACGATATTTTGCGACCGTTCGGCGGGCGATATCGACCCCGGCTTCCTTCAGGATCTCGACGATCCGGTCGTCGCTGAGCACGTCGGTCTCGGCGGTTTCGGCCTCGATCATCTGCTTGATCCGGTGGCGCACGGCCTCGGCCGAGTGGGCCGCCCCGCCGTCGGTCGAACCGATCGAGGCGGTGAAGAAGAATTTCAGCTCGAACACGCCGCGCGGGGTGGCCACGTACTTGTTGGAGGTCACCCGGCTGACGGTCGATTCGTGCATGCCGATGGCGTCTGCCACGGTCTTCAGGTTCAGCGGCCGCAGGCATTCGACGCCGAAGGCCAGGAAGGCGTCCTGCTGGCGCACGATCTCCGAGGCCACCTTGAGGATCGTCTTGGCCCGCTGATCGAGGCTCTTCACCAGCCAATTGGCCTGGGCCATGCAGTCGGCGACGAAGGCCTTTTCGGTCTCCGAACGCGCCCCGGCGGTGACCACCCCGTGGTAGCGCCGGTCGACCAGCAGCCGCGGCAGGGTGTCGGAGTTCAGCTCCACCCGCCAGCCGCCGGCCGGGTCCGGCCGGACCATGACGTCGGGCACCACCGTCTGGGCCGGCTCGCCGCCGAAGCCGGCGCCCGGGCGCGGGGTCAGCCCCTTCAGTTCGGAAATCATTTCGCGCAGGTCGTCGTCGTCGACGCCGCAGGCGCGGCGCAGGCCGGCCATGTCGCGGCGGGCCAGCAGGTCGAGATTGTCGAGTAGGGCCGCCATGGCCGGGTCGTAGCGGTTCCGCTCGCGCAGCTGCAGGGCCAGGCACTCGGGCACCGAACGGGCCATCACCCCGGTCGGCTCGAATCCGTGACAGCGCTCCAGCACCGCCTCGACCCGCTCGACCGTGCAGCCCAGCCGGCCGGCGATCTCGTTCAGGTCGGCGCGCAGGTAGCCGCCGTCGTCGACGCCGTCGACCAGGGCCAGGGCGATGGCGTGGTCGCCGGTCGAGAAACCGGCCGACGAGACCTGTTCGCCCAGATGCTCCCACAGGGTCTTTTCGCGGCGGTCGGCGCGGTCGAGCGCCCCGTCCTCGCCGTCGAACCCGGTCCCGCCGCGGCCGGCGCGCGACCAGTCGGTCAGGCCGGGCTGGGCCTCGGCCTCGCCGGCGCGGTCGCTGGCCCGCTCGCCGGGGGCGGCGTCGCCGTAGATGTCGTCGGCCGGGGCGTCCAGGGCGGCGGCTGCCTCGGCCGGGCCGGCCTCGGTCATGTCCAGGTCGCGGGCCTCGGCCGGTTCGGAGGCCTCGGGCGCCTCGCCCGCGCCCTCGCCGCGTTCGGGCCGGTCGCCCTCGTCGCGCTGCAGCAGCGGATTCCGCTCCAGCTCGGCGTCGATGTATTCGTCCAGCTCGAGGTTCGACAGCTGCAGAAGCTTGATGGCCTGCTGAAGCTGGGGCGTGATGACCAGCCCCTGGCCCTGTCTGATCTCCAGCCTTTGCCCGATCACGCGCGCCCCCATGGCCAGCTCTTGTGGCCTGAATCTTGCTGAGGGGAGGATGGGCTCGTCTCGGTTAACGGAGGGCGAACGCCGCCGGCCGGATCAGGCGAAGGCTTCGCCCAGGTAGACCCGGCGCACATCGGCGTTGGCCACGATCTCGGCCGGGGTGCCCTCGAACAGCACCTCGCCGGCGTGGATGATCGAGGCCCGGTCGATGATGTCGAGGGTTTCGCGCACATTGTGGTCGGTGATCAGCACGCCGATGCCCTGGCCGGCCAGGTAGCGGATCACCTCGCGGATGTCGGCGATGGCCAGCGGATCGATGCCGGCGAACGGCTCGTCCAGCAGCATGAACGACGGCTTGCCGGCCAGGGCGCGGGCGATCTCGACCCGGCGTCGCTCGCCGCCGGACAGGCCGGCCGCCGGCGCGCCGGCCAGGTGGCCGATGTGCAGCTCCTCGAGCAGCCGCGCGGCCTCGGCCTTGGCCTTGACCGGATCGGGCTCGTTCAGCTCGACCACCGACAGGACGTTGTCCTCGACATTCATGCCGCGAAAGATCGACGACTCCTGCGGCAGGTAGCCCAGCCCCATGCGGGCCCGCTGGTACATCGGCTGGCCGGTGATCTCCTCGCCGTCCAGCCAGATCGAGCCGTAGTCCGCCGGCACCAGACCGATGACCATGTAGAAGCAGGTCGTCTTGCCGGCCCCGTTTGGCCCCAGCAGGCCGGCGACCTCGCCGCGGCGCAGGCTGAGCGAGACGTTCTTGACCACCGCCCGGCCGTTGAACGAGCGCCCGACGCCCTCGACGCGCAGCCCCTCGCGGTCGCCCTCGGGGGGGGCGACGGGCGCGGCGGTCTGATCAGGCGAGGGGCGGCGGGGCAAGGTCAGGCGCGGGTCAGTTCGACCCGCCCTCGGGATAGAACACGCCCTGCACCCGCCGGCCGGAGGCGGCGCCGCCCTGCATGGTGCTGCGGCCGCTGCCGACATGGATGGTCAGCCGGTCGCCCGACAGGACGTTCTCGCCCTGGGTCAGGATGACCTCGCCGGTCACCACGATGGTGTCGTCGCTGGCCGTGTAGACCGCCCGGTCACCGCGGGCGACCTGTTCGGGGGTGACGAAATAGCCGTCGCCGGAGGCTTCGATGCGGTCCACGTCGCCGACCCCGCCGCCTTCGCCGG
>CAZQBJ010000120.1:0-7083 GCA_964591465.1 uncultured Brevundimonas sp.
ATGGCCCTGGCTGATCTGATCCCCGCAATGGACGACACGCAGCTCAAGACCCTGCGGGCCAACGCCGTGCGCCTCCAGACCGAGGGCGACACCGCCAAACAGGCGGCCGCCACCGAGATCCTGCCCGTGATCGACGGCGAGATGGCCGAGCGCGCCGCCAAGAATCCCAAGCCGACCCCCAAGCCGCGCGCCAAGCGCAAGACGGCCGCGCCCAAGGCCGAGGCCGCCGACAAGCCGGCCAAGGCCGCGAAGGCTGAAAAGCCCGCCAAGGCGGCCAGGACGACAAAGGCCGCCAAGGCCGAACAGGCCGAACCCGCCGTCTGAGGCTAGACCTCCCGGCCTGCGAGCGCCGCCCGCGCGGCCTCCAGGTCCGCGGGCGTATCGACCGACAGCGGCGCTTCGTCCACCACGGCCGCCCACAGGGTCATCCCCATCTCCAGCGCCCGCAGCTGCTCCAGCTTCTCGCGCCGCTCCAGCGGCGAAGGCGGGGCGTCGCAGAAGCGGATCAGCGCCTCGCGGCGATAGCCGTACACCCCGATATGACGCCACACCGGGCCGTCGCCGTAGAGCGTCGAGCGGGTGAAATACAGCGCCCGGCCGGACGAGGCCCCTTCCGGCAACGCCAGCACCGCCTTGACCACGTCGGCATTGGTCCGGTCCTCCGGCGACAGCTCCGGCGCCGCCAGGGTGGCCACGTCGCACTGCGGCTGGGCCGCCAGCAGGTCGGCGCACAAAGCCGCCAGCCTGGGCTCGGCGAACGGCATGTCCCCCTGCAGATTGATCACCGCGTCGTGCCGCCCTTCGGGGTCCAGCACCTCCAGCGCCGCGCGGATGCGGTCCGACCCCGACGGCAGGGCCGGATCGGTCAGCACGGCGCGGCCGCCGCCGGCTTCGACCGCCTCGACGATCTCCGGATCCCCGGCCGCCACGGCCACCGGCAGCCCGGAGGCGGCCGCCGCCCGCCAGGCCCGCAGAATCATCGGCGCGCCGCCGATCATCGCCAGCGGTTTTCCGGGGAGCCGGCTGGCCCCCATCCGGGCCGGAATGATCACGATCGGTTTCACGGAATTGGTCCTGCGACGCCGGGCCGCCGCCCGACCGGTTGCGAAGGCCGCGCTACCGTGTAAGACAGCCGCACGCAAGCAACGGGGTCCTGGGAAAGACGCATGAGCGGCGACCTGAAGTGGAACAAGATTTTCGGCGCCGGTCTGGCGACCGTCTTCGTCATCCTGGTGGTGCGCGAAGTCTCGGGCATGGTCTACTCGACCGAGCCGCCTGAGAAGATGGGCTATTTCATCGACGCACCCGAGGCCGACGCCGGCGGCGGGGCCGAAGCCGAGCTGCCGCCGGACTGGGGTTCCGTGCTGCTGACGGCCGACCTGGGCGCCGGCGAGCGGGCCTTCGCCCGGTGCGTGGCCTGCCACACCATCAACCAGGGCGGCGCCGACGGCATCGGCCCGAACCTGTACGGCGTGCTGGGCTCGTCGGTCGCCAACAACCCCGGCTACGCCTATTCGGACGCCATGCGCGCCCACGCCGCCGAGGCGCCGATCTGGACCTATGACCAGCTGGACCAGTTCCTGACCGCCCCGGCCCGTCACGTGCCGGGCACCAAGATGTCCTTCGCCGGCCTGCGCAACACCGACGACCGCGTCGCCCTGATCGCCTATCTGCGCTCGCAGGGCTCCGAGGGCGTGGCCATTCCGGCCCCCGATCCGTCCCGTCAGCCGGGCGCCGCGGCTCCGGCCGAGGGCGAGGCGGCGGCCGAGGGCGCGGCCGACGTCGAGCAGACGCCCGAATCGGGCGCCGCCGGCCAGGCCGACATGGAAGAGAACAACCCGGGCGGCCCGCAGGCGCCCCAGTAAGGGGTCAGGGCCGCCGGCAGGCGACCGGCGCGCCGACGCGGGCCATCGCCGCGGCCAGCGGCTCGACCGTCACCGCCCGGTGGTGCGCGTCCGCGTGCACCAGGCGCGCATCGTCCAGCATGATGGCCGCGTGGCGGTCCCAGAACACCAGGTCGCCGCGCGTCAGGGCGTCCGGCGCGATCTCGCGTCCAACCTCGGCCGCCTGCATGTCCGCATCGCGCGGGCAGCCGCGGCCGCAGGCGTAAAGCGCCTGTTGCACCAGGCCCGAGCCGTCCAGCCCGCGGCTCTGACGGCCGCCGTCCTGCCAGGGCGTTCCGACAAAGCGTTCGGCCACCGCGGCGGGGTCGCGTTCAAACAGGTCCAGCGCCGCCAGGTCGCCGGCGGCGAACCAGCCGGCCCGCGCGGCCTTCAGCCAGTCGCCCTCGCGCGCCTCGATGGCGACCAGGGCGTTCAGCCCATATTGGCCGGCGACGGCCGCCGTAGCGTCGGGCGCGGCCCGGGCGGCGGCGGACAGGCTGGAAATACGGTGGGTCGGCGCCAGCACCGGCGCGGTCAGGTCCGACAGCTCGACATAGCCGACATGGCCGTCGCGACGGGCGCGGCCCCAGGCGAAGCCGTCGGCCTCCTCGAGCACGTCGAAGGCTTCGCCGAAAATCAGCTGATCCAGTTGCCCTGCGTCGCGCGAAGGTCCCTTGCGCAGGGGCGCGACGGCGACCACGCACTGCATTGGACGCAGCGGCCGATAGGCGCGCGCCGGCGCCAGACCCTCCAGCGCCGCATCGGCGAGGTCGGGGCGCAGCAGGGTGGTTCGAGGGTCGAAAGCGTCGGTCAAGAGCTCGCGTCCGGGCGGATCGGGACTCTGCTTCTAGACCCAGATGGGAAAAACCCCGTTAATGAGCTTGGCCATACCTCGCGGCCAGCATGGCGAAGGCCGCGCGCAGCCCCTGCGCCTCGGCGCCCTCGGGCCAGCCGGGCCGGGCCCGCGGATTCCACGCGAAGATGTCGAAATGCGCCCACGCCCCCTGGGTCGGGGCGAATTTCTGCAGGAACAGGGCGGCGGTGATCGAGCCGCCCTGGGCCCAGGCGGCCGAGTCGTTGCGCACGTCGGCGATCTCGCTGTCCAGCGCGTCGCGATAGCCGGGCCACAGGGGCATGCGCCACAGCGGATCGCGCACCCGCGCCGCGGCGGCCAGCAACTCGCCCGCCAAACCCTCGTCGTCGGTGTAGACCGGCGGCAGTTCGGGGCCCAGGGCGATGCGCGCCGCCCCGGTCAGGGTGGCGAAATCCAGCGTCAGGTCCGGCGCGTGCTCGGCCGCCCGGGCCAGGGCGTCGGCCAGGATCAGGCGGCCTTCGGCGTCGGTGTTGCCGATCTCGATGCTCAGGCCCTTTCGGCTGGAAAGGATGTCGCCGGGGCGGAAGGCGTCGCCGGAGATGGCGTTCTCCACCGCCGCGGCCAGCACCACCAGCCGCACCGGCAGGCCGGCCTGCATGATCAGCCGGCCCAGGGCCAGGGCGTGGGCGGCGCCGCCCAGGTCCTGCTTCATGTTGCGCATGCCGGCGGCGCCCTTGATGTCGAGCCCGCCGGTGTCGAACACCACCCCCTTGCCAACCAAGGCCACCAGCGGCAGGTCCGCGCGGTCCAGGTTCCAGCCGATCTCGATCAGCCGCGGGGCGCGCTGGGCCGTCGCCGCTCGGCCCACGGCGTGGATCGCCGGGTAATTGGCCTCCAGCAGGGCGTCGCCGACCGTGACCGTGACGGTCGCGCCGTGGGATTCGGCGATCTCGCGGGCGATGGTTTCGATCTGCAGCGGACCCATGTCGGCCGCCGGGGTGTCGACCATCTCGCGGGCCAGGGCGCAGGCGGCGGCGATCCGGCGCACGGCCTCCACGTCCACCCCCGCCGGGGCGACCAGCCGGGCCCGGCCGCGCTCGGGGCGCGCCTTGTACCGGTCGAACACGTAACCGCCCAGGACGAAGGCCAAAGCCGCCAGCTCGGCGTCGGCGGCGGCCAGGTCCGCCTCCAGCCGGTAATCCCCGGCCGGCAGCTGGGCCGCCAGGCGGCGCAGGCTCATCGGATCGAACCGGTCGCCGGCGCCGAACAGCACCCGCTGAAGGCCCCCCCGGTCGTCGGCCACGGACAACAGCCGCCCGGCCTGGCCGGTGAACCCGTGACGCGCCGCCCAGGCGGCCGCCGCGCCCTCCAGCCGGCTCGCGTCCTGCGCCGTCACCAGCTGGATCGGGACGGCCTCGCCGTCGGCGCGGGAGATCAGGACATCGGGCATGGCGGGCGCGTCTCTTCGTTAACCAAGGCTTGACGGGGAAACGTCAAACTCCGGCGGAATGTCCTCCGGGGTCCCAGACATGTCGCGCAAGCTCGCCCTCGCCGCAACCATCGCGCTCGGCGTCCTCGCCGCCGCCGCGCCCGCCGCCGCCCAGGAGGCCCCGCCGGCCGCTCCGCAGGGCCGCCAGCCGGCCACCGCCGAGCAACGGGCCGCCTACGGCCGCATGGACGCCCTGACCCGCTCGGTGTTCTGGGCCCGCGAGGTGGAGCTCAACCCGGCCGACGCCGAGGCGGGTGTTGGGCTATCGCAGGCGCTGCGCGAACTGGGCCAATTCAGCGAGGCGGTCACCGCCGCCGAACAGGTGCTGATCAGCCACCCGGCCAATCTCGAGGCCATGCTGGCCGTCGGCCAGGCGCACATCGCCCGCGGCCAGGGCTTCTACGCCATCGCCCGTCTCGAACAGGCGCGCGACGCCGCGCCGCGCGACTGGCGGCCGCTGTCGCTGCTGGGCGTGGCCTATGAGCAGGTCAGCCGTCACGCCGACGCGCGCGACGCCTGGAACCGCGCCCTGACCCTGTCGCCGGACAATCCGGCCGTGCTGACCAATGTCGCCCTGTCGATGGCCGCCGGCGGCCAGGCGGCCGAGGCCGAGACCCTGCTGCGCCGCGCCGCCGCCCAGCCCGGCGCGACCATCCAGGTGCGGCAGAACCTGGCGCTGGTGCTGGGCCTGCAGGGCAAGATGGCCGAGGCCGAACAGCTGATCCGCCGCGACCTGCCGCCCGAGCTGGCCGAGCAGAACCTGAACTGGCTGCGCCGCCGCACGGCCGCCGTCGCCTCGACGCCCCCCGCCGGGGGGCGCACCTGGGAGTCGCTGCAGGGCGGCTGAGCGTCGCTCCGCTCCGGCATCGAGCGGGTCGATCGGTGAAGCGGCAGACGGTCCCGAATCCCAGGACGGCCTAGTTCATGTCCTGGATCTTGATGATCGCCGGCCCCAGGATGACCACGAACAGCACCGGCAGGAAGAACAGGATCATCGGCACGGTCAGCTTGGCCGGCAGGGCCGCGGCCTTCTTCTCCGCCGCCGACAGACGCATGTCGCGATTTTCCTTGGCCATCACCCGCAGGGCGGCGCCCAGGGGCGTGCCGTACTTCTCGGCCTGGATCATGGCGGTGGCCACCGCCTTGACCCCCGGATGGTTGGTCCGCTTGGCCAGGCCCTCATAGGCCATGCGCCGCTCCGGCAGATAGCTCAGCTCGGCCGACAGCAGGCTGAGCTCCTCGGCCAGATCGATCGACCGGCCGCCGATCTCCTGGCCGACCTTCTGGATGGCCGCCTCGATCGACATGCCGGCCTCGACGCAGATCAGCATCAGATCCAGGGCGTCGGGGAACGACTGCATGATCGAGGTGCGGCGCTTGGCGATCCGGTTCTCGAGGAACAGGTTGGGCGCGTAGAAGCCGGCCACGAAGGCCCCGAAGCTGATGGCCACCCGCGACATGAACGGCAGGCCGAAGTCGCTGAACACGAACAGATAGAAGGCGGCGAAGGCGAGGAAGATGAACGGCGTCGAGAAGCGGAAGAAATAGAACGCCGTCACCGGCCGCGGGCCGCGATAGCCGGCCTGGGCCAGCTTCTCGATGACCTTCGGGTCCTCCAGCAGCTTGGACAGGTTCAGCCGCTCGACCACCCGCTTCTTGAAGCCGTCGTCGACCTGGCGCAGGCCGCCCTGGCTGGCGATGGCCGCGCGCGAGCGGCGCTTCAGCTCGTCGCGGCGCACGGCCACGGCCTTCATCCGCGTCTCCAGCCGCGCGCCCTGGCCGAAGGCGCTCAGCAGGGTCAGCAGGGTGGCGAAGGTGAAGATCGCCACGCCCGCCGTCAGAATGTTCTGCGGATCGGTCAGGAAGCGCACCCAGTCCATCAGCGGGCCCCCATCAGAACTTGAACGCGATCATGCGCTTCATCACGAAGACGCCGATCGACATCCACAGGGCCGCACCCATCAGCATCAGCTGACCGCGCATGTCGGTGAACAGCAGGCCCATGTAGGCGGGGGTGGTGATGAAGACCATGGTCATCACCGCCGGCGGCAGGGCCCCGATGATGCCGGCCGAGGCGGTGGCCTCGGACGACAGGGCCTTGATCTTCTCGCGCATCATGGCGCGCGAACGCAGCACGTTGGACAGGTTGCCCAGGGCCTCGGCGAGATTGCCGCCGGTCTTGGCCTGGATGCCGACGACGATCGTGAAAAAGCGCAGCTCGGGCGTCGGCATGCGCTCGTACATCTTTTCCAGCGCCTGCTCGAGGGTCAGCCCGACGCCGATGCCCTCGACCAGCTTCTGGAATTCCGGGCCCAGCGGAGCCGGGCTTTCGCGGCCGATGATCTTCAGCCCGTCGTGCACCGGCAGGCCCGACTTGATGCCGCGCACGATGGTGTCGATCGCGTTGGGAAACTCGGCCGAGAATTTCTTCATCCGCCGCTGGGCGAGAAAGGCCAGGGCCCAGCGCGGCAGGCCGAGGCCGAAGATGGCCGCCACACCCAGCACCAGCAGCAGGTTCAGGCCCAGGACCAGGGCGAGGAAGCCGGACACTACGGCCAGCACCGCGCTGATGATCCAGAACATCCGCACATTCCCGGCCAGCCCGGCCTGGCGCATGCGCGCGCCCAGGGTCAGGCGGGCCTTGCGCTCCTTGCGGTCCGCCTCCTTGAGCTGAAGCATGATCTGCTTGCGGCGCTGCTCTGGCGTGTTGGCTTGGGCGGCGGTCTTGCCGGTGCGGGCCCGCGACCCGTCGCGCGGGCCGGTGAAGGCCGCCGCGCGCTTCAACGCCCGGTCCGAGGAGTCGCCCCCGCCGACCACCGCGAAGCCCAGCGCGGCCACGGTGATGAATCCCAGAACGGCGGCGAGAACCTCCAGCATCGCCTACTCCGCCGCGTCCA
>CAZQBJ010000121.1:0-6985 GCA_964591465.1 uncultured Brevundimonas sp.
AAATTGTTGCGGATGTTGTTGGAGAACACCGTCTTGAGCCGCGTGCCGAGGATCTCCCAGCCGTCGGTCGCCTGATCGGCCGCCTCGACGATCACCGCCGTGGCCACGTCTCCGAAGATGAAGTGACTGTCGCGGTCGCGGAAATTCAGGTGGGCCGAGCAGACCTCCGGATTGACCATTAGCACCGCGCCGACCGAGCCGGAGGCGATGAAATCCGCCGCCGTCTTGATGCCGAAGGTGGCGGAGGAGCAGGCCACGTTCATGTCGAAGGCGAAGCCCTCGATGCCCAGGGCCTGCTGCACCTCGATGGCCATGGCCGGGTAGGGGCGCTGCATGTTCGAGGCGGCGCAGATCACGGCGCCGATCTCGGAGACCGGCTTGCCCCAGCGGGCCAGGGCGTCCTCGGCCGCCCTGACCGCCATCTCGGCCAGTACCGACAGCTCCTCGTTGGAGCGCTCGGGCAGCCGCGGGCGCATCCGCGCGGGGTCCAGCACACCGCTCTTTTCCAGCACGAAGCGCGACTTGATGCCCGAGGCTTTCTCGATGAACTCCACCGAAGAGGGCTGCAGCGGCTCAATCTCGCCGGCGGCGATGGCCTTGGCGTTGGCGGCGTTGGTCCGCTCGACGAAGGCGTTGAAGGCCTCCACCAGCTCGGCGTTCGAGATCGACTGGGGCGGGGTGTACAGACCGGTGGCCGCGATGACGGCGGGGCGCAGGACTTCGGACACGGCGGCGTTCCTGTGGTTGGGACTCTTCAGTAGGCCGGGGGCGGGCGACGGTCGAGACTGGCGGCCACGCCCTTGAGAAAGCGGGCGACCCGGCCGGTCGGGCGGACCGGCGCCTCGGAGGCCCGGGCGGCGTCCAGCTGGTCCAGCACGTCCTCGACCTCGCACGGCCAGCCGGTCAGCGCCGAGACATAGATTGGGTAGTCGATCAGGGCCCCGGCGACGAGCTGGTCGAGGGTGAGCCGGCGGCTGCGGCGCGGGAAATCCAGCCGGTCGTGGGTCAGGCCCCAGCCGGCGTAGAACGGCCGGCCCCAGGTCTCGACCCGCCGGCCCCGCAGCAGGGCCTCGAAGCCGCTGAGCGAGGTCATGGTGGCCAGCACGTCGACATGGTCGAGGCAGTCGACGATGTCGAGCCGGTCGGCCAGGGCGTCGACCGCGTCGAGCGCCTCTGGGCCCAGGCGGCCGGGCCGGTTGCCGGCCAGCACGTCGGGGTGGTTCTTGAAGATCAGGAAGGCGTCCGGGTGGGCGTCGCGGGCCGCGGCGACCAGGGCGCTGTTTGTGCGGATGTCCGCGCAGCCCTTGAGGATCGACTTGTCGTTCTCGACCTGGCCGACCACCAGCACCCGCTCCCGATCGGCCGGCCAGGCGGTGAAGGCGTCGCCTTCGGACGGCAGGTTGTACTTGGACAGGCGGGCCCCGACGATGCGTTCGCGCAAGGCGGCGGCGCGGGCCAGCCGGGCCTCGGGGAAGGCGGCGGTCTCCAGCAGCACCTCAAGCCGCGAGGGGGCGGTGGCGTCGTAGTAGACCCCCAGATCGTCCAGCGACACCGACAGGGCGCCGAAGAAATCCGACCCCAGGCCGCGCGAGCGGATGAAGCCGTCCTCCATCCGCAGCACCGGGCCGTCGAAGCCCGACAGGCCGGCGAGGAACGCCTCGCTCTCGCGCGCGGCCCAGTAGATGACGCGGCCGCTGTGCCTTTTGGCGGCGCGAGCGGCGCGGTCGGGCGAGGCGAAGTAGCGGACCGCCCCCTTGGGCGAGTTGAGCAGGCGGCGGACCGGGGCGTGCTTCCACGGGGCGAAGCCGACGGCGGCGGTGAAGCCGGCGAGGCGGTCGGCCCGGTCGCGCAGGGCGATCAGCCGCTCCAGCGCCGCCTCGGCTTCGCAGGGCCGGCCGGTCACGGGGTCGACGTAGCGGCTGTAGCGGAGCAGGGCGGCGGCCGCGATCGCCTCGAGGCTGCGCGGGAGGCCCCGGCGGCCGGTGTCGACCTCGTCCCGGGTCAGGCCCCAGCCGGCGTAGAACGGGGCCCCGAAACAGCGCACCGGCAGGCCCCGCAGCAGCGCCTCGAAGCCCAGCAGGCTGGTCACCGTATAGACCGCGTCGACCTCGGCCAGCAGGTCGGCGGGCCGCACGTCGGCGTCGATCAGGGTGACCCGGTCCAGGGCCCCGGGGCCGATGCAGCCCTGCTTGCGCCCGGCGGCGACGGCGGGGTGGCGCTTGACCAGGATCTGGGCGTCCGGCTCGTCGGCCAGGGCGGCGGCGACCATGGCCTCGAAGCTGGCGGTCGAGGCCAGGCCGTACTCGATCGAGGCGTCGCCCAGGGTCTGGTCGACCACCAGCACGCGCCGCCGGCCCGGCTGCAACAGGCTCCGGTCCAGCGGCCCGCCCATGTTGGTCTTGGAGACGCCGCTCTCGACGATGCGGTCGATCAGGGCGCGGGCGCGGGCCTCCAGCGCCGGGGTCATCCAGTCGGGCGCTTCGAGGATGAGGGTCTCGAGCCGCGAGGGCCGGGTGGCGTCGTAATAGACGCCCAGGTCGTCGACGATCAGGCTGAGGCTGGCGGCGCCGGTTTCGCCCAGGCCCACCGAGCGCAGGAAGCCGTCCTCGAGCGCCACATAGGGGATCGCGCGGGCGCGGGCCCAGGCGCGGCCGGCCGCGGCGGTCCGTTTGAGGCCCCAGCCCATCACGGCGGCGGTGTCGGGCCCGGGGGCGGCGCTCAAGGCGTATTCGGGCAGGAAGGCGGAAAGGAACGGGACCCGGCGGACGCCCGGGGCGCAGACCCAGGCGGGCGTCGGCGCGACGGGCTCAGGCGTCATGGGTCTCGGCGATGCGCCGGGCCAGGAAATCGGTCAGGTTGCGGATGGTCAGGTCGCGCATCGACCGGTCGTGGTAGTTGCCGTTGACCTGGGTGCGGGCCATCACATGGGCCCGGAAGCGGACGAACAGGTCGTGGTCGGCGGGCGTCGGCGCGGCCCAGAAGGCGTCCAGCGGCTTCTGGTCGGTCAGGCCCTCGAAATCGAAGAAGGCGTCGCCCAGCACCTTGACCGGGGTGCCGAAGCCCAGGGCCGACAGGGCGGCGGTCGAGTTGTTGACCACCATGCCCCTGGAGGCCCGGCACAGCTGGGCCAGCAGGCCCCCGTCGATGAAGTCGACGCGCCCGGCCAGGCCGCGCTCGGCGGCCAGCCGAAGCGTCTGCCGCTTGAGGTCGATCAGGCCCGGGTCCAGCGGATGGTTCTTGACCACCAGCCGGTCGGCCGGGTCGGCGTGGGCGGCGAAGCTGTCGAACACCCGGGCCATGAACTCGGCGTTCGACTTGAAGGCCGAATAGGCCAGCAGCTGGGCGTCGCCCTCGCGCTGCAGGCAGACGAGGAAGAACGGACCACGGGCCGCGATGCGCGCGGCGTCGGCGTGGCTGCGAGGCGTGAAACGCAGGCGGATGAACCGCCAGATGTGCCCGGCGCACTGCTTCCAGGCCGGCTGGGTGTAGGGCTTGCCGTAGCGCGGGAACAGCGGCCGGCCGGGCAGCTGGATCAGGTGATAGAGCGACAGGTTGACCACATGGGCCGGCAGGATGCGCCCGGCCGGCTGGAAGGGCGGCTCTTCGGGGGGCGGGGCCGGATAGCCGTCGGCGGACCTGGGCAGGTTCGAGCGGGCGTTGACCCCGTTGCGCTCGACCGTGATCCAGTGCGGCCGAAAGTAGCCGTTCTCCAGCACCCAGACGTTGGCCCGGGCGGAGGCGGCCTGGTCGAGCACCGCCCGGTTGTACGGACCGCCCTCGCCGAAGGTCAGGATGTCGGTGAAGCCGTCGTTGGCCAGGGCTCGAAACGCCTCGGGCCAGGCTTCGGGACCCTGCTGGAAGCGAATGGCGTGGTCACCGCCCCAGTCCATCAGGTCGCCGGCGTTGAACAACACCCGGGTGACGCTGGCGCCGCGGCGGCGCAGCTCCGCGGCCAGATGGCGCGAGAACGGCCCGAACGGCGCCGAGACGATGAGGAACCGGCGGCCGCGCAGGGGATCGCCGTCTCCGGACGCGCCGGCGTCAGCCCCGTCGCCCGGGCGGGCCTCGGTGTCTGTTCTGGCGAGCAAGCGTGCGTCCCTCTGCCGGTCTTCGGCCGGCCCGAGAGGTTGTCTAAGGTGTTCGCGTCGCTTCATGCAAGGCAAGGATGAGTTGCGCCTGCTCCAGGTGCAGGCGCTCGGCCATGGCGCCGTCGACGCGCAGCACCCCGGCGCCGGCGGCCTCGGGCGCCTCGAAGGCCTCGACCACCGCCCGGGCCCAGGCCAGTTCGGCGGCGTCGGGCGAGAAGGCGGCGTTGCACGGGTCGATCTGCGACGGGTGAATCAGGCTCTTGCCGGCGAAGCCGAAGGCCCGGCCCTGGGCGCACTCGTCGGCGAAGCCTTGCGGGTCGTCGATCCGGTTGAACACCCCGTCGATCGGGGTCAGGCCATGGGCGCGGGCGGCGGCGACCGTCCAGCTCATGGCCGGCTTCAGCGGCTCGCGACCCGGTCCGCTGCGGGCGCCCAGGCCCAGGGCGAGATCGTTGACCCCCAGCACCAGGGCGTCCAGCCGCGTGTGGCCGGCGCAGGCGGCGATGGCCGGCAGCTCGAGCAGGGCGGCCGGGGTCTCGATCATGGCCCACAGGCGCACGCCCTCGCGCGCCCCGGCCAGAGCCCGGTCGCAGGCCTCGACCGCGGCCGCCGAGCCGATCTTGGGCGCGAGCACCACGTCGGGCCCGGCTGCGGCCGCGGCGGCCAGATCGATCGCCCCCCAGGGGGTGTCCAGAGCGTTGACGCGGATGGCCGTCTCGCGGTCGCCGAAGCCCTCGGCCACGGCGGCGACGGCCGCCTCGCGGGCGCTGGTCTTGGCCTCGGGCCCGACGGCGTCCTCGAGGTCCAGCACGACCACGTCGCAGGCCAGGGTGCGCGCCTTGTCGATGGCCCGCGGATTGGAGGCCGGCAGGAACAGGACGCTGCGGCGCGGGCGAAGCATCAGACCCGGCCGGTGACGGGCACCAGGGCCCCGGTGACGGCGCGCGCGGCCGGGGAGGCGAGGAACAGCATCACCGCGGCCAGATCCTCCGGATCGACCCAGCGGGCCGGATCGGCGTCGGGCATGTCGGCCCGGTTCTGCGGCGTGTCGATGATCGAGGGCAGCACGGCGTTGACCGTGAGGCCGGAGTCCTTGAGCTCCTCGGCCAGGCTCTCGGTCAGGCGATGGACGCCGGCCTTCGAGGCGGCGTAGGCGCCCATGCCGGCCGCGGCCTTGACCGCGCCGGCGGCGCCGACGTTGACGATGCGGCCGGCGGGCGAGCGCAGCAGGTGGGGCAGGGCGGCGCGGACGGCGGTCAGGGTCGTCCTGACGTTCATGGCGAACATCCGGTCCCAGGTCGCCGGATCGCCGGCCTCGGTGGTCTGCCAGGCGAAGCCGCCGGCGATGTTGAGCAGGGCGTCGACGCCGCCCAGTTGATCGGCGATTCGACCCATCGCCTCGCCGGCCGAGACCGGGTCGGTCAGGTCGACGCCGCCCAGCACCATTGCCTCGCCCAGGGCGCTGGCCGGGGCCCGGTCGACGGCCGCCACGCGCGCCCCGTCGGCCAGGGCCTGACGCACGACCGCGCGGCCCAGCACGCCCTGGCCGCCGGTGACCACGATGACCCGTTCGCTCATGTGTCTTCCCCGTTGTGACTCGCCGCGACCATAGACCCGCCGGCGACCCGATCAACGGTCCGGGGCGGCCTGCACGCCCCAGGCCAGCAGCCGCTCCAGCCCGCCCTCGCCGGCGGCCGGCGGCGGGCCCTGGATCTGTCCGGGGGTGCGCGACAGCCGCGGCGCCGGGGCCGGCTGGGTGACGCCGAAGGCCTGCTGATAGACGCCGCGGGCCTGCATGTGCGGATGGCGCGGGGCTTCCTCCAGGCTGAGCACCGGGGCGAAGCAGGCGTCCGTGCCCTCCAGCAGGGCGGTCCATTCGTCGCGGGTCCTGGTGCGGAACACCGCGGCCATGGCCTCGGTCTGGACCTCGAACGGGGCGCTGGTCTCGCCGGCCAGGCCCAGCTTTTCGCGCAGCAGGGCGTGGAACTGCGGCTCCAGCGGCCCGACCGACACGTACTTGCCGTCGGCGCATTCATAGGTCCGGTAGAACGGCATGGCCCCGCCCAGCAGGTTCTCGCCGCGGGTCATGGACGTCAGGCCGTCGGCCGAGAGCCAGTTGAACACGCTCATCAGCGAGGCGGCGCCGTCGACCACGGCCGCGTCGATCACCTGCCCCTGGCCCGAGCGCTGGCGCTCGTGCAGGGCGGCCAGCACGCCGACCGCCAAGTAGAGCGCGCCGCCGCCGTAGTCGCCCACCAGATTGAGCGGCGGGACCGGCGGCCGGTCCTTCTCGCCGATCGCGTCCAGCGCCCCGGTCAGGGCGATGTAGTTGATGTCGTGGCCGGCGGCCTGGGCCAGCGGGCCGTCCTGGCCCCAGCCGGTCATGCGGCCGTAGATCAGACCCGGATTGCGCGCCAGGGCCGCGTCCGGGCCGAGGCCGAGCCGCTCCATCACCCCGGGGCGGAAGCCCTCGATCAGCACGTCGGCCTTCTCGATCGCCTGCAGGCAGAAGACCACGGCCGCCTCGTCCTTCAGGTCCAGCGCCACCGAGGTGCGGCCGCGGGCGGTGACGTCATGGGGCGCGGCGCCGCCGCCGGGGCGGTCGATGCGGACCACGTCGGCGCCCAGGTCGGACAGCAGCATGGCGCAGAACGGCGCCGGCCCGATGCCGGCGAACTCCAGCACCTTCAATCCGTCCAGGGGGCCCTTGGCCATCTCCGCCTCCGTCTGCGCGCGGCGGACATAGTGGACACGCGCGCCCGGACGCGCCAGTCCGTCAGCCCATCAGGCCGGGCAGGGTGAGGGACAGGGCCGGGATGAAGGTGACCAGCATCAGCACCGCCAGGCAGGCCAGGTAGAACGGCCAGATGGTGCGCAGGGCCTGGGTCATCGGTATT
>CAZQBJ010000122.1:0-6868 GCA_964591465.1 uncultured Brevundimonas sp.
GATCCGGGCGGCGAAGAGATACTTCCCGGACGAATGGGTCTTGCCGCGATCGTGATCGAAGAAGACACCCGGGCTGCGGTGCATCTGGGAAACGATGACCCGCTCCGTCCCATTGACGATGAAGGTGCCGTTGGGCGTCATCAGCGGCATGTCGCCCATGTAGACGTCCTGCTCCTTGATGTCCTTGACCGAGCGCGCGCCGGTCTCCTCGTCCATCTCGAACACGATCAGGCGCAGCTTGACCTTCAGCGGCGCCGCATAGGTCATGTCGCGCTGGATGCACTCCTCGACGTCGTACTTCGGCTCCTCGAACTCGTACGAGACGTACTCGAGCACCGCCCGCTCGTTGAAGTCCTTGATCGGAAAGACCGACCGGAACACCGCCTCGATGCCCTCGATCTTGCGATCGGCCGGGCGCACCTCGCGCTGCAGAAACTGTTCGTACGAACTGCGCTGAACCTCGATCAGGTTCGGCATCCGGATCGCTTCGGGGATGCGCCCGAACGACTTGCGGATGCGCTTCTTGCCCGTGAACGACTGGCTTGCGGCCGGCTGCAAGGCGAAGGATTGAGCCATGTTGTGTTCCCAATGCGCGGGACGAGGCGGCCCCGCGAGATTTTCAATGCGCACGGGCGCGCGGACGGCTTCGCGTCCCCGCGCCTTGCTGTTTTCCTGGCGTCCACCCTCGGCTCCCGCGGGAGCCAGGACGCCGCAGATTGTGAGCTCCCTTGGGGAGGAGCGCGCCTTCGCATCGATCGGAGGGCGGCGGATCGAGCCTCGGCGCTGACGCGGATTCACCTCGCCGGTGATTCACGCGGGGCGCGACATATACGCCCTTTTCCGGCGAAATAAAGACCCTCGGCCAGATATCCGGGTCCGCCCGGCGCCGCGGCGGCGTCTTGACGCGGTCGCGCCGCGAGGCTTCGCTGCGGCCGCTCCCCTGCTTGCCGGAAAGTCCCTGATGAAGCGTCTGTTCGCCTCCGCCTGCGCCGCCGCCCTGCTGATCTCCACCGGGGCCCAGGCCCAGGCCGGCGCGCCGGCCCTCCCCCGCCCCTTGCCGCCGATCCCCGCGGCCCAGGCGATCGACTATCCGGGCGTCATCCGGCTCGAGGTCGACGCCACCGACGTCGCCCGGCGAATCCACACGGTGCGACAGACCATTCCGGTCAGCGGTCCCGGGCCGCTGACCCTGCTGTATCCCCAGTGGCTGCCGGGCAAGCACGCGCCGCGCGGCCCGATCGAGGAGATCGGCGGCCTGACCGTCACCGCCGGCGGCGAACGGCTCCCGTGGCTGCGCGACACGGTCAATGTCTACGCCTTCCACGTCGAGGTCCCGGCCGGGGTCCGCGAGATCGTGGTGGAGTTCCAGCGCCTGTCCCCGACGGCCGGCAACCAGGGCCGGGTGGTGGTCACCCCCGAGATGCAGAACATCCAGTGGGAGACCGTGCTGCTGTACCCGGCGGGCTATCACCACCGCGGCATCGTGATCGATCCGGCGATCCGCCTGCCCGAAGGCTGGGGCTTCGGCGTCGCCCTGGACGTTGAGACCGAGGCCGGCGGCCTGGTCGACTTCGCCCCGGTCACCCTGGAGGTGCTGCAGGATTCCCCGATGTTCGCCGGCCGCCACTTCCGCCAGGTCGATCTGGACCCGGGCGGCCGCTCGCCGGTGCGGCTGAACATCGTGGCCGACGCGCCCCACCAGCTGGAGATCACGGACGAGCAGCTGCGCATCCACCGGAACCTGGTCGTCCAGGCCGACCGCCTGTTCGGAGCCCGGCACTTCGACCGCTACGAATTCCTGCTGGCCCTGACCGACCGGCTGGGCGGCATCGGGCTGGAGCATCACCGCTCGTCCGAAAACAGCGTCGCGCCCGGCTATTTCACCAACTGGGACGGCCTGCAGGGCGACCGCAGCCTGCTGCCGCACGAATACACCCACTCGTGGGTCGGCAAGTTTCGCCGTCCGGCCGACCAGATGACGCTCAATTTCGAGGAGCCGCTGCAGGACTCTCTGCTGTGGGTCTACGAGGGCGCCGACATGTATTTCGGCGCCCTGCTGCAGGGCCGGGCCGGGTTCAACACGACCGAGGAGATGCTGGCCGAGCTGGCCCTGACCGCGGCCACCTACGACACCCGGGTCGGGCGCGACTGGCGGCCGTTGCAGGACACCACCAACGACCCGATCGTGGCGGCCCGCACGCCCCAGCCGTGGCGCAGCTGGTCCCGGAGCGAGGACTACTACTCGGAAGGATTGCTGGTCTGGCTGGAGGCGGACATGCTGATCCGCGAGGCGACGCGCGAGCGCAGGTCGCTGGACGACTTCGCCCGGGCCTTCTTCGGCATGGACGACGGGGTGTGGAGCCCGCGGCCGTTCACCTTCGAGGAGGTGGTGCAGACCCTCAACGCGGTTCATCCGCACGACTGGGCCGGCTTCCTGCGCGAACGGCTGGACCGCACCGGCGGCGGCGCGCCGCTGGAGGGCCTGACGCGCGGCGGCTGGCGGCTGGTCTACGCCGACGAGCGGACCGACTACCAGAAGGCGCTGGACTCCGAGTACCGCCGCACCGACCTGACCTGGTCGCTGGGCCTGATGACCAGCAGCTCGAACCAGATCACCGCCGTGCAGTGGGGCGGCCCGGCCTTCGAGGCCGGCCTGACCGTCGGGACCGAGATCCTGGCGATCAACGGCATGGCCGCCTCGGGCGAGGGCCTGACGCGGGCGGTGACCGAGGCCCGCGACCGCCGCCAGCCGATCGAGCTGATCACCCGTCACGGCGACCACTACCGGACGGTGCGGATTCCCTATTACGACGGCCTGCGCTACCCGCGCCTGGAGCGCATCGAAGGCGTCCCGGACCGCCTCAGCCGCATCTTCGCCCCCCGCACCCGCTGACCTGTTCTCCCTCCCCTCCTGGGGAGGGACGTCAGCGCGAAGCGATGACGGGGTGGGGGCGACCTCAAAAGCCGGCCCCATCCGGTCGCTGCGCGCCCCCTCCTGGGAAGGGACGGCGGCCATGAAAAACGGGCCGGGAGATCGCTCTCCCGGCCCGCTTCATGTTCAGCTTGCGCTGATCCAGACTTACTTGATCTGGACGGTCGCGCCGGCTTCCTCGAGCTTCTTCTTCAGCTCTTCGGCGACCTGCTTCGAGACGTTCTCGACGACGTTCTGCGGAGCGCCTTCGACCAGGTCCTTGGCTTCCTTCAGGCCCAGGTCCGGACGGGCGCCGCGGACTTCCTTGATCACGTTGATCTTCTTGTCGCCGCCGTTGGTCAGGACGACCGTGAACTCGGTCTGCTCCTCACCGGCCGGCGCGGCGTCGCCGCCGGCGCCGCCGCCGGCGGGCATGGCCATGGCGACCGGCGCAGCGGCCGACACGCCCCACTTCTCTTCCAGCAGCTTGGACAGCTCGGCGGCTTCCAGCACGGTCAGGGCGGACAGGTCTTCAACGATCTTGTCGAGCTTGGACATTTTCAGTTCCTTCGGATGGATTCAGTTCGGTTGATGCGAAGATGAGCGATCGGGCGATCAGGCGGCGTCCTTGGCGCCGTAGGCGCCGAACACGCGAGCCAGCTGGCCGGCCGGAGCCTGCAGCACGCCCGCGACCTTGGTCGCCGGCGCCTGGACAAGGCCCACGATCTTGGCGCGCAGTTCGTCCAGCGACGGCAGCTTCGACAGGGCGTCGACGCCTTTCGCGTCCAGAACCGTCTCGTCCATCATCCCGCCAACGATCACGAAACGATCGTTCTCCTTGGCGAAAGCGGTCGAGACCTTGGCGGCCGTGACGGCGTCGGGGGCGTAGGCGATCCCGACCGGACCCTTGAACAGGTTCCGGACCTCGTCGCCGCCCTTGCCGTCCAGCGCCTTCAGCGCCAGGCGATTCTTGATCACCTTGAACGCGGCGCCTTCCTTGCGGAGGCGGCCACGCAGATCGGTCATTTCCGCAACGGTCAGGCCCAGATTGTGGGCCACGACCACGGCGCCGGCGCCTTCGAACACGCCCTTGAGCGTCTCGATCGACTCGGCCTTTTGTGCGCGGTCCATTGCGGTCTCCGATAGTCAGATCGACGCCGGGACCATTCCCGACGCCGGTTGGCCCGACGCGCGCGGGATCGCTCCCGGACACGGCGAACCGATAGTGCTGTCCGAAGGAAGTGACGTCCGAAGGCCGCCGGAAGCCGGCGGCGGGATCGTCGCGTCCCCGTCTCCCCACGGCGCACAGGGGCTCCTGCGCGTTTACGACCCGGGCGGCCCCCGGATCCCGAAGTTCTCGGACAGAGATCGCCCCGAGCGGACCCGAGGCGAGAAGCGGCGCTCTATACACGAGCGGGCCGGGAAATCAAACTAAGGGCATAGGGGGCTGTTTCCCTCCCCGCCCGGGACCAACGGCGAGCGTCCCGCCTCCGCCCTTGCCCGGACGGGGCTTTTCGTCTATCAGCCGCGCCTTTCCAGGAACGCGGTCCTGGTGCGGAGCCCCAAAGGGTCCGGGAAATCCTCCCGGCCGCCGCATCGGGAGCCATCGCCGCGCGGACATCCCGGTCCGCCCGACGCCGCCTTCCGCAACGGGAGTTAAACTGCATGGCTCTTTACGAGCACACGGTCATGTCGCGCCAGGACATCAGCGCGCAACAGGCCGAAGCGCTGAACGACACCATCAAGGCTCTGATCGAGGAAAACGGCGGCTCCGTCGCCAAGATCGAGTACTGGGGTCTGCGCAACCTCACCTACCGGGTGAAGAAGAACCGCAAGGCGCACTACTCGCTGCTCGCCGTCGACGCGCCCCCGGCCGCCATGGCCGAGGTCGAGCGCCAGCTGGCCATCAACGAGGACGTGCTGCGCTGGCTGACCGTCCGCGTCGAGGAGCTGGACCTGGAGCTGTCGCCGCTGCTCGCCCGCCGCGAGCGCGAACGTGAGCGTGAACGCGACCGTCCGGAACGCGCCCCGCGCGCCGACGAAGCCGCCAGCTGAGAGAGGCCGATCCGATGACCGACACCCCCGTGACCCCCGGCGCGCCCGCCGGCGCCGGCGGCCCCCGCCGCCCGTTCTTCCGCCGCCGCAAGGTGTGCCCGTTCTCCGGCGCCAACGCGCCGAAGATCGACTACAAGGACGTCAAGCTGCTGCAGCGCTACATCTCCGAACGCGGCAAGATCGTGCCCTCGCGCATCACCGCCGTCTCCCAGAAGAAGCAGCGCGAACTGGCCCGGGCCATCAAGCGCGCCCGCTACCTCGCCCTCCTGCCGTACGTGGTGAAGTAAGATGAAGGTCGTTCTGCTCGAGCGCGTCGAGAACCTCGGCGCCATCGGCGACGTCGTCACCGTCAAGGACGGCTTCGCCCGCAACTACCTGCTGCCCCGCGACAAGGCGCGGCGGGCCACCACCGCCAACCTCAAGGCGTTCGAACTCGAGCGCGCGGCCATCGAGGCCCGCAACGAGAAGAACCGCGCCGAGGCGGCCCGCGCCGGCGAGAAGCTGGACGGTCAGACCTATGTGCTGATCCGTTCGGCCGGCGAAACCGGCCACCTGTACGGCTCGGTCTCGGCCCGCGACGTCGCCGACGCCGTTCAGGCCGAGGGCGGCAAGGTCGAGCGCAGCCAGGTCGTGCTGCACAACCCGATCAAGTCGCTGGGCGTCCACGAGGTGCAGGTCCGCCTGCACCCCGAGGTGCAGGTGACCGTCAAGGTCAACGTCGCCCGCTCGCCCGAGGAAGCCGAACGTCAGGCCCGCGGCGAGGACGTGGTCGCGGCCCGCTTCGACGACGAGCGTCAGGCCGCCGAGGAAGCCGCCCGCGACATGTTCGAAGGCGGCGCCGGCCAGCAGGAAGGTCTCGGAACCGAGGCCTGATCGACGCCGGATCCAACTGCCGGGCCCAGGCCCGGACGAACGGCGCGGAGAGCGATCTCCGCGCCGTTTTTCGTCGGTCCACAGGCCATCCCCCGCCATCTTGTCCCAGGCCCCCGCCGACCCCTGACCCGGCCCGGCGAAGGGGCTAACGTGGCGGTATGAACGCCCCTGTCTTGCCCGGCCCCGACGCCCGGGCCATCGCCGCCCTGCCCCACAATCTCGAAGCCGAGCAGGCCCTGCTCGGCGCCCTGATGTTCGACAACACGGTGTTCGAGCGGCTGTCCGACCGCCTGCGCGGCAGCCATTTCTACGAACCGTTCCACCAGCGGCTGTTCGACGCCATCGAGGATCATGTCCGCCAGGGGCTGCTGGCCGAGCCGACCATCCTGATGGAGCGGTTCAAGCAGGATCCGGCCTTCAGCGAACTGGGCGGGCTGCGCTACCTGGCCGACCTGGTCGACCGGGCCCCGCCGGCGGCCAACGCCCCCGACTACGCCCGGCTGGTCTACGACCTGGCCCTGCGCCGCGACCTGATCCGCATCGGCGGCGAGATCATCCGCGACGCGCCCGAGCCGGAGACCCCGGCCGCCGACCAGATCGAGCGGGCCGAGCAGTCGCTGTACTCCCTGGCCGAGACCGGCAAGCCCTCGTCCGGCTTCGTCACCTTCGCCCAGGCCCTGGCCGGCGCGGTCCAGATGGCCAGCGAGGCCTACCAGCGCGACGGCGGCCTGGCCGGCCTGTCCACCGGCCTGGCCGACCTCGACCAGAAGCTGGGCGGGCTCTACCCGTCCGACCTGCTGATCCTCGCCGGCCGCCCGTCGATGGGGAAGACGGCCCTGGCCACCAACATCGCCTTCAACGTGGCGCGCAACTACCGCTGGGAGCCGACGCCCGAGGGCCGCAAGACGGTCTCGGGCGGCGTGGTCGCCTTCTACTCGCTGGAAATGTCCGCCGAGCAGCTGGCCATGCGTATCCTGGCCGACGCCTCGGGCGTGTCCTCCGACCGGCTGCGCAAGGGCGAGATCGACG
>CAZQBJ010000123.1:0-6783 GCA_964591465.1 uncultured Brevundimonas sp.
GTCAGCGACCGCTCCAGCTGGGCCTGGCGCGCATCGGCGTACTCGGGCAGCCGCTCGCCCGACGGCTTCTGGCTCTCGACCGCGTTGCGCACCAGGGCGCGGGCGTAGCGGTACAGCTGCGAGCCGCCGCCGGCGGCCTGCTCCAGCTGGCGATAGGGCAGGTACAGCTCTTCGGTCGCGGTCTGCGCCTGTTCGATCTCGGACCACGGGTCGCCGATGCGCTGCTGCAGGGCCGGATTGGCCGCCACAGCGGCGCGCAGCTGGGCCTCCTCGGCCGCCTTGGCGTCCATGAAGGCCGCGTCGTTCAGCACGAACTGGCGGCCGTAGAACACCTTGAAGCTGTTCTCCAGGCCGAACAGCGGGTCCAGCGCCACCCGGGCGTGCTCCTCGGAGCGGTCGGCGAAGCTGATCAGGCGTCCACGCAGTTCCGAGCGCTGCAGCTGGCCGATCGGAATGGTCAGGTCGCGCAGGGTCTCCAGCTGCGAGACGGTCAGCAGCCGCTCGGTCGAGCCCGGGTTTCCGGCCACGAACACCGGCTCGCCGGCGGTCGGCGGGGCCGGGTTCCAGGTCAGGTGGGTCGGCGTCGCGACGGGCCGGCCGTCCTCGTACAGCCGCAGGAAGGCGCCATCGAGGGCGTAGCGCGGGAAGTTGAAATTGTCCGGGTCGCCGCCGAAGAACGCCGCCTGAAACTCCGGCGCGAAGGCCAGCCGCACGTCATCGTACTTGCGGAACTTGTACAGGCCGTACTGGCCGCCGCGGTAGAAGCTGATCACCTGGCAACGCAGGGTCGCGTCCTCGCCGCAGGCCTCGGCCTCCAGCCGGGCGGCGGCGGCGTTGCGCGCCTCGTTGAACGCCTGGCCCTCGAGCCCTGCGCCGGCGGCGGTCAGCTCGCCGGTCACATCGGTGATGTCCAGCAGGATCTCGGCCGCCATGCCGGGGCAGGCGCGCTCTTCCTCGCGGGTGGCCGGCATCCAGCCGTCGCGCACGAAGTCGTTTTCGGCGCTCGACAGATCCTGCAGGCAGCTGACCACGCAGTGGTGGTTGGTCAGCACCAGGCCCTCGCCGCTGACGACGGAGGCGGAGCAGCCCGAGCTGAGCCGCACCGCGGCGCCGCGCACGTGGTCCAGCCACGCCTGGTCGATGTTGGTGCCATAGGTCTCGTTGACCCGCTCGATGGGGAAGTTGTCGAACGTCCACATGCCCTCGTCGGCCAGGGCGGGCGCGGCCGAGGCGGCCAGGGCGAGGGCGGCGAGCGAGACGGTCAGGCGAAGCGACATGGGCTGGGAACTCCGGTGTCGGCCGGGGGCGGGAGATCGCCTGCGGCGCTGTTGACGAGTGAGTATCAAGCCGCGGTCCCCGGCGGCAAGCACGCACCGCGGCCGCCGCCCCCTTACCCCGATTTAACTTGGCCCGACCGAGGGCGCGCGCCACAAGCGTGGCAACAAGGGGGTTGCGTAGAACCATGTCGCTTGCACTGGCCACACTGCTTTTCGAATGGCGCCGCTACATGGCGGCCGTCATGGCGCTGGCCTTGTCGGGTCTGCTGGTGCTGGCCATGACCGGCGTGTTCATCGGCATCGGCAAGGGCTTCACCGCGGCCATCGAGCGGTCGCGGGCCGACGTCATCGTGCTGCCCCCCGGCGCCACGGCCCTGTTCAGCGGGCCGATGGGCATGCCCCGCCGTTACATCCCGCAGGTCTACAACCACCCCGAGGTGGTCGAGATCAAACCGCTGGCGATGTCCGGCGGCATGTTCCAGAACATCCGCAACGTCGACCCCACCATGACCGCGGCCGAGCGGGCCCGTCAGGGGGCGCCGCGCCAGCGCAACGTGATGGTCAATGTGATCGACACCGCGCCCGGCTCGGTGACCATTCCGGTCGACTATTCGGACGAACTGGTGGAGGCCCTGCGCCAGCCCTACACGGTGGCGGTCGATGAATCGGCCCTGTCGGTGCTGGGCGTCCAGCTGGGCGACCGGGCGATCTACAACGGCCAGACGGTCACCGTGGTCGGCATCCTGCGCGGTTATCCGAACATGATGCAGCCGACCATCGTCACCTCGCGCGACACCCTGCGGATGATGGGCCAGACCAGCGACTCCAGCCCCCGGGTGGGGCCGCTGATGGTCGCCATCCAGGACCCCGCGCGGGCCGAGGTGGTGGCCGCCCAGATCAACGCGGCCAGCGGCGGCAACTACCGCGCCTGGACCCGCCAGCAGCTGGCCGACGCCAACGCCGGGGCCATGTTCGAGGAAGGCATCCTGGTCATCATCATCGGCGGCTGCGTTGTCCTGGGCACGATCATCGGCGTGGCCATCACCTGGCAGACCCTGCGCGGCGCGATCATGGCCAACATCAAGGAGTTCGCCTCGCTGCGGGCGCTGGGCGTCGGCATGGGCTCGCTGCGCCGGATCGTGCTGGAGCTCAGCTTCTGGGTCGGCCTGGTCGGGGTGGCGGCGGCCATCTTCCTGACCTGGCTGGTGTCCCTGCTGGCCAGCGCCAACGCCGTGATCATCGCCCTGCCGATCGGCCTGCTGCTGATCGTCGGCGGCGGCCTGGTGGCGATCGCCATGTTGTCGGGCCTGCTGTCGCTCGGCGTCCTCAAGAACAGCCAGCCCGCGGACCTGCTGCGATGAACGCCACCAAGACTCACGGCAAGCACGGCGATTTCGCCATCGAGGCCAAGGGCCTGGTCAAGCGGTTCAAGACCGGACGGACCTACATCGAGGTGCTCAAGGAGCTCGACTTCGACGCCCGCCACGGCGACCTGACCATGGTCATGGGCCCCTCCGGCTCGGGCAAGTCGACCCTGATCGCCGCCCTGTCCGGCCTGCTCAAGCCGGACGCCGGCCGGGTCGACGCCTTGGATGTCGACGACCTGTGGAAGCTGTCCTCGGGCAGGATCGACAAGTTCCGCCTCGACCACTGCGGCTTCATCTTCCAGGGCTTCAACCTGTTCCCGGCCCTGTCGGCCCTCCAGCAGGTGACCACGGTCCTGAAGTATCAGGGCCTGTCCAAGGACCAGGCCCGAGCCCAGGCGACCGCGGCGCTGGAGGAGGTGGGCCTGGGCGCCCGCCTGCACCAGCGGCCGATGGCCCTGTCGGGCGGCGAGAAGCAGCGCGTGGCCATCGCCCGGGCCCTGGCCAAGAACCCGCAGATCCTGTTCGCGGACGAGCCGACCTCGGCCCTGGACGGCGAGAACGGCCAGGTGGTCATCCGCCTGCTGCGCCGGGCCGCCACCGAGCACGGCGCCGCGGTCATCTGCGTGACCCACGACCCGCGCCTCGAGGCCTGGGCCGACCGCGTCATCCATATCGAGGACGGCCGCATCATGGACGACCAGCGCCGGACTCCCGAACCCAATCCCGTCATGGCTTCGGCCCACTAAGCACCAGAAGAAGAGATCCCATGTCCATCCCCGGTTTCCTCAAGAAGAAGCGCACCTGGATCGCTCTGGTGGTGATCGTTGTTCTGGCCGGCGGCTTCCTGTTCATGCAGGCCCAGGGCCAGCAGCGGCAGGCCGCCATGGAGGCCGAGGCCGCCCAGGCTCCCGAAAGCCCCTACGCGGCCATCGCCAATGGCCGCGCCGACGTCGAGGGCGGGGTGATCCAGGTCGCCGCCCGCCGCGGCGGGGTGGTGCGCGAGGTCTATGTCAACGAGGGCGACGAGGTGACGGCCGGCCAGATTCTCGCCCGCCAGGAAGACGACGAGCCGCGCCTGCAGGTTCAGCGCGCCGCCGCCGAGGTCGCCCAGGCCCGATCGCAGCTGGCCGCCATCGAGGTCGAGCTGAACACCGCCCGGCGCGAGTACGACCGGCTGAGCCGGCTGGCCGACACCAACTTCGTCGCCGCCCAGCGGCTGGACCAGGCCCGCGACGCCATCGCCGCGGCCGAGGCCCGGCTGGCCAGCCAGCGCGCCTCGATCCAGACCGCCCAGGCGCGGCTGAACGAGGCCCAGTACAACCTCGAACTGACGGTGATCCGCGCGCCGATGGCCGGCCGCATCGCCCGTCGCTACGCCCAGCCCGGCGCCGGCGCCTCGACGCTGAACGTCTCGACCATGTTCGACCTGGAGCCGCTGACCGACCGCATCGTCCGGGCCGAGATCGTCGAGGCTGACATCCCCAATGTGACGGTCGGCCAGCAGGTCGAGATCACCCCCGAGGGCAATCCCAGCCAGGTCTATGTCGGCGAGGTGCTGCGCCGGGCCGGCCTGTTCGGCGCCCGCCGCCTGCAGTCGGACGACCCCTCCCAGCGCGCCGACGAGCGGGTCGTCGAGGTCGTGGTGTCGGCCAACGACGCGCCGTTCCTGATCGGCCAGCGGGTGCTGGTGAAGTTCATGAAGCCCGGCCAGACCGCCGGCGCCCCGCGCGAGACGCGTCAGGGCGTCGGGCCCGACCAGGCCATGCGCGCCCCCAACCGCGGCTAGGCCGCGTCATCGGCCTCGGGGCGGTGACAGACCGCCTCGAGGTTGATCCCTTCGGGGTCGATGACAAAGGCGGCGTAATAGCCGGGGTGGTACTGCGGCCGCAGCCCCGGCGCCCCGTTGTCGGTCGCGCCCGCGGCCAGGGCGGCGGCGTAAAAGGCGTCCACCTCCGCCCGGCTGCGCGCCTCGAAGGCCAGGTGCACGCCGGCGCCGGGCGCGCCGCCGCCGATCCAGAAATAGGGCTTGCCGTCCGAGCCGAAGCCGCAGGCCTCGCCGCTGGGATTCTGCTCGGCCGACACCTCGCGGATCAGGCCGATGCCCAACGGCTTCAGGGCCGCGAGGTAGAACGCCTTCGCCGCCGCGTAGTCGCGCACCGGCAGGCCCAGATGATCCATCATTGACGCGCCTCCTCAGTTTCCGGTGAACCGCGGCCGTCGCTTCTCCAGCGCGGCGGTCGCGCCTTCCAGGTGATCGTCGGTGAGATGGGCCAGGGCCTGCATGGCCGCGGTCATCTCCAGCATCTGGTCGAAATTGACGTCCCGACCTTGGCGCAGCAGCGCCTTGGTCATGCGCAGGGCGTGCGGCGCGTGGGCCGCGACCTTGTCGGCGGTCGCCAGCGCCTCGTCCATCAGCCGATCGTGCGGCACGACCCGGCTGACCATGCCCCAGCGCTCGGCGGTGGCCGCGTCGATCGGCTCGGCGGTGAACAGCATCTCGGCCGCGCGGGCGTAGCCGATGTTGCGCGGCAGCAGCCAGGCCCCGCCGTCGCCCGGGACGATGCCCAGCTTCAAAAACGGCACGCCGAAACTCGCCCGGTCCGAGGCCAGGCGGATGTCGGCCAGCCCGACCAGGTCGCAACCCAGGCCCATGGCCGGCCCGTTGACCGCCGCGATCAGCGGGACCTCCAGGCCATACAGCGCGCGGGCGATGCGGTGCACGATGCGGCGATACCGCTCGCGGATCTCCGCGCCCGAGCCGGCGAACAGGTCGGAGCGGGCGGCCATGGCCTTCAGATCGCCGCCGGCCGAGAACGCCCGCCCGGCCCCGGTGATCAACGCGCAGCGGATGGCGGGATCGGCGTTGATCGCCTCGCAGACCTCGGCGAAGGCCTCCCCGTCGCCCAGGTCCGGCATGGCGTTCAGCCGCTCGGGCCGGTTCAGGGTCAGGACGGCGACCGCGTCCCTGCGTTCGAACTGGATCAGACCCTGGCCCACGCCGCTCTCCGGATTTGCACTGCCGGTCGCCTTGATGCAGTCCAGGGGCGCAACCCGCAAGGCCGCCATGTCCGCTCCGATCGTCACCCCCTGCGTCAAGGTCTGCGTCGTCGACGGGCCCTCCGGCCTGTGCCTGGGCTGCTTCCGCACCCTGCCGGAGATCGCCGGCTGGGCCCGACTCGAGCCGGACGAGCGCGCGCGGATCATGGCCGAACTGCCGGCCCGCAAGGCTCGCATCGACCCGGCCAAACTGGGTCTCTGATCGATTCACCGGATGCAAAGGCGTCTGTGTCACGGTGGGGGCGGTCGGATCGTCCGGCCGCCGCAGCGTGAACCTGCATGCCGAAATTCAATTGGCGCGCCGGGGCCGTCGTCTCCGTCGCCGTGGCGTCTTCCCTGATCGCCGCCTGGGGCTTCAGCCGGCTCGAGGCGGCGGCCGCCGCGCCGGCGCCCGCCGCCGACCTGATCGCCCGCGCCCCCGACGGTCATTTCTGGGCCGAGGCCATGGTCAACGGAAAGCCCGTGCGCGCCCTGGTCGACACCGGGGCCAGCGTCGTGGCCCTGACCCGCGAGGACGCCCTGCGCCTGGGCCTGGACCTGCGCCCGGAGGACTTCGACCAGTGGGTCGGCGCCGCCGGCGGCCCGGCCCGCGCCGCCCGCATCCAGCTGGCCCACGTCTCGGTCGCCGGGGCCCGCGTCGAGCGGGTCGAGGCCATGGTCATCGAGGACGGCCTGCCGGCCTCCCTGCTGGGCATGAGCTACCTGGGCCGTCTGTCGCGCATCGAGGCCACCCCCGCCGGCCTGACCCTGCGCCCCTAGACGGTCTTCGCCGCGATCGACACGGCGGTGAACAGCAGGAACACGGCGAACGCCCGGCGCAGCACCCGTCGGTCCAGCCGGTGCGCCAGCCTCGCCCCCCACGGGGCCACCGCGGTGGTCAGCACGCCCATGACCAGCACCGCCGGGATGTTGACGTAGCCGACCGACAGCGGCGGCCGCCCCGGCGCGTCCCAGCCGAACGCGATCAGGGCCAGGGTCGCCGGCAGGCCGATGGCCAGGCCGAAGCCGGACGCCGTCGCCACCGCCTGGTGGATCGGCCGTCCGAACAGGGTCATGACCATGCCGCCCATGGCCCCGCCGCC
>CAZQBJ010000124.1:0-6739 GCA_964591465.1 uncultured Brevundimonas sp.
GCCTGACCGATGTCCTCGACCGCCATGCGTACGATGCGGCGCGCCAGATACAGCGGGTCTTCGCCCCCGACCAGCATCCGCGCCAGCCAGTAGAGCGCCGCGTCCGGGTCCGACCCACGCACCGACTTATGCAGGGCCGAGATGAGGTTGTAGTGCTCCTCGCGCGACTTGTCGTAGGCTGGCGCGCGCCGCTGGAGCACGGCGCCCAGCCCCTGCAGGTCCAGCGTCTCGCCCTCGGGCAGGGCGAACAGGGTTTCGGCCATGGTCAGCAGATAGCGCCCGTCCCCGTCGGCCATCGCCAGCAGGGCCTGGCGCGCCTCGGCCGACAGCGGCAGCGGCCGGTCCTCGTGCGCCTCTGCCCGCTGCAGCAACTGGTCCAGCGCCGCCTCGTCCAGCCGCTTGAGCACGAACACCTGGGCGCGCGACAGCAGCGCCCCGTTGAGCTCGAACGACGGGTTCTCGGTGGTCGCCCCGACCAGGGTCACCACCCCCTCCTCCACGAACGGCAGGAAGCCGTCCTGCTGGGCCCGGTTGAAGCGGTGGATCTCGTCGACGAACAGCAGGGTGCTCTGCCCCGCCGCCCGGCGCATGCGGGCCGCCTCGAACGCCTTCTTCAGGTCGGCCACGCCCGAGAACACCGCCGAGATCTGCTGGAACTCGTAGCCCGCGGCGCGGGCCAGCAGCCGGGCGATGGTGGTCTTGCCGGTGCCCGGCGGGCCCCACAGGATCATCGAGCCCAGCCGGCTGGCCTCGACCATGCGCCGGATCGGCCCACCCTCGGCCAGCAGGTGGTCCTGCCCGACCACCTCGTCGAGCGACTGCGGCCGCAGGCGGTCGGCCAGGGGGGCGTCGGGCGGCTGGATGCCGGCGGCTTCGAACAGATCGCTCATGGGCTCCCAGATAGGCCCTTCACCCGCCCCCGGGGAAGGTCGATAGTGGCTGTCTCAGGAGAGCCGACATGACCGACCCCAGCGCGCCGGGCCCCGGCGTCACCCCGCACCTGACCATTCCCTCGCGCGGCGGCCAGGCGGCCTTGGAGTTCTACCAGCGGGCCTTCGGGGCGGTGGTCGACCGGTCGGTCCCGGCCGAGGACGGCGAGCGGCTGATGCACGCCCACCTGATCATCAACGGCGGCAGCCTCATGCTGCACGACGAATTCCCCGAATATGACCACGAGGCCGACGCCGCCCCGCGCTGCGTGACCCTGCACCTGCAGGTCGACGACCCGGACGAATGGTGGAGCCGGGCGCTGCTGGCCGGGGCCGTGCCGACCATGCCGCTGGCCGACCAGTTCTGGGGCGACCGCTACGGCCAGCTGAAGGACCCGTTCGGCCACCTGTGGTCGATCGGCGGCCCGATCCGGACGCCCGCCTAGCGCAGCTGGGCGGTCATCCGGCGGCCGTTGCGGTCGATCACCACGGTCCACGGGCCGTCGCCGGCCAGGGCCCGCTCCAGCTCATCCACCGTGCCGATCTCGCGCCCGTTGACCCCGACCACCCGGTCGCCCGGACGGAAGCCGGCGGCGGCGGCGTAGCCGCGGCCGGAGACCGCCTTGATCATCACCCCGCGGGCGGTGAACGGGTTCAGCCCCAGCTCGTCGGCCAGCGCCGGCGACAGATTGACCACCGTGGCCCCCGCCAGCGGCCGGCCGGTGAAGGTCGTCTCGTCGGCCGCCGGGCGGGCCGGCGGCGGCTCGACCCGGGCCGTCAGGGTCACCGGCCGGCCCTCGCGCAGCAGGGACAGCTCGGCGCTCTCGCCCGGGCGCAGGGTGCCGACGCGGAAGTTCAGTCCGCTGGGATCGTTGACCTCGACCCCGGCCACGGCGGTGATCACGTCACCCTGGCGGACCCCGGCGCGGTCAGCCGGGCCGTTGTCGTACAGATCGGTGACCAGCACCCCCTGCGGCCGGCTCATGCCCAGGCTGCGGGCGATCTCGTTGGTCACCCCCTCGGCCTGCACGCCCAGCCACGGGCGCACCACGGTGGTCGCCCCGCCGACGGCGCTCTCGACCACCCGGCGGACCATCGAGGCCGGCACCGCGAAGCCGACCCCGGCAGAAGTGCCCGAGCGCGAGAAGATCGCCGTGTTGATGCCGATCAGGTCGCCGTCCATGTCGACCAGCGCCCCGCCGGAGTTGCCCGGGTTGATCGCCGCGTCGGTCTGGATGAAGGACGAGGAGTCCGAAATGCCCGTCTCGGTCCGGTTGAGGGCCGAGATGATGCCGTTGGTCACCGTCTGGCCGACCCCGAACGGATTGCCGATGGCCAGCACCAGGTCGCCGACCTGATGCTGCTCCTGGTCGTCGATGGCGATGGTCGGGAACCGCTCGCCCGCCGCCTCGATCTGCAGCACCGCCAGGTCCGAGCGCGGATCGGCCAGCACCAGCCGGGCCGGGAACTCGCGGCGGTCGTTCAGCACCACGCGGATCTGCTGGGCGCCCTCGATCACGTGGTTGTTGGTCACCACGACCCCGTCGGCCCGCAGGATGACGCCCGAGCCGACCGACTCGGCCACCCGGGCCCGCGGCGCGCCGCCGCCGAACAGCTCCCAGAACGGGTCGCGCTGGCGCACCAGCGAGCGGGCCGAGATGTTGACCACGGCCGGGGCCGCGGTGCGCACCACCGGGGCGAAGGACACCTTCATGGTGTTCGCGTCGCTGGGTGCGGTTCGGGTCGGCTGGGCGATGTCCTCCGGCACGTCCTGGGCGCTGGTGTTCTGGGGGCTGCCGCAGGCGGCGACGAACAGGGCGGCGACGAGGGCGAGGCGTGACGGGTTCATCGTCTCTCGTAGGAGTTGCTGGGACAGCTTGAGAACATCGGACATTTGGGACGGCATCATGGCGAGCGCAGCCGTTCAGGCAACCCTTCTTGCGGCGGCCGGTTCCGCTTCAGTCGAGGGTTGAGCCCAGGCGCTCCAGCTGATCGCGCCACCAGCGGCCCTCGTGCCGCAGGAACACCGGCGTCGGGAAGCCGTGCCGGGCGACGTGCTCGACCGGGATGGAGTCCCAGCCGCGATGCTCGACGCTGATCCGGGTCTCGTCCCCGACCGGCTCGAAGCGGACCTCGACCTCGGTGTCCTGCTCCGGGGCGAAGCCGGCGCAGCGCCAGCCGAACACCAGACGCTCGCCCGGCGCCCAGACGCGGATGTCGCCGATCACGAACACCTTGCCGCCGGGCAGGGTCTCGATGAACCGGCCCCCCGCGCCGCCCTCGAAGCTGACCACGCCGGGCGAGCGGGGGGTGAAGCGGAACAGGCCGTTGGGCCGCCACCACAGGCCGATGTCGCGGGTGAAGGCGTCGAAGGCGCGCCGGGGCGTGGCCGCGACCCGCAGCGACACGATCACCGAAGAGCCGGTCACCCGTCCGCCTCGACGTGCGCCTTGAACGCCGCCAGCTGCTCGGCCCAGCCGCGCTCGGTCTGCTCCAGCCAGGCCTTGAGCTCGTCCATCGCTCCGCGCCGCAGCCGGTAGATGCGCACCCGGGCGTCGAACGGCGGATGGCTTTCCTCGACCAGCTCCGCCTCGCGCAGGGCCCTCAGATGTCGGCTCATGGCCGGGGCGGTCAGGCCCAGCTCGGCGGCAAGCTCTCCGGCCCGCCGCGGCGCCGCGCCCAGCAGGTCCACCGCGCGCCGTCGCTGCGGATCGGACAGGGCGGCCAGCTTTCGATCCAGCGCCGCGCTCACAGCCGGGTGGTGGTGACGACGCCGCCGGCCTCGTCCCATTCGGCCGGGGTCAGCTCGTGCACCGTCTGGGCGAAGGTCCAGATGTGCCCTTCCGGATCGCGCGCCCGGTAGGTGCGGTCGCCGTAGAACTGGTCGCTCGGCTCGGCGATGATCTCGGCCCCCGCCTCCCGGGCGCGGCGGCAGTGCGCGTCGACGCTGTCGGTCAGGTGGACGTGGACGCTCTGGGTCACCTTGCCGCCGACCGATCTGGGGCTGCGGGTCTCGTCGGACCACTCCGCCCCCAGCATGATCAGGCCGCCGCCGAAGGTCATCTCGGCGTGCAGCAGATTGCCCTCGGCGTCGGAGATGACCATGGCCGGCTCGAAGCCGAAGGCGGTTTCCAGCCAGCGCAGGGCGGCCTTGGGGTCCAGATAGCTCAGCGCGGAGCTGAAGGTCGGGCGCGGGTCGGCCATGGGACGTCCTTTCCTGAGACCTCCAATAGTTTCGCCGTCGCGCAACTATTGTCAATAGCCGCGATCACCGCCCTCAGATGTGGTGCGCCAGGCCTCGGCGTGCTCGGGACGAAACGGAACAATGCGGATGTCGCTCATGGGGCTCTCCGGCGGGATCGTGGGATAAGCCCGGCGGCCGTCCTTCGCAATCGCCGGAACATGCCCGCCGGCCGCGGGTTGCCCCGTCACGGTCGGGGGCATCGATCCACGGAGGACCACCATGAAGGTGAACGAGATCATGAGCCGCGACGTGCGCGTCGCCAGCCCGGAGGACCGCATCTGCGACGTCGCCCGGACCATGGGCGAGATCGACGCCGGCGCCTTGCCGGTCGGCGAGAACGACCGGCTGATCGGCATGATCACCGACCGCGATATCGCCGTGCGCGCCGTGGCCCAGGAAAAGGGTCCCCAGACGCCGGTGCGCGAGGTCATGTCGGCCGAGGTGAAGTACTGCTTCGACGACCAGGAGCTGGACGAGGTGTGCCGCAACATGGCCAGCGAACAGGTGCGGCGCATGCCGGTGGTCGACCGCAACAAGCGGCTGGTCGGCATCCTGTCGCTGGGCGACATCTCGATCGAGGGCAGCGACCGCAAGGCCGGCGAGGCGCTGGAGGGCATTTCGCGCCCGGGCGGCGAACACTCCCAGGGCGTGGGACAGAGCCAGACCCGCATGTAGGCATGAAAAAAGGCGGCGGGTCCGGCCCGCCGCCTTTTCAGATCTGGTTGTGACCCGGGCCTAGTCCTCGTCGCCGCCGGCGTCGAACACCGGGCCGGAGTCCAGGCCCTTGGCCGCCACGTCGCGGTCGACGAATTCAATGACTGCCATCGGGGCGTTGTCGCCGTGGCGGTAGCCGGCCTTCAGCACGCGAATGTAGCCGCCGTTGCGCTCGGCGTAGCGCGGGCCGAGAACCGAGAACAGCTTGCCGACCTGGTCGACGTCGCGGATGCGGCTGATCGCCTGGCGACGGCTGTGCAGGTCGCCCTTCTTGGCCAGGGTGACCAGCTTCTCGACGAAGGGCCGCAGCTCCTTGGCCTTGGGCAGGGTGGTGGTGATCTGCTCGTGCTTGATCAGGCTCGCGGCCATGTTGGCGAACATGGCGGTGCGGTGGCTGGACGTCCGGCCGAGCTTCCGGTGGGCGACGCCGTGGCGCATGGGTCTTTCTCCATCGAGACCGGCGGCGCGCGGCCATCCCGGTCCCCCAAAAACAGGCCCGAACCTGAAGGCCGGCGCCCGAATGGCGACGACCCGGTCCGAACGTCGGCCCCCTGGCGGGGACCGAAATTGCCGGGACAGGGTCTTGGGTCCTTCCCGGCAAGTAAGGGGCGAACGCGAATTCGCCTCTCATAAATTGGCGAAGCCGGGCGGATGGCTCCGGCCCGGCTTCGCGGTCTGAAGGTTCGAAAGGACCTAGATCTGGTCCTCGAACTTCTTGGCCAGGTCGTCGATGTTCTCCGGCGGCCAGTTCGGCACGTCCATGCCGAGCGACAGCCCCATGGAGGTCAGGACTTCCTTGATCTCGTTCAACGACTTGCGGCCGAAGTTCGGGGTGCGAAGCATCTCGCCCTCGGTCTTCTGGATCAGGTCGCCGATGTAAACGATGTTGTCGTTCTTCAGGCAGTTGGCCGAGCGGACCGAAAGCTCCAGCTCGTCGACCTTCTTGAGCAGCGCCGGGTTGAACGCCAGCTCCGTGACCGCCTCGGAAGCGACTTCCTTCTGCGGCTCGTCGAAGTTGACGAACAGGCCGAGCTGGTCCTGAAGGATACGCGCGGCGAACGCCACGGCGTCCTCGCCCGAGATCGCGCCGTTGGTCTCGATGGTCATGGTCAGCTTGTCGTAGTCGAGAACCTGGCCCTCGCGGGTGTTCTCGACCTTGTAGGAGACCTTCTTGACCGGCGAGTAGAGGCTGTCGACCGGGATCAGGCCGATCGGCGCGTCCTCGGCGCGGTTGCGCTCGGCCGGCACATAGCCCTTGCCGGTGTCGACCGTGAACTCCATGCGGATCTCGGCGCCCTCGTCAAGGGTGCAGATGACGTGGTCGGGGTTCAGGATCTCGATGTCGCCGACGGTCTGGATGTCGCCGGCCGTCACCGCGCCCGGGCCCTGCTTGCGCACGACCATGCGCTTGGGGCCGTCGCCTTCCATCTTGATGGCGATTTCCTTGATGTTGAGCACGATGTCGGTGACGTCCTCGCGCACGCCGGCGATCGAGGAGAATTCATGCAGCACGCCGTCGATCTGCACCGCCGTGACGGCGGCGCCGCGCAGCGACGACAGAAGCACGCGGCGCAGCGCGTTGCCGAGCGTCAGGCCGTAGCCACGCTCGAGCGGCTCGGCCACGAGCGTGGTCAGCGTCTTGCCCTTCGAAGAGAACTCGATCTTGTTGGGCTTGATCAGTTCCTGCCAGTTTTTCTGGATCATTCAGGTTTTCCTTCCGTTTCCCGCCACCATCCAATCGTGGCGGGCAAATCTGGAAACCGAGAGAGGAGCGCCTTGCGGAGCTCATCCGGTATGTTGATTCGGCTCAGACGCGGCGCTTCTTGCGCGGGCGGCAGCCATTATGCGGGAT
>CAZQBJ010000125.1:0-6658 GCA_964591465.1 uncultured Brevundimonas sp.
GCGAGGTCATCTATGTCGACTTCGACATCGACGTCATCGACCGCAGCCAGTGGCCCGCCTCGCCCGGCGCCCGGCCCGGCGGCGTCTCCGTCCACGACTTCTTCGAGGCGACCCGCGTCGTCGGCGCCCATCCGAAGGTGAAGGCCGTGGACCTGACCGAATACGACCCGTCGCTGGAGATCGGCGACCTCGGCTCGCTCACCGCCGGCCGCTGGTTGTGCGAGCTGCTGGCCGGGTTCGAGACCCGATGAGCGATCTCCTCCTGACCGACTGCCGACTGGCGACCATGGTCCCCGGCGGCGCACCCTTCGGCGCGGTCGAGGACGGCGCGATTCTGATCCAGAAGGGCCGCATCGCCTTCGCCGGCCCGCGCGCCGACCTGCCTGTGCGCAGGTCTGTGGAAACCCGCCGCCTCGACGGCCGCTGGGTGACCCCCGGCCTGATCGACTGCCACACCCACCTGGTCTTCGGCGGCGACCGCTCCGGCGAGTTCGAGCAGCGCCTGAACGGCGCCACCTACGAGCAGATCGCCCGCGCCGGCGGCGGGATCGTCTCGACCATGACCGCCACCCGCGCGGCCTCCGAAGACGCCCTCTACGCCTCGGCCCTGTCCCGCCTCGAGGGGCTCAAGGCCACCGGCGTCACCACCGTCGAGATCAAGTCCGGCTACGGCCTCGACCACGACAGCGAACTGAAGATGCTGCGCGTCGCCCGCCGCCTCGGCCGCGAGGCCGGGGTGCACGTGCGCACCAGCTATCTCGGCCTGCATGCGGTCCCGCCGGAGCATCGCGCCGACCGCGCCGCCTATGTGGACAAGGCTGTGGACGACATCCTGCCGGCGGCCCATGCGGAAGGCCTGGTCGACATGGTTGACGCCTATTGCGAGCCCATCGCCTTCTCGACCGAGGAGGTGGCCCGCCTGTTCGACCGCGCCCGCGCCCTGGGCCTGCCGGTCAAGCTGCACGCCGACCAGCTGTCGGACGGGGGCGGGGCCGCGCTCGCCGCCCGCTACGGCGCCCTGTCCGCCGACCACGTCGAGCACGCCTCCGAGGCTGGCGTCCGGGCCATGGCCGAGGCCGGCGTCGTCGCCGTGCTGCTGCCGGGCGCCTTCCTGATGCTGCGCGAGACGCAGCTGCCGCCGGTGGATCTGCTGCGCCGCCACGGCGTGGCCATGGCCGTGGCCACCGACTGCAATCCCGGCACCTCGCCGGTCGCCTCCATGACCGCGGCGCTCAATCTCGCCTGCGTCCAGTTCCGCCTGACGCCCGAAGAGGCGCTGTCCGGCGCCACCCGCGTCGCCGCCAGGGCGCTGGGCCTGTCGGATGAAACCGGTACGCTCGAACCCGGCAAGGCCGCCGACCTCGCCGTCTGGGACATCGAGCGCCCGGCCGAGCTCTGCTACTGGCTGGGCAAGCCGCTGCTGCACCGCCGCTACCTCGCCGGCGTCCCGGCTTGACCTCGCGGCGCCCGCGGGCGCTGATGGCCGCCTGAACCCGAGGGGAGGCCGCCATGCTCGCCTTGATCGCCGTCCTGCTGGCCGCCAGCCCGGATCCCGGGCCGCAGCGGGCCGTGGATCTGTCCTGGCTCGAAGGGCATTGGGTGTCCTGCGACACCGGCTCTCCAGGCCTCACCGCCGAGACCTGGATCGCCGCCGGCGAGGTGCTGCTGGGGACCAACGTCAACACGGCCCACGACGGGACGGTGGCCGGCTGGGAGCAGCTGCGCATCGTCCACAGCGACAGCGTGACCAGCTATGTCGCCATGCCGGGCGGCGGCTCGCCGGTGACCTTCGTGCTGGTCGATCAGGCCCCCGAGGGCGCGGTGTTCGAGAACCGCGAGCACGACTGGCCCCAGGTCGTCGTCTACGAACGCGACGGCGACCGGCTGACGGCCGAGGTGCGCGGCCTCGTTCCGGACCTGCCCAGGCTGACCTGGATCTTCACCCGCGCCGAGCCCGGGGCCGGCTGCCCCGGCTAAACGGCGCCGCCCGCTTGATCGGCCCGCCCGCGGTGCTAGGCCGGGGGCGGGAGGCCGACATGACCGCAGAGCACACCGACGTCGTCATTCTGGGCGGGGGCCACAACGGCCTGGTCTGCGCCTTCTACCTGGCCCGCGCGGGGTTGAAGGTGACGGTGCTGGAGCGCCGCGGCGTGGTCGGCGGGGCGGCGGTGACCGAGGCGTTCCATCCCGGCTTCCGCAATTCGGTGGCCAGCTACACGGTCAGCCTGCTCAATCCGAAGGTCATCGCAGACATGGAGCTGGCCCGCCACGGCCTGACCGTGGTCGAGCGCCGGGCGTCCAACTTTCTGCCGACCGAGGACGGCCGCTATCTGCTGACCGGCGGCGGCCGGACCCGGCAGGAGATCAGCAAATTCTCCGCCCGCGACGCCGACCGGTTCGAGGCCTATTCGGATCGGCTGGAGGCGATCGCCGAGGTGCTGCGCGATCTGGTCCTGACCACCCCGCCGAACGTGACCGCCGGCGGCTGGATGGCGGCCCTGCCGGAGTTGCTCAAGGCGGCCGCCGTGGGCCGGCGGGTCGCCGGCCTGGACCAGACCGGCCAGCGCGACCTGCTGGACCTGTTCGCCAAGTCGGCCGGCGACTGGCTGGACGGCTGGTTCGAAAGCGATCCGATCAAGGCGGTGCTGGGCTTCGACTCGGTGGTCGGCAACTACGCCAGCCCCTACACGCCCGGCTCGGCCTATGTGCTGCTGCACCACGTGTTCGGCGAGGTGAACGGCAACAAGGGCGCCTGGGGTCACGCGATCGGCGGCATGGGGGCGATCACCCAGGCCATGGCCCGCGCCTGCGCCGAACAGGGCGTGCAGGTGCGGCTCGACAGCCCCGTGGGCGAGGTGTTGATCGAGAATGGCCGCGCGGTCGGCGCCGTGACCGAGGCCGGCCAGGTGGTGCGCGCCCGCGCCGTGGTCTCGAACCTGCACCCGCGCCTGTTGTTCGAGCGGCTGGTGGATCCGGCCGTCGTCCCGGTCGACTTCGCCGAGCGGATCGGACGCTACGCCTCGGGCTCGGGCACCTTCCGCATGAACGTGGCCCTGAGCGAGCTGCCGCGCTTCACCTGCCTGCCCGAGGCCGGCGACCACCTGACCGCCGGGATCATCCTGGCCCCCTCGCTGGCCTACATGGACCGGGCCTTCACCGATGCGAAGCTGCACGGCTGGTCGCGCCGGCCGATCGTCGAGATGCTGATCCCCTCGACCCTCGACGACAGCCTGGCGCCCGAGGGCCGGCACGTCGCCAGCCTGTTCTGCCAGCACGTCGCGCCGGTCCTGCCCGACGGCCGCTCCTGGGACGACCATCGCGAGGAGGTGGCCGATCTGATGATCGACACGGTCGACGCCGCGGCGCCGGGCTTCAAGGCCTCTGTGCTGGGCCGGACGGCCCTCAGCCCGCTGGATCTGGAGCGCAAGTTCGGTCTGGTCGGCGGCGACATCTTCCACGGCCGCCTGACGTTGGATCAGCTGTTCAGCGCCCGGCCGGTGCTCGGCCACGGCGATCACCGGATGCCGGCGCCGGGCCTGTATCTGTGCGGCTCAGGGGCCCATCCGGGCGGCGGCGTCACCGGCGCCCCGGGCCACAACGCGGCCCGAGAGGTGCTGAAGGACCTCAGACGCGGGCCGCGCCCATAGCCTGCATCAGGGCCTGGCCGATGGCCGGTTCGGTGAACGGCTTCTGCAGGGTCGGGCGGTCGCGCCACCGGTCCGGCAGGCCGCCGGCGCCATAGCCCGAGGCGAAGACGAACGGCGTGCCGCGCGCCTCCAGCGCTTCGGCGGCCGGAAACACCGG
This sequence comes from uncultured Brevundimonas sp., assembly GCA_964591465.1. Lineage (GTDB taxonomy): Bacteria > Pseudomonadota > Alphaproteobacteria > Caulobacterales > Caulobacteraceae > Brevundimonas. The sequence goes on from CAZQBJ010000125.1 coordinate 3,805, forward strand.
CTGGCCGGCCACATTCACGTCCAGCAGGGCCAGGTCGATGCGGGCGTCCGAGCGGATCAGGGCGACCGCCTCGTCCAGGTTGGCGACCGGGCCCACGACCTCGCAGCCGAGGTCCGCCAGGATGGTTTCGATCAGCATGGCGACGAGGGACTCGTCCTCGACCACCAGTACGCGGCGGCCCTCCAGGGCTGCGGTCATGACTTTACTCTCGCAGGGGTGCGGAAAATTTCAGGCCCCCGCAGTTAACCCAGATTGGGCTTGTTCGCCAGAAGGCTTGCGGCGGCGCCCGCTGCGGGCTATGTCGCGCCTCCCGAACCGGCGGATGCGTAGCTCAGCGGGAGAGCACCTCGTTCACACCGAGGGGGTCACAGGTTCAATCCCTGTCGCATCCACCATTTCCCCCGCCTCATCGTGCGCGCGCCTGCGGCCGTCGGCCATGAGGGTCGCGGCCGTCTCTAGCGCCTGGGCCAGGGTCGCCTGATCGGCCTGGGGCAGGGCGCGGAACGCCTGTTCGAACCCCGGCAGCAGCGGCGGCGCTTCGTCCAGGGCCGTCTCTCCCGCGGGCGTCAGCCGGGTGTGCACCACCCGCCGGTCGACCTTCGAGCGATAGCGTTCGACCAGGCCGCGCGCCTCCAGCTTGTCGATCACCGCCACCACCGTGGCCGGCGACATCGCCGCTTCGGCCGAGACCGCCTGGGTGGTCACCTGTCCGAGGCCGCGGATCGCCTGCATGACCAGCAGTTGCGGCAGGGTCAGGCCCGCCGTCCGGGCGATCTGCCGCGAGCGCACGTCGATGGCCTGGGCGATGCGGCGCATCGACTTCAACATCGTTGCAGCCAATCGGCCCGACGCGGGTTTGGTCTGGGTGGGGAAGTCGCCGGCGTCCATGGCGTCACTTGAACTCATTCGTGCACAAACTATTTGTGCCCCTCGTTTCAACTTTGCAAGGTGGGCTCATGTGCGGCTTGAGCGGCGAGATCAATTTTGACGGAAGGCCGGCGGACGCCGGGGCCCTGGCCCGGATGACCGACGCGCTGTCCCCGCGGGGGCCGGACGGATCCGGCCTTGTCCTGCGCGGGCCCGTCGGGTTCGGTCATCGCCGCCTCAGCATCATCGACCTGTCTGAGAAATCGCAGCAGCCGATGGCCGACGCCGAACTGGGCCTGACCGGCGTGTTCAACGGCTGCATCTACAACCACGCCGAACTGCGCGCGGAGCTTGAGGCCAGGGGCTACCGGTTCTTCTCGGGCGGAGACACCGAGGTGGTGCTGAAGGCCTGGCACGCCTGGGGCGACCGCTGCGTGGACCGGTTTCACGGCATGTTCGCCTTCGTCCTGCACGAGCGCGACAGCGGCCGGGTGGTGATGGCCCGCGACCGGTTCGGCATCAAGCCGCTGTACCTGGCCCGCACGGACAAGCGTCTGCGCTTCGCCTCCAGCCTGCCGTCGCTGCTCGCCGCCGGCGACGTCGACCGGGCGATCGATCCGGTCGGCCTGCACCATTACATGACCTTCCACGCGGTGGTCCCGCCGCCGCACACCATCCTCAAGGGGGTGAAGAAATTCCCGCCGGCGACGATCCGGGTGATCGAGCCGGACGGATCGGAGACGGATCGCCGCTACTGGGCCCCGGACTTCGCCCGGGGGGCCGGCGACGCCGAACGTCCGGCAGAGGAATGGCGCGATCTGGTGCTCGACTCCCTGCGCACCGCGGTGAAGCGGCGGATGGTCGCCGACGTCCCGGTGGGGGTGCTGCTGTCCGGCGGGGTGGACTCCAGCCTGATCGTCGGCCTGCTGGCCGAGATGGGCCAGCCGGACCTGATGACCTTCTCGGTCGGGTTCGAGGCGGCCAACGGCGAGCAGGGCGACGAGTTCGTCTATTCGGACCTGATCGCCCGCCACTATGGGACCCGGCACCAAAAGATCTTCGTGCCCCACGACCGGCTGATGGCCGCCCTGCCGGGCGTCTTCGCGGCCATGTCCGAGCCGATGGTCAGCTACGACAACGTCGGCTTCTACCTGCTCAGCCAGGAGGTCTCCAAGCACATCAAGGTGGTCCAGTCCGGCCAGGGCGCCGACGAGGTGTTCGCGGGGTACCACTGGTACCCGCCGATGCTGGACGCGGCGGATCCGGTGGAGGCCTACGCCACGGCCTTCTTCGACCGCAGCCACGAGACCCTCAAGACGCAGCTGGGCGGCCAGTGGCTGGCCGACACCGACGTCAGCCGGGCGCTCGTCGAGGCCCACTTCAACCAGCCCGGCGCCGAGACCGGGGTCGACAAGGCCCTGCGGCTGGACAGCCAGGTGATGCTGGTCGACGACCCGGTGAAGCGGGTCGACAACATGACCATGGCCTGGGGCCTGGAGGCGCGGGTGCCGTTCCTCGACCACGAGCTGGTCGAGCTGGCCGCGCGCATCCCGCCCGAACACAAGCTGGCCCAGGGCGGCAAGGGCGTGCTGAAGGAGGCGGCCCGGCTGGTCGTCCCGCACGAGGTGATCGACCGCAAGAAGGGCTACTTCCCCGTGCCGGCCCTGAAATACATCCAGGGGCCGTATCTGGAGCTGGTGCGCGACGCCCTGACCAGCGAGGCCGCCCGGGCCCGTGGCCTGTTCAATCCGGCTTACCTCGACCGTCTGTTCGAAGACCCGACCGGACACATCACGCCGCTGCGCGGGTCGGAGCTGTGGCAGGTCGCGGTGCTGGAAATGTGGATGCAGACCCATGGCCTCTGAAGGCCGCCTGGCCCGCTCCCAGGCGCACCGGCTGCGCCGCCTGCGCCACGAGGGGCTGAAGCCGCCGATCGCCCAGGACGGCGACCAGCTGGTCGAGAACGCGGTGGTCGACTGCGGCTGGG
>CAZQBJ010000126.1:0-6491 GCA_964591465.1 uncultured Brevundimonas sp.
ACCTTCTCTATGTGCGCGGGGTTCGGCGGCTTGCCGAACAGGCCGCGGCTGAAGCTGACCGTGGCCCACACCGTCTCGAAGGCGTCGGTGGTCAGCTCCTGCGGCACCAGGCCGATGACCGAACGCGTCCGCCGGTATTCCCGGATGATGTCATGGCCGTCGACCGTGACCGTGCCGGAGGTCGGGTTGACGATCCCGCAGATGATGCTGATCAGGGTGGTCTTGCCGGCCCCGTTGGGACCCAGCAGGGCGAAGATCTCGCCCTTGCGGATCTCCAGATCGATCGGCTTCAGCGCCTGCAGTCCCGAGGCGTAGGTCTTGGTCAGGCCTGAAACGGAGATCACTGCCGGCATCGGTCCCCCTGCTTGGCCGTCGGCGCAAGGGCCGAATGTGGCGTCCTGCGCCGCAAGCGCAACCCCGAGGCCGACATGTTTTCGCCCGGGACGGCCGGCGGGGTGCGTCGCGGGAAAATCACGTTACATAGAGGTTCGACGCGCGGCCGCCCCGGGGACCCGATCATGACCGCCCTCTTCCGATCCCTCAGCGCCCGGGTGTTGTTCGCCCTCATCGTCGGTCTGGCCTTCGGGGCCGCGATCCAGGCCCGGGGCGCGCCGCCGACCGCCCTGGTCGAGGGAGTCGAGGCGGTCGGCGGCCTGTGGCTCAACGCCCTGCAGATGACCGTCATTCCGCTGGTGTTCGCCCTGCTGGTCACGGGCATCGGCGCGGCCAGCGACGCGGTCGCGACGGGCCGGCTGGCGGCGCGCGCGGTGGCGCTGTTCATCGGCCTGGTGGCCCTGGTCGCCGTGCTGACCCTGGTCGGGGTGCAGGGCGTGCTTGGGCTCTGGCCGGTCGATCCGACCAGCGCCGCGGCCCTGATCGCCGGCTCCAACCCGGCCGACGCCCCGGCCGCCGAGTCGGTCAGCTTCGCCCAGTGGCTGCGCTCGCTGGCCCCGGCCAACCCGATCCACGCGGCGGCCGAGACCGCGGTCCTGCCGCTGGTGCTGTTCGGCGTGTTCTTCGGTTTCGCCGCCACCCGCCTGCCCGAGCAGCAGCGCCAGCTGATCGTCGGGGTGTTCGACGCGGTGGCCGAGGTGATGATCGTGATCGTCCGCTGGGTGCTGTGGGCGGCGCCGCTGGGGGTGTTCTGCCTCGCCCTGGCCCTGGGCCTGCGCGGCGGGCTGGAGTCGACCGGGGCGCTGCTCCACTACGTGCTGATCGCCTCGGGCGCCTGCATCATGACCATCGTGCTGGCCTATCCGCTGGCCCGCTTCGGCGGCGGTGTGCCCTTCGCGCGCTTCGCCCGGGCCGCGGCGCCCGCCCAGGCGGTGGCCTTCTCCAGCCAGTCGTCGCTGGGCACCCTGCCGGTGATGGTCGAGCGGGCCCGCGACTTCCTCGGCGTGCCCGAGCGGGTCGCCGGGGTGGTTCTGCCGCTGGCCGTGGCCATCTTCCGCATCACCAGCCCGGCGGCCAATCTGTCGGTCGCGCTGTTCATCGCCCACGTCTACGGGCTCGAGCCGGGCCTGGCCCAGCTGGCGGCCGCAGGAGCCGTGTCGATCGCCGTCAGCATCGCCTCGGTCGGCCTACCCGGTCAGGTGTCGTTCTTTGTCAGCATGGCGCCGATCTGCGTCGCCCTGGGCGTGCCGCTGGACCTGCTGCCGCTGCTGCTGGCGGTCGAGGTGATCCCCGACATCTTCCGCACCCTGGGCAATGTCACCGCCGACCTGGCCGTCACCGTGGTGCTGGACCGGCACGACCCGGCCGAGGAGGCGACGCCGGAGCTGCTCTAGCCCAGGCCGTGCCCGCCCATCAGCTGAATCTCGACCCGCGGCTCGCCCATCCCGGCGATCAGCGGGCGGGCCCGGGCGATCACCTCCCGGATTTCCGGAACCTGCAGCGACGCCAGATGCTGTTCGGCGCTGTCCCAGATCTCGGTGATCCAGACCGCGTCGGCGTCCTCCGGCCGCACGCCCACGACATAGGCGCGGCACCCGGCCACGCCCGGCATGGTCCCGCGCGCGCTGTCCAGCAGGATGGCCAGCAGGGCGTCCCGCTGGCCCGGCTGGGCCACGATCGATCCGGTCAGTGCATAGCCGCCCATCGGCGCCGCCTTTCTCGCGGACGCACCCGTCGCGCCGAGGAGCCCGAGGCCCAGGGTCGCCGCAAACAGGTCGCGTCGGTCAAGCATGGCGCGCAGGATCGCCCGCGCCGGACGGGCTGACAAGCGTCAGCGGCGCGCCTTGCGAGCCGCGTAACGGGCGTCGCGCCGGGCCTTCTGCTCGGCCGCGGTCAGCGCCTTGCGCTCCTTGCGGGCGGCCCGCTTCAGCGCCAGCTGGTGCTCCTCGTCGGCCAGCTGCTTCTGCCGTTCGGCCTCCTCGGCCGCGGCCCGCGCCGCCAGCTTGGCTTCCTTTTCGGCTTGCAGCTTCTGGCGGCGGGCCTCCTTCTCGGCCGCTTCCAGCTCGGCCCGCTGGTCGGCCAGCGGATCGGTCACCGTCGGCTTGGGCTTGAACTTGGCCAGCAGCGCCTTCTTCGCCTCGGCGGCGGTCTTCTGGCGGTCGGCGAGGGAAAGGTTCTGAAGCTTGCGCATGGGTCTCCGGACGGGGGGCGTGGTCGCGAGGGGCTCCCATACGCCCTGCGGCGCGATCTCCCAAGCCACGCCGTAGCAGATGTCGGGACTTGACCTGACCTTGCGGCGCCCGGCTAGGTTCGTATTCAAAGGCAACGGTCCGGAGCCGGGTGTGTCTGAACAGATCGAGTTTCACGCGGCCGACGGCTTCGCCCTCGCCGGCACGGTGCACCGCCCGCGCGCCGATCCCCGCTTCGCCCTTCTGATCTCGTCGGGCACCGGTTTTCCGCGCACCTTCTACGACGCCTTCGGCGCCCATGCGGCGGCCCGCGGCGGCTTGGCCCTGACCTACGATTATCGCGGCATCGGCGGGTCGCGGCCGACGGACCTGGCGGCCATGACCATGGACTATCCGGACTGGGGCCGGCTGGACTTGCCCGCGGCCGCCGCGGCGCTGGCCAAACGGGCCGGCGGCCTGCCGCTGCTGCACGTCGGGCACAGCGTCGGCGGGCACCTGGTCGGCTTCATGCCCGAGCCGGGAGTGCTGGCGCGGCACGCCTTCGTGGCCGTCGGCTCGGGCTACTGGGGCCGGCATCGCCCGGGCTACCGACCCTTCGCCCTGTTCTTCTGGTGGGGCCTCGGTCCGGCCAGCCTGTGGCGGCACGGCTATGTGAAGAGCGGCCGGATGTGGCGCGGGGCGGACCTGCCGCGCGGGGTGTTCCTGACCTGGCGGCGCTGGTGCCATCGTCCCGACTATTTCCGCGGCGAGCTGGAGGACCGGCTCCGGCCGCATGCCTTCGAGACGGTCGACGCCCCCATCCATTCGTGGGTGTTCAGCGACGATCCGATCGCCAATCCGGCGGCCGCCACAGACCTGCTGGCCTGCTATCCGAACGCGCCGGCCCGGCTGAGCCTGCGCCGCCCGGCGGACTACGGCCTGCGCCGCATCGGCCACGAGGGCGCGTTCCGGCGCGGCATGACCGGTTTCTGGGACGACCTGCTCGACGATCTGGTCGGCGTGGACAGCGCGCCCGGGGCCGCCTAAGCCTCGCGCCATGGCCTACAAGTCCCTCCGCGACTTCATCGAGCAGCTGGAAGCCCAGGGCGAACTGGTCCGGGTCTCCGAACCGGTCTCCACCCATCTGGAGATGACCGAGATCCAGACCCGGCTGCTGCGCAACGGCGGCCCGGCGGTGCTGTTCGAAAAGCCGGTCATGCCGGACGGCTCAATCAGCCCCATCCCCTGCCTCGCCAACCTGTTCGGGACGGTGAAGCGGGTCGCCATGGGCGTCACCCTCGAGAAGAGGGCCCGCACCACCGCAGCCGAGTTGCGCGAGGTCGGCGAGCTGCTCGCCTTCCTGCGCAACCCGGCCCCGCCGCGCGGCTTCGGCGACGCCATGGAGATGCTGCCGCTGGCCCAGACGGTCATGTCGATGCGGCCCAAGGTGGTGAAGTCCGCCCCGGTCCAGCAGGTCGTGCTCAGGGGCGACGACATCGACCTGGCGAAACTGCCGGTTCAGGGTTGCTGGCCCGGCGAGCCCGCGCCGCTGATCACCTGGGGCCTGGTGGTCACCAAAGGCCCGTCCGACGCCCGCGAGGACGACTTCAACCTCGGCATCTACCGCATGCAGGTCCTCGGCAAGGACCGCGCCATCATGCGCTGGCTGGCCCACCGCGGCGGGGCCCAGCACTACGCCCGCCACAAGAAGAGAAGCACCGAACCCCTGCCCTGCGCCGTCGTCCTCGGCGCCGATCCGGGGACCATCCTCGCCGCCGTCACCCCGGTGCCCGACACCCTCAGCGAATACCAGTTCGCCGGACTGCTGCGCGGAGCCAAGGCCGAGCTGGTCCCCTGCAAGACCGTGCCGCTGATGGTCCCGGCCCAGGCCGAGATCGTGCTCGAGGGCCACGTCCTGCTGGACGAGCACGCGCCCGAGGGCCCCTACGGCGACCACACCGGCTACTACAACTCGGTCGAGACCTTCCCGGTCTTCCAGGTCAGCGCGATCACCATGCGCCGCGACCCGATCTACCTGACGACCTTCACCGGCCGCCCGCCGGACGAGCCCTCGGTGCTGGGCGAGGCCCTGAACGAGGTCTTCATCCCCCTGCTGCAGAGCCAGTTTCCGGAAATCGTCGACTTCTGGCTGCCGCCCGAGGGCTGCAGCTACCGCATCGCCGTGGTGTCGATGAAGAAGGCCTACCCCGGCCACGCCAAGCGCGTGATGCTCGGCGTGTGGAGCTACCTGCGCCAGTTCATGTACACCAAGTGGGTCATCGTCGTGGACGACGACATCGACGCCCGCGACTGGAAGCAGGTGATGTGGGCCATCTCGACCAAGATGGACCCCGCCCGCGACATCACCCTCATCGAGAACACTCCGATCGACTACCTCGACTTCGCCAGCCCGGAGAGCGGCCTCGGCTCCAAGATCGGCCTTGACGCCACCGACAAATGGCCGCCCGAGACGAAGCGTGAGTGGGGCGAGGAGATCCGCATGGACGCCGAGGTCGTCGAGCGGGTCTCGGAAATGTGGGACCGTCTCGGCCTGCCCGGCGACGGCGCGCCGATCTGGAAATAGGGTCGCCCGCGCTTTCGGGTGACGGACCGGCCATCTCGAATTAGGCTGGCCGCCGGATCGCGCTCGGGGGAGGGCCGATTTTGAGCCCGTTCGAGTTTTTCTTCTCGTTCTACGGCCTGGTCCTCGGCCTGTCGGTGGTCGAACTGGTCGCCGGGGTCGCGCGCGTCCTGCACGCCGGACGCGGCTACCGGTTCGGCGTCCTGACCCCGCTTCTGGCGGCCTTCGTGCTGGCCGACATCACCAGTTTCTGGGCCTTCGCCTGGGTTGACCTGCGCGGGGTCCAGGTCAGCTACGCCGCCCTGATCGGGGCGCTGGCCATCGCCGGCCTGTACTACGTCGCCGCCTCGCTGGTCTTTCCCCGCGAGCCCCTGACCGAAAGCGCCGACGCCCATTTCTGGCGGCACCGGCGCACCGTGCTGCTGGCCATCATGGGCTGCAACCTGCCGGTCTTCGGCCTTGCCCTGATGCGGAATTTCGACGGCGGCTGGCCGGCCCTGCTGATCGTCGCCTTCTGCGTCTACTACAGTGTGCTGCTGATCGCCGCCCTGGCGCCGCGGCGTCGCACGGTGCTGGTCGCCCTGATGCTGGCCAACCTGATCTATGTGCTGCAGTTCGCCGGTTCGGTCCGCGGCATCCTGATCTGATCTGGCCTGCGGCCTTGCCCGGACGATCGGATTGGTCGAGGAGAACTCCCCATGCGCCTGATCCCCGTCCTGTGCGCCGCCCTCGCGGCCCTATCGTCGAGTCCCGCCATGTCCCAGTCCGATGCCCCCGCCCTGTCCAACGCCGCGCCCTGGGACCGCCCCTTCCTGCCGCCCGCGCCCGAGTGGAACGGCGCCAGCCGCGACCTGCTGCGCGACGCCTCGGATCCCTGGGTGACGCCGTTCGAGGCCGATCCCGCGCACGACTTCTCGCCCAACTACGTCGACACCCGCGCCTGGTTCGACCGGCTGGACGCGGCCAGCGACCTGATCCGCATCGAGCAGTTTGGGATCTCGCCCGAGGGCCGGCCGATCTACGCGGTCATCGCCTCGAAGGACGGGGCGGAATTCGATCCGGCCAAGCCGGTGCTGCTGGCCCAGGCCGGCATCCACCCCGGCGAGATCGACGGCAAGGACGCCGGCATGATGCTGCTGCGCGACATCGCCTTCTACGGCCGCGACGAGCTGCTGGACCAAGTCAATCTGATCCTGGTGCCGATCCTGTCGGTGGATGGGCACGAGCGGGCCAGCGCCTACTCCCGGCCCAACCAGCGCGGGCCGCGCATCCAGGGCTGGCGCAACACGGCCAGCATCCAGAACGTCAACCGCGACTACATGAAGCTGGACCAGGCCGAGATGCGCGCC
>CAZQBJ010000127.1:0-4210 GCA_964591465.1 uncultured Brevundimonas sp.
CGACAGGGGCGTGAGGGCGGCGGTCATGGGCTACTCCGAAGGCGGGGGACAGAAGATCTCGGCCAGGGTGGCGATGACGCGCAGCGCGGCCGGATCGGCGATGCGATAGAAGACGGCCTGGCCCTCGCGCCGGGCGGCGACGAGCCCTTCCTCGCGCAACAGGGCGAGGTGCTGGGACAGGGCCGATTGGGACAGGCCGACGAGCGGCTGCAGGGCGCCGACCTGAAGCTCCCGCTCGCCCAGCTGGCACAGGATCATCAGGCGACGCTCATTGGACAGCGCCTTGAGCAGGGCGGCGGCGCGGCCGGCGCTGGCCTCGAATTGCCGCAAGTCGAAGTGGTCCAGGTCGATCATGGTCAGGAATATATGAGCGCTTGCTAATTTAGCAATAGCTAATATCTTGCGTTCGACATGCACGGAGACGCAGCCATGAATCCGACCATCCAGGCCTTCTTCGACAGGGCGACCAACACCGTCAGCTATCTGGTCAGCGACCCGGCGACCGGGCGCGCGGCGGTGATCGATCCGGTGCTGGATTATGATCCGGCCGCGGTGCGGACCTCGACGACCAGCGCCGACGCCATTCTGGCGGTCGCCGCCGAACAGGGTCTGAGCATAGAGTGGGTGCTCGAAACCCACGCCCATGCCGACCATCTGTCGGCGGCCCAGCACATCCGCGAGGCGACCGGCGCGACCATCGGCATCGGCCGGCGCATCACCGAGGTGCAGAAGACCTTCGGCGACCTGTTCGAGGCAGACGACGTCACCCCCGACGGCGCCGTGTTCGACCAGCTGTTCGACGACGGCGAGACCTTCACCATCGGGTCGCTGCAGGGGGAGGTGCTTCACACGCCCGGCCATACGCCAGCCTGCGTCAGCTATCGCATCGGCGACGCGGTTTTCGTCGGCGACACCCTGTTCATGCCCGACTTCGGCACAGCCCGGACAGACTTCCCCGGCGGCGACGCGGCCGCCCTTTACCGGTCGATCCAGCGCCTGCTGGACCTGCCGGAGGACACGCGGATGTTCGTCGGCCACGACTACATCCCCGCGGACGGCCGCAGGGATTTCGCCTGGGAGACCACGGTGGGAGCCCAGCGCCGGCACAACATCCACGTCGGCGGCGGCGTGGCCGAAGCGGATTTCGTCGCGCGCCGCACCGCGCGCGACGCCGAACTGGATGTGCCGAAGCTGATCCTGCCGTCGCTGCAGGTGAACATCCGGGCCGGCGCGCTGCCGCCGGCGGAGGCGTCGGGCCAGCGGTTCCTGAAACTGCCGCTCAACGCCATCTGAGCCGATGTTCCCGTTCCGTTTCCGCTTTGAAACGGCTATCTACGGCGGGTGTCCATCTCCACCCTCCCCACCTCCGCGGGCCTGACCGGCGCCGAGCCGTGGCTGGCGCTGCCGCCGGCGCTGGCCGCGCCGCCGGGGGCGGGGGCGATCTGCGATGACGACGGTCCGCGCAAGATCGGGCGGGGGGCGGCCGAGGCGGCGTTCACCACCGGGCCGGTGCTGGTCGCCCACGCGGCGGTGACCGCGCGCCGGCTGGGCCTGCCGGCCCCGGCCCGGTCGCCCGACCTGCTGGACGTGCTGGAGCTGTTCGCCTTCGTGCGGCCGGCGCGGTTCTGCGCCCCGTCTCCGGCCGGCCTGGCCCTGGCGCTGGGCCTGCCCGAGCCCAAGGGGGCCGAGGCCCAGGCCCTCGCCCTGCGCGCCGCGGCCGCGGCCCTGCTGAAGGAGCTGGCCGGCCCCGACTACCCGCGGCGCGAGGACGCCTTCACCCTGGTCGAGACCCTGGCCCGCGCCGGCTGGGCCTGGGCCTGGCGGGTCAGCGGCGCCTTGCAGGCCCAGCCGGTGCGCGAGCGGCGCCATCGCGGTTCGGGTCTCGACGTCTGGTCGCGCCTGCCCGAGTGGGAGGACGAGGCCCCGCGCGGCGAGGCCGGCTCGGCCCCGGTCGATTCCGAAAGCGCCCGCATTCGCCTGGCCCGATTGCTGGAGGCCTCGGGTCTGGACGAGGCGCGCCCGGCCCAGTCCGACTACGCCGCCGAGGCGGCCTTCGCCTTCTCCCCGCGCGACAAGGAGGATCGGCCCCGGGTGCTGCTGGCCGAGGCCGGCACCGGCACCGGCAAGACCCTGGGCTATCTGGCCCCGGCCTCGCTGTGGGCCGAACGCAACGCCGGCGCCGCCTGGGTGTCGACCTACACCCGGGCCCTGCAGCGGCAGATCGATCGCGAGAGTCGCGCCCTGTGGTCCGACCCGGCCGAGCGGGCGCGCAAGACCGTGGTGCGCAAGGGGCGGGAGAACTACCTGTGCCTGCTGAACCTGCAGGACATGGTCCAGGCCTCAGCCCTCGGGACCGGCGACGCGATCGGGGTGGCGCTGGCCTCACGCTGGGCCGCCCATACGCGCGACGGCGACATGACCGGCGGCGACTTCCCCGGCTGGCTGCCGGGCCTGTTCGCCGTCGGCCCCTCGGCCCAGGCCGGGCCCGGCAATCTGGTCGACCGGCGCGGCGAGTGCGTCCACGCCGCCTGCCCGCACTACCGGACCTGCTTCGTCGAGAAGACCATCCGGGCCAGCCGCCGGGCCGACATCGTGGTCGCCAACCACGCCCTGGTCATGACCCAGGCGGCCTTCGACGGGGCCCGCTCGGCGCGCGGACTCAAGGGCGACAGCGAGACCGCGGCCCTGAAGCGCATCGTGTTCGACGAGGGCCACCACCTGTTCGACGCGGCGGACAGCGCCTTTTCCGCCTGCCTGTCGGGCCAGGAGGCGGCCGAGCTGCGCCGCTGGATCCGCGGCCCCGAGGGGCGCGGCCGCCGCGGGCGCGGGCTGGAGCAGCGCCTGGGCGACCTGGTCGCCGACCACGAGCCCTCGCGCCAGGCCCTGACCGAGGCCGTGCGTGCGGCCAGCCAGCTGCCGGGCGAGGGTTTCTCCGGCCGCATCGCTCCGCCGTCGGGCGAGATCAATCCGATGGGGCCGATCGAGGCCTTCCTGGCCGCGGCCCTGGAGCAGCTTCGCGCCCGCACCAGCGAGGGCCAGACCCCCGGCGGCGGCGAGTTCGGCATGGAATGCGCCGTGCGCCCGGCCGTCGAGCCGGTGCTGGAGACCGCCCGCGGCGCCGCCCGGGCCCTGGCCGCGGTCGAGGCGCCCCTGCTGGCTCTGTCGCGCCATCTGGAGGATCTGCTGGACGACGAGGCGGCCGAACTCGAGCCGGCCTCGCGCGCCCGCATCGAAGGGGCCCTGCGCGGTCTGGATCGCCGGGCGCGCATGACCCTGCCGGCCTGGCGGGCGATGCTGGCGGCGCTGGACGAGGGCGGGGCGGCCGACGATCCGGATTTCGTCGACTGGCTGTCGGCCGACATGGCCTTCGGCCGCATCGCCGACGTGGCCCTGCGCCGCCACTGGGTCGATCCGACCCTGCCGCTGGAGGCGGCGGTGATCGCGCCGGCCCACGGGGTGCTGGTCACCTCGGCCACCCTGACCGATCCGCTGCAGGAGGACCCGTTCGACCTGGCGCGCCTTCGCACCGGCGCCGCCCGCCTGCCCGAGCCGGCACGCACCCTGCGCTTCGACAGCCCGTTCGACTATGCGGCCAACAGCCGGGTGATCGTGGTCAACGATCTGGTCCGTGACGATCCGCGCCAGATCGCCGCCGCCATGCGCGAGCTGTTCGTCGCCTCAGGCGGCGGGGGCCTGGGCCTGTTCACCGCCATCCGCCGGCTGAGGGCGGTGTGCGAACGGCTGGGGCCGGACCTCGCGCGGGTCGGCCTGCCGCTGTACGCCCAGCACGTCGATCCGCTGGAGGTCGGGGCGCTGGTCGACATCTTCCGGGCCGAGGAGGACAGCTGCCTGCTGGGCACCGACGCGGTCAGGGACGGCGTCGACGTGCCGGGCCGGGCCCTGCGCTGCCTGGTCTTCGACCGGGTGCCGTGGCCGCGGCCGGACCTGTTGCACAAGGCGCGGCGCGAGCGCTTCGGCGGTCGGGCCTGGGACGACGCCCTGGCCCGCGGCCGCATCGCCCAGGCCTTCGGCCGCCTGATCCGCCGGGCCGACGACAGGGGGGTGTTCGTGCTGCTGGACGCCGCCGCCCCGACCCGGCTGTTCGCCGGCCTGCCGCCCGGCGCGGAGGTCCAGCGCATGGGCCTGGCCGAAGCGGTGGAGCTGGTCGGGGAGTTCCTTGGGGAAGGCGGCAGGCAGTAGGCAGTAGGCA
>CAZQBJ010000127.1:4310-6460 GCA_964591465.1 uncultured Brevundimonas sp.
GTGGAGCTGGTCGGGGAGTTCCTTGGGGAAGGCGGCAGGCAGTAGGCAGTAGGCAATAGGCGGCAGGGGGTGGGTGGCGGCGCCCCGGTCCCTGCCAGGGCCCCCTTCTTTCCTAATGCCTGCTGCCTACCGCCTACTGCCTATTCCCGGTCGCTCTCTTCACGCCTCAAACGTCACCTCCACGCTCTCGACGTTCTTGCGCGCCTCGCCGTGATAGACCGCCTCGACATTGTTGCCGTCCGGATCCAGCAGGAAGGCGGCGTAGTAGCCGGGGTGGTACTTCCGCTCGCCCGGGCCGCCGTTGTCCCGGCCGCCGGCCTTCAACCCGGCCGCGTGCCAGGCCTCGACCATGGCCCGGTCGCGGGCCTGGAAGGCGAGGTGGTGCCGGCCGGTCAGCTCGCCGGCCGCCGCCTCGCTGTCGGCGGTCGAGACGAACAGCTCGTCGACCCAGAAATAATCCTCGCCCTCGCCGGCGATCGGCAGGCCAAGCACCTCGAACAGCGCCTTGTAGAATCGGCGGCTGGCCTCGAGGTCGCGGACGATCAGCTGGATGTGGTCGATCAGCCGGCCGCGATGCAGCGTCTGGATTTCCATGCGGGTCTCCCTGGCTCCCTGCGTCGAACGCACCCGCGCCGGCGGCGTTGCGCCTTGCATCGGGTCCGGAACTGACCCTATCCCCGAACCGATCGCGCCGGAGCCCCCGATGAGCCAGTCCGACACGCCCTATCGTCACTCGCGCCGCGGCCTGGTCTGGCCGTTCCTCATCGTCGGCCTGCTGCTGGTCGCCTGGTCCGTCTGGTGGGGCGTGCTGGTCCACCGCATCGAGGGCGAGATCGCCGTCCGGGCCGAGGCCCTGCGCGCGGCCGGCTACGAGGTGGCCTACAGCGACCTGGCCACCACCGGCTGGCCGTTCCGCGCCCGGATCGAGGCTCGGCACGTTCGCCTCGAGGCGCCGTCGGGGCACGGCGTCTCGGCCCCCGTGCTGGTGGCCGAGGCCAACGCCTACCGGCCGGATCGCTGGGTGCTGATCGCCCCGGACGGCCTGGTTCTGGCCCGCGGCGACAAGGGCAAGGTGGCGATCACCGCTCCGGCCATCCGGGCCAGCGCCAGCGGCTTCGACCAGCCGACGCCGCGCATCGCGGTCGAGCTGGCCGAGCCGGTGTTCACCGCCCATCCGGGCTCCGAGCCGTTCCCGTTCGCCTCGGCCGGGGCGGTGCTGTTCGAGATGCGCCCGACGCCGGTGAACGTTCACGCGCCCCAGGCGCCGGGGGAGGCCGGGGTGCTGTTTCGCCTGCTGGACGCCCGCGGCCGGCCCGACGGTCCGATCGACCATCTGTCGGGCGGCGCGCCCTTCACCCTGCAGGCCGAGGCGGTGGTCGCCCACGGCGGGACCCTGCGGGGCGCCTGGCCGGCCATGCTGGCCGCGTGGCGCGACGCCGGCGGCCGGCTGACCGACGTGCACGGCGAGATGCGCGCCGGCGAAAGCTCGGCCCTGCTGTCCAGCGACGCCCTGAGCCTGGACGCCGACGGACGCCTGGTCGGGATCGTGGCGCTGGAGGCGCGCGAGGCCGCCCCGGCCCTCAGCGGACTCGGTCGCGGCGAGGCGGTCGACGGACGCGCCGCCGCCGCCGCGGCGGCCGCCGCCCGGGTGCAGGAGGGCCTGGGCGGGCAGGCCCGGCTGACCGTGGAGTTCCGCGACGGACGCACCCGCATCGGCCCGCTCGACCTGGCCCCGGCGCCGAAGCTGTTCTGATGGCCGACGGGCCCGACATCGCGGCGCTGGACGAGAGGCTGGCCCGGGCCCTGGCCGACCGGCTGGCCGCCGGCGCCCCGACGCGTCCGGATGCGGCGGCCATCGCCCTGCGCGCGGCCCTGGCGGCGGCGGCGGACCTGCCGACCGAGCTCGGCGTCGCGGTGTGGCGGCGGATCGAGGCCGCGGCCGCGTCCCGGTCCATCGCCGTCTGGGGGCCGGCCGGCGCGGCCGCGGCCGGGCGCTTCGGGTCCGCCCTGGGGCTGGCGGCCGAGCCGCGCGCGGCGCTGGATCACGCCCGGCGCGGCGGCCTGGCGGTGCTGGCGCTGGCGGCCCAGAATCCCTGGTGGGGCCGCCTGCTGGCGATGCCGGAGCTGCGCGTGATCGGGGCCTTGCCCGA
>CAZQBJ010000128.1:0-1968 GCA_964591465.1 uncultured Brevundimonas sp.
CGCCTTCGCGTACCGGATCGCCGGGCGAACAGGCATGCCTGGGCGATCCCTAATCAGCTCTCCGTCCCGCGGGCTCACGCAGCCCGAAGGGCGGTAGCCCACAAAACGAGAGTGAAAATGCCGAAGCTGAAGACGAAGTCGGGCGCCAAGAAGCGCTTCAAACTGACCGCGACGGGCAAGGTGAAGGCCGGCGTGGCGGGCAAGCGGCACCGCTTGATCAGCCACAACAGCAAGTACATCCGCCAGCAACGCGGCACGGCCGTGATGAGCGACGCGGACGCGCGCAAGATCAAGACCTACATGCCGTACGCCTGATCGGCGCGCGGACCTCGATCCCATCAGTTTGAATCGGGCCCGCCGGCCGTCGCACGGCGCGTGAGGGGCCCCTCCGAAGGAAATACATCATGGCTCGCGTCAAACGGGGCGTTACGTCCCATGCCAAGCACAAGAAGGTTCTGGCCCAGGCCAAGGGCTTCTACGGCCGCCGCAAGAACACCATCCGCGCCGCCAAGGCCGCCGTCGACCGCGCCGGGCAGTACGCCTATCGCGACCGCCGCAACAAGAAGCGCTCGTTCCGCGCCCTGTGGATCCAGCGGATCAACGCCGCGGCCCGCGCCGAAGGCTTCACCTACAGCCAGTTCATGCACGGCCTGCGCGTCGCCGAGATCGACTTGGACCGCAAGGTGCTGGCCGCCATCGCCGCCGACGAGGCCGGCTTCAAGGCGGTCGCCGACAAGGTCCGCGCCGCCCTGGCCTGATCCGGAGCGCCCGGGACGATCAGACGACGCCCGCTCCGGCCGCCCGGGGCGGGCGTTTTCATTGGCGCGGAGGTGACGGAACGCCTTCGCCCGGCTAGACGAACGGGTCCATGACCGATCTCGCCAAACTCGAACTCGACCTGATCAACGCCATCGGCGCGGCCGACTCGGTCGCCGCCGTCGAGGCGCTGCGCGTGCAGGCCCTCGGCAAGTCCGGGGCCATCACCGGCCTGCTCAAGGGGATGGGCGCGCTGAGCCCGGAGGAGCGGCGCGAGCGCGGCCCGCTGCTGAATGGCCTGCGCGACCGCGTCACCACCGCCCTGGGGGCGCGCAAGGCCGAGCTGGAGGCCGCCGAGCTGGAGGCCCGGCTGGCGGCCGAGCATGTCGACCTGTCCCTGCCGCCGCGCCCGCGGCGCAAGGGCGGGGTGCACCCGACCATGCAGGTGATGGACGAGCTGGTCGCGATCTTCGCCGAGATGGGCTTCGCGGTCGCCGAGGGGCCGGACATCGAGGACGACTGGCACAATTTCACCGCCCTGAACTTCCCGCCCAAGCACCCCGCGCGCGAACTGCACGACACCTTCTTCCTGCGCCCCGACGCCGACGGCGAGCGCAAGGTGCTGCGCACCCACACCAGCCCGGTGCAGGTCCGCACCCTGCAAGCGGGGGCCTCCGCCCCGGCCCCGTGGATCGCCGCCGGTCAGACGCCGCCGATCCGCATCATCGCCCCGGGCCGCACCTTCCGGAAGGATTCGGACGCCACCCACACCCCGATGTTCCATCAGGTCGAGGGGCTGGTGATCGACCGCGACATCCACATGGGCCACCTGAAGTGGACGCTGGAGACCTTCGTCGCCCGGTTCTTCGAGGTCGAGGGCGTCGACGCGCGTTTCCGGCCGCACCACTTCCCGTTCACCGAGCCGTCGGCCGAGATGGACATCCGCTGCGACCGCTCCGGCGGCGAGCTGAAGCTGAACACCGGCGACGACTGGATGGAAATTCTCGGCTGCGGCATGGTCCATCCGAACGTGCTGCGCAATTGCGGCCTCGACCCGGACGAATGGCAGGGCTTCGCCTTCGGCATGGGCGTCGACCGGCTGGCCATGCTCAAGTACGGCATTCCGGACCTGCGCCCGATGTTCGAGGCCGACGTGCGCTGGCTCTCCCACTACGGATTCTCGGCCTTTGCGGCCCCCAACCCTGCGAGCGG
>CAZQBJ010000128.1:2068-5104 GCA_964591465.1 uncultured Brevundimonas sp.
TGAAATTCACCTTCTCCTGGCTGAAGGAGCACCTCGAGACCGACGCGACCGTCGACCAGGTCGTGGACGCCATGACCATGGCCGGGCTCGAGGTCGAGGACGTCTCCGACCCGACGGCCGCCCTGGCGCCGTTCACCGTCGCGCGCATCGTCTCGGCCGAACGGCATCCGAACGCCGACCGGCTGCAGGTCTGCCAGGTCGAGACGGTGGACGGGATGAAGGAGATCGTCTGCGGCGCCCCGAACGCGCGGGCGGGCCTAACGACCATCTACGCGCCCATCGGCGCCTATGTGCCCGGCCTGGACGTGACCCTGGTCGAAAAGCCGGTCCGCGGCGTGGTCTCCAACGGCATGCTGTGCTCGGCCGCCGAGCTGCAGCTGCCGGGCGACAGCGACGGCATCCTGGACCTGCCCGACGACCTGAAGGTGGGCGCGCCCGCCGCCGAAGTGTTCGCCGCCGAGCCGGTGATCGACTTCGAGGTGACCCCCAATCGGCCCGACTGGCTGGGCGTCGCCGGCATCGCCCGCGACCTGGCCGCCACCGGCCTGGGTCGCCTGCTGACGCGCGCGCCGGCCCCGGTTCCGGGGACCTTCGCCTGTCCGGTCTCGGTGCGCATCGACGCGCCGCACATGTGCCCGGTGTTCGCCGGGCGGCTGATCCGCGGCGTACGCAACGGGCCTTCGCCGCAGTGGCTGCAGGACCGGCTCACGGCCATCGGCCTGCGCCCGATCAACGCCCTGGTCGACATCACCAACCTGATTTCCTACGACCGCGCCCGGCCGCTGCACGTCTATGACGCGGCCAAGCTGGTCGGCGGCGAGATCGTCGTCCGCGGCGGCCAGTTGTCCGAAGGGGCCGAGGGCATCGCCGCCGGCACGCCCGAGCAGCTGATCGCGCTGGACGGCAAGACCTATGCGCTGGACCCGGCCATGTGCGTCATCGCCGACGCCGGCGGCGAGCGGCCGATCGGCCTCGGCGGGGTCATGGGCGGGGAGTCGACCGGCTGTTCGGAGACCACCGTCGACGTGTTCGTCGAAAGCGCCTGGTTCGACCCGCTGGTCACGGCCCAGACCGGCCGCACCCTGGCGATTTCCTCGGACGCCCAGTACCGCTTCGCCCGCGGCGTCGACCCGGCCTTCGTGGTCCCCGGGCTGGAGCTGGCCACCGCCCTGATCCTGGAGCTGTGCGGCGGCGAACCGTCCGAGGTGGTGGTCGCCGGCCAGGCCCCGGCCGATCCGGCGGCGTTCGACTTCGATCCGGAATATGTCCGGCGCCTGTCGGGCCTGACCCTGCCGCGCGAGGGCGTGCTGGAGATTCTCGACCGCCTGGGCTTCGCCTGCGCCGGCGACGGCGTCACCGTGCGCGTCACCCCGCCATCGTGGCGTCGCGACGTGGAAGGGCCGGCCGATCTGGTCGAGGAGGTCGCCCGCATCGCCGGCTACGGCCAGCTGCCCTCGACGCCCCTGCCGCAGGTCGCCCGGGCCGCCTCGGGCGTCCTCAGCCCGCGCCAGGCGCGCATGCGCACGGCCCGCCGGGCCCTGGCCGCCATGGGCTACGCCGAGGCCGTCACCTGGTCGTTCGTCAGCCAGGCCGCGGCCGCCCGGTTCGGCGGCGGCGCCGAGGCCCTGGTGCTGGAGAACCCGATCGCGGCCGAGCTGGACTGCATGCGGCCGTCGATCCTGCCCAACCTGATCGCCGCCGCCGCGCGCAACGCCGACCGCGGCTTCGCCGACGCGGCCCTGTTCGAGATCGGGCCGGTCTACGGCGGCGACCGGCCGCAGGACCAGCGCACGGCGATCACCGCGCTGGTCGCCCCGCACCCGCCGCGCCATTGGCTGGGCGCCGGGGACGACCCGCTGTCGGCGCTCAAGGGCGACCTGCTGGCCCTGCTCGAGGAGCTCGGCGCCCCGGTCGCCTCGCTGCAGCTGGTCCAGGGCCAGAACGCCCCCTGGTGGCACCCGGGCCGATCGGCCCGCCTGCAGCTGGGGCCCAAGACGGTGATCGCCGAGTTCGGCGCCCTACACCCGGCGGTGCTCAAGGCGCTGGACGCCGAGGCGCCGATGCTGGCCTTCGAGATCGCCCTGGACGCCGTGCCCGCCCCCAGGGCCCGGGCCAGCAAGGCCCGCCCGCCGGCCGCCCTGTCCAGCCTGATGCCGCTGTCGCGCGACTTCGCCTTCGTGCTCGAGGAGGCCCGGCCGGTGGGCGACCTGGTGCGGGCCGTGGCCGGGGCCGACAAGGCGCTGATCGACGAGGTGCGGGTGTTCGACGTCTATCGCGGCGCCGGCGTGCCCGAAGGGTCCAAGTCGGTGGCGCTGGAGGTGATCATCCAGCCGCGTGAGGCGACCTTGACCGAAGCCCGGATCGAGGCCCTGACGGCCAGCATCACCGCCGCGGCGGCCAGGCTCGGCGCCGTGTTGCGCGGATGAGCGGTCGTTAATCGGCGCGCCGCATCGCGGCCCCATTGGCGCGGAACATATGTGGCAATCTACAGCTTGACTGATTCGTTCGACGCATCCGGGAGCCCGCCATGCACCGTCGCCATCTGATCCTTTCGGGCCTCGCGGCCACCGCCGGCGCCTCGGGCCTTGCCGGCTGCGCCAGCCAGCCCAGACAGCAGACCGGTCCCAACTATCCGATCGCCGCCGACCGGACCGCGCCGGCCTACACCTTCGACGAGCTGGTCGCGGCCGGCTCGCGCGAACTGGGCGTGGCGGCCGAAGCTATCGGCGGGGTGATCGAGCGGATCTTCGCCGACCAGGGCGACCGCCCGACCGCCTACATCGCCGGGGAGGAGGGCGCCGGGGCGGCCGTGTTCGGCCTGCGCTACGGCCGCGGCGCGCTGCACATGAAGGACCTGTCGGCCTCCCAGGAGGTGTTCTGGCAGGGCGCTTCGGTGGGCTGGGACTGGGGCGGCAACGCCAGCCGCGTCTTCACCCTGGTCTACGGCCTCTATCACCCGGACATGATCTATCGCCGCTACCCGGGGGTCGAGGGCTCGGCCTATCTGATCGCCGGACTGGGGGTGAACTACCAGGC
>CAZQBJ010000128.1:5204-6458 GCA_964591465.1 uncultured Brevundimonas sp.
TCGGCCTTGGCGCGGGCGTTCGAGACCCGCTTGGAGTCGAGGTAGAACCGGCGCATGGCGTCGCTGACCGACGGATCGGTCCACTCGACCTCCGGCGGCGGCGGCAGGCCCAGCCGCTGCGCCGCCCAGGCGGTGACCACGTCGGCCGGTGCCGGAACGTCGTCGGTCAGGTTGTAGACCCCGCCGGGTCGCGGCCGGGCCATCGAGGCCAGCAGGCCGCCGGCCGCGTCGGCCACGTGAATCCGATTGAAGATCTGGCCCGGCTTGCGCACCAGCCGGGCGGTCCCGTCGCGCAGGCGGTCGAGGACCGATCGGCCCGGGCCATAGATGGCCGGCAGGCGAAACACCTGCACCGTCAGGCCCATGCCGCGACCGATGTCGAACCACTCGCGTTCGGCCCGCACCCGGCGCGCGGCCTCCAGCGTCGCGGCGTTCAAGGCGCCGTCCTCGAACACCCAGCGGCCGGCGCGGTCGCCGTAGACGCCGGTGGTCGAGACATAGCCGATCCAGTCCGGATAGGCCCCCGCGGCGGTCAGGGCCGGGACCAGCGCCCGGGCGGCCGGACAGCCCGTGGCGTCGGGCGGGGCGGTGATCAGGATGGCCCGGGCCCGGGAGACCGCCTCGGCCAGGGCGTCCGCGTCCTCGGGATCGACCGGCGTCAGGCCCGCCTGGGCCAGCTGGTCCCGTCGGGCCGGGTCGCGCGAGGTGGCCAGCGCTGGTCCGCCGGCGACCCGCGCCACGGTCCGGCCCAGATAGCCGCCGCCAAAGATCAGCAGGGGCGCGATCGGCCCGCCCACCGTTCGCTCACCCCGCCTTCAGCTGGGCGGGGCGCTCGGCCAGCTCCGGCGCGCCGGCGCGCACCGCCTGGGCCCGGTCGGCGTTCCAGTGCGACACGCAAGGCACCTTGGCCAGGTCGGCCCGGGCGGCGTAGCGGCGCGCGATGCTGGTCACCTCGTCCAGCAGGCCCTGCTGCAGGGTGATCGGCTTGAGGCCCAGGTCGCGGAACTGGTCATTGGCCACGACCAGCTCGTTCTCGTCCGCCTCCTGGCGCGGATTGGGCACGTTCTGCACCTCGGCGCCGGTCATGTCCGAGATCATGGCGGCCAGGTCGCGCACCCGGCGGCTCTCGGTCATCTGGTTGAGGATCTTGACCCGGTCGCCGCGCCGCGGCGGGTTCTTCAGGGCCAGCTCGATGCAGCGCACGGTGTCCTGGATGTGGATGAAGGCCCGGGTCTGGCCGCCGGTGCCGTGCAC
>CAZQBJ010000129.1:0-6426 GCA_964591465.1 uncultured Brevundimonas sp.
CCTGAACGACTTCTTCCTGTTCTACATCACCCGCTACGGCCTAACGCCGTCGAAGGTGGCGTATCTGGCCCATCAGGCGTGGAGCGACCGCGCCCTCGGCGACTGGCCGGCCCATCTGCCGGACGCGGATCGGGTCCAATACGACCTGCCGACGATCAAGGCGTGGCTGCGCAAATTCCTGATCCGCTTTTTCCAGACCAGCCAGTTCAAGCGTTCGGTCGTCCCCAACGGCCCCAAGGTGGTCACCGGCGGCTCCCTCAGCCCGCGCGGCGACTGGCGGGCGCCGTCTGACAGCACCGCGCGGGTGTGGCTCGACGAACTGGAAGCGAACGTCCCCGACTGAGGCAGTGGGCAATAGGCAGTAGGCAGTAGAAGTGGCTGTGCCCCGGCCGGTGCTTTGCCGCCGGTGTTCTTACTGCCTACTGCCTATCGCCTACTGCCTATTGCCTGCTGCCTCGCTCAATCCACTTCCCCCAGGAACGGGAAGATCGCCGCCTTGGCCTCGGGCTCGTCGAGCATCGGCGCGTGGCCGACGCCGGGGACCTCGACATAGTCCATCTTCGGGGCGCGCTTCTTCATCTTGGCGGCGATGGCCGGGCTGAGCAGGTCGGACGTCTCGCCGCGCACCAGCAGCACGGGGCGGCCGCGGGCCAGGCGGCCGAACATGGGCCACAGGCTGGGGACCAGCGCCTTGGCCCCCGCTGCCTTGATCGGGACCATGATGTCAGGGTCGTAGTTCAGGATCGGGGCGCCCTCGGGCCCCTCGGTGAACACCCGCCGGGCGAAGGCGGCCCAGTCGGCGTCGGTGTAGTGGGGGAAGGCGACCTCGTTGGTGCGGCGGGCGTAGGCGGCGGCCTCGGCCCAGGTCGGGGTGTCGACCGGCTGGCCGGTGTAGGCGGCGATGCGGGCCAGACCTTCCTTCGCCACCTCCGGGCCGACGTCGTTGATGATGGCGGCGGCGATGGCCTTCGAACGGACGGCGGCCAGGGCCATGGTGATCAGCCCGCCCATGGAGGTGCCGAGGAAGACGGCGCGCTCGATGCCGCACTGGCGCATCAGCGCCAGCACGTCCCTGGCATAGACCGCCGGCTGGTAGGTCATCGGGTCCGGGGCCCGGTCCGAGCGGCCGCGGCCGCGGATGTCGACGGCCAGCACCCGGCGGCCGGACTGGGCGATGAGCGGGGCGATGGCGTCGAAGTCGGCCGAGTTGCGGGTCAGGCCGTGGATGGCGATCACCGGCAGCCGGGCCTCGCCGGCGGCCCCGGCGTAATCGCGGGCATAGAGGCGCAGGCCGTCGGGGGAACGGTGCCAGCGATCGGCGTACACGGTCATGGCTTACTCCACTGAAGGGGCGCCCAAAGTAATTCACCGGACGGGGAAATACGAGCCGTCAGCCGCCCAGCAGTTCGTGCACATAGGCGTCCAGGTCCACCCCGTCGAAACGGAAGCCGGGGATGCCGGCCCGTCGCGCCGCCTCGAGGTCCGCCTCGCCCAGGCCGATCAGGAAGGCGCGGGCCGGATCGACCCGGTGATCGGCCATGGCCCGCAGCAGCATGCCCGGATTGGGCTTCCGGTCCGGGTGGTCCGGGTGGTTGTAGGCGGCCAGGGCCGCGTCGGGGCTGAACGGGCAGGCGTAGACCGCCGTCAGCAACGCCCCGCGCACCGCCAGCCGGCGGATCAGCAGCTGGTTGAAGGCCTCCATCTGGGCCTCGGTGAACACCCCGCGGCCGACGGCCGGCTGGTTAGTCGTCGCGAAGACCAGATAGCCGGCCTTGTTCAGACGGCGGACCGCCTCGGCCGCGCCGGGCAGGATGACCAGCTGGTCCTCGCGGTGCGGGAAGCCGGAGTCCGGGATCAGCATCCCGTCCCGCTCCAGAAAAACCGCGCTTACGCCGCCGACCGCCATGACCACCCTGACACGCGCCCGCCGGGGGCGCCGCCTGAGGTCTACAGCACCGGCGTGTCTGGGCGAAGAGGGGGCTGACCGCGGTCGGCGGTCAACCGCCGCACCTCCTGGGCCCGGTCGCGCGGCATGACCAGCACCCCGTCGTCGGTGGTCACCACCACCACGTCGCGCAGGCCAAGCACCTGCACCGGCGCGCCGGTGCTCCACACCAGGCAGCCCGAGGAGTCGACCGCCGTCGCCGGCCCCTTGAGGTGATTGCCGGCCGCGTCGCGCCCGCTGGCGTCCCACAGGGCGCTCCAGCTGCCGACGTCGCGCCAGCCGGCGTCGCACGGGGCCACGGCCAGCCGGTCGCTGTGCTCGATCACCGCCTTGTCCAGCGACGGGCCGCCGCCGCCCTCGCGCGGCCCGGCCAGGCGAACCTGTCCGTTGCGCCAGACGGCGTCGGCCCAGGCCAGCTCGGCCGCGGCGTGGACGCCCGGCGCCTTCAAGGCGATCTCGCGCGCCAGCACCTCGGGGGCGGCCAGGAACAGTCCGGTGTTCCAGCCCCAGCGCGGGTCCGCCGCCAGGCGTTCGGCCGTCGCGGCCGGCGGCTTCTCTACGAAGGCGGCCGCCTCGGCCACGCCGGGGGCCAGCCGCCGGCCGCGCTGGATGTAGCCGTAGCCGGTCTCCGGCCGGTCCGGCCGTGCGGAGAGCAGAACGATCCGCGTGCGCGTCGCGGCCGTTCCGGCGACGATCGCCCGACGCAGGGCCGCGGGGTCCTGAACATGGTGGTCCGACGGACTCAGCAGGGCCAGGGCGCCGGGGGCCAGGGCGGCCACCGCGCGGGCGGCGACGGCCGCGGCCAGGGCGGTGCCGCCGGCGGCCGGCTCGACGACCAGGGCCAGCGGCGCGGCCCCGATGGCCGCCAATTGGCGCCGAACAAGGGTCACATGGGCCTCGGCGCAGATCACAATGGGCTGCAGAAAGTTTCCGGGTCCCGGCGTGCTGAATCGCAGCGCCGTGTGCTGCAGGCAGCTGCGCTCGCCGGTCAGGGCGTGGAACGGCTTGGGCCGTTTTCCGCTGGAAAGCGGCCAGAGTCGCGCCCCTTCGCCGCCGCACAGGATGACCGGAACAATGCCGCCGCCCATGTCGTCACGCCTCCCGCCGCGGCCCAGGACGGGCGCGACCTTAGGCAGATCGTTAACGAAAGATCAACCATAAGGAGAGCGGCAACGATCCCGGCCGCATGGCGTTGGCGATCGAAGATTGTTAGGACGCCGCCCAACCCAAACGCCCGCACGGACGCCATGAGCATTCCCTTCATCGACCTGCAGGCCCAGCGCCTGCGCATCGCCGACCGCATCGACGCCGCCGTCATCGCCGCCGTCCACGGCGGCCAGTGGGTGATGGGCCCGCAGGTGCGCGAGTTCGAGCAGAAGCTGGCCGCCTTCGGCGAGGCGAAACACGCCCTGGGCTGCGGCAACGGCACCGACGCCCTGGCTCTGCCGCTGATGGCTTGGGGCCTCGGCCTCGGCGACGCGGTGTTCGTACCCAGCTTCACCTTCGCCGCCACCGCCGAGGTGGCGCCCTGGTTCGACGCCGAGCCGGTGTTCGTGGACATCGATCCGGACACCTACAACATGGATCCTGCCCACCTCGAGGCGGCCATCGAGGCGACCCGGGCCGAGGGCAGGCTGACGCCGAAGGTGGTCATCGCGGTCGACCTGTTCGGGCAGCCGGCGGACTACCCGCGCCTGCGCGAGATCTGCGACCGGCACGGGCTGAAGCTGATCGCCGACACCGCCCAGGGCTTCGGCTGCACCCTGAACGGCAAGCACCCGCTGCACTGGGCCGACGTCGCCACCACCAGCTTCTTCCCGGCCAAGCCGCTGGGTTGCTACGGCGACGGCGGGGCCGTGCTGACCAATGACGATGAACTGGCCCAGCTGATCGACTCCCTGCGCGTCCACGGCAAGGCGGTGGCGCGCGACCTGGAGGGGCGCAGCTTCGAGCACGATCCGAAATATCTGAACATGCGCATCGGGCTGAACTCGCGGCTCGACACCATCCAGGCCGCGATCCTGATCGAGAAGCTGGCCGTGTTCGCCGACGAGATCGCCGCGCGCGGCCGCATCGCCGCCCGCTACAACGAGCTGCTGGCCGACCACGTCGCGGCCGTGCCGCGGCTGGCCGACGGCGTCGTCTCGGTCTGGGCCCAGTACACCATCGAGCATCCGGACCGCGACGGCCTGGCCGCCCACCTGAAGGCCCAGGGCGTGCCGACGGCGGTCTACTATCCGATCCCGCTGCACCTGCAGCCGGCCTATGAAGGTTACCCGCGCGGACCCCAGGGCCTGCCGACCACCGAGGCCAAGGCCGGGGTGGTGCTCAGCCTGCCGATGCACGCCGATCTCGACGAGGCGACCCAGGACCGGATCGTCGCGGCGGTGAAGAGCTACGGAGCCGGCGCGTGACCGGCGCCGCGCCATTGCGCGCCGGGGTCGCCGGCGCTGGGGTGATGGGCCGCAACCATGCGCGGGTGCTGGCCGAGCTGAAGGATTTCGAACTGGTCGCCGTGCTCGATCCGGACGAGGCCGCCGCGCGCGCCGCGGCCGAGGCCTGGGGCGCGGCGCCGGTGGCCACGGTCGATGCTTTCCTCGGCGCCGGGCCGGACTGCGCGGTCATCGCCACGCCCAACCGGACCCACGCCGACCTCGGCGTCGCCCTGCTGGAGGCCGGGGTCCACGTGCTGGTCGAAAAGCCCATCGCGGCCACCGTGGCCGACGCCCGGCGCATGATCGACGCGGCGAAGGCCAACGAACGGGTGCTGATGGTCGGCCAGGTCGAGCGGTTCAATCCGGCGGTCGAGGCAGTCAAGCGGGCGATTGACGGCGACGACATCATCTCGATCCAGATCACCCGGGTCGGCCCCTTCCCGCCGCGCATGGGCGAGGTGGGCGTGGTCATCGACCTGGCGGTGCACGACATCGACATCATCCGGCATCTGACCGACTCGGAGATCGCCGAGGTCCAGCCCCAGCTGGCCCGCACCCGCGCCGAACGCGAGGACACGGCCCTGCTGCAGTTCCGGCTGGAGAACGGGGTGATCGCCCACATCACCACCAACTGGGTCACCCCCTACAAGGTGCGCACCCTGCAGGTCGCCACCCAGAACAAGTTCGTCGTCGCCGACCTGATGACCCGGCAGGTGACCGAGTATTTCGGCCAGCAGCCCGACGGCAGCTACTCCACCCGCGGGGTGATGAGCTGGCCCAACGAGCCGTTGAAAAAGGAGCTGGAGGCGTTCGCCCGCGCCATCCGCACCGGCGAGCCGCCGGCCGTCACCGGCGAGGACGGCCTGCGGAACCTCGAGGTCGCCCTGAGGTGCCTGGGCGAATAGCCTGTTCGCCCTGCGGTTGACGATCCGTGTCGATGCGTCCTTATAGTTGAGGGCGGCCCCGGCCGCGACCTCAGCGGGCAGGAGCGGCGTCATGGTCGCACGGGTGGTGACGGTGGCGTTCGAGGGCGTCGAGGCCCGGCGGGTCGACGTCGAGGTCCAGCTGATGAGCGCCCAGCAGCCGACCTTCTCGGTGGTCGGCCTGCCCGACAAGGCGGTGGCCGAAAGCCGCGAGCGGGTCCGCGGCGCCTTCGCCGGCATCGGCCTGGCCCTGCCCGCCGGGCGGATCATCGCCAATCTGGCCACGGCCGACCTGCCGAAAGAAGGCAGCCATTTCGACCTGCCCATCGCCCTGGCCCTGATGGCGGCGATGAACGTCATCGCGCCGGACCAGCTGGACGGCTGGGCGGCCATCGGCGAACTGGGCCTGGGCGGGGAGCTGGCGCCGGTCGGCGGCGCCCTGCCGGCGGCGGTGGCCGCCTCGGCCATGGGACTGGGCCTGATCTGTCCAGAGCCGAACGGGCCGGAGGCCGCCTGGGCCGGCGACGCGCCGGTGCTGGCCCCGCGCTCGCTTATCGGCCTGGTCAATCATTTCCGCGGGACCCAGGTGATGCGCCCGCCCGAGCCGGGCCCGGTGCGCACGGCCGCCGCCGTTCCGGACCTGCGCGAGGTCAAGGGACAGGAGGGCGCCAAGCGGGCGCTGGAGATCGCCGCGGCCGGCGGCCACAACCTGCTGTTCGTCGGTCCGCCCGGCTCGGGCAAGTCGATGCTGGCCCAGCGCCTGCCCGGCCTGCTGCCGCCGCTGTCTCCGGCCGAGCTGCTCGAGACCTCGATGATCTGGTCGGTCGCCGGCCTGATCGAGCGCGGCGGCCTGACCCGTTCGCGGCCGTTCCGCAGCCCGCACCATTCGGCCAGCATGGCGGC
Organism: uncultured Brevundimonas sp.; assembly: GCA_964591465.1. GTDB lineage: Bacteria > Pseudomonadota > Alphaproteobacteria > Caulobacterales > Caulobacteraceae > Brevundimonas. Next base: position 6,207 of record CAZQBJ010000129.1, read on the forward strand.
CCTGACCGGCGGCGGCCTGCGCGCCCGGCCGGGCGAGGCGTCGCTGGCCCACAACGGGGTGCTGTTTCTCGACGAGCTGCCGGAGTACTCGCCCCAGGCGCTGGATTCCCTGCGCCAGCCGCTTGAGACCGGCGAGATCGTCGTCGCCCGGGCCAACGCCCATGTGCGCTACCCCGCCCGTTTCCAGCTGATCGCGGCGATGAACCCGTGCCGCTGCGGG
>CAZQBJ010000130.1:0-2571 GCA_964591465.1 uncultured Brevundimonas sp.
GGCGTCGGCGATGGAGCCGGGGCGCAGGCCGTCGCCCAGTGAGAACGACACGTCATAGGCGCGCATGATCTCGCAGATCTCGGCGAAGCGCTCGTAGAGGAAGGACTCGCGGTGGTGGGCCAGGCACCACTTGGCCATGATCGAGCCGCCGCGCGAGACGATGCCGGTGGTGCGATTGGCGGTCAGCGGCACGAAGGGCAGGCGGACGCCGGCGTGGATGGTGAAGTAGTCGACGCCCTGCTCGGCCTGTTCGATCAGGGTGTCGCGGAACAGCTCCCAGGTCAGGTCCTCGGCCACGCCGCCGACCTTCTCCAGCGCCTGGTAGATGGGCACGGTGCCGATGGGGACCGGGCTGTTGCGGACGATCCAGTCGCGGATGTTGTGGATGTTGCGGCCGGTCGACAGGTCCATGACCGTGTCGGCGCCCCAGCGCGTGGCCCAGACCAGCTTGTCGACCTCGTCGGCCACGCTGGAGAGAACGGCCGAGTTGCCGATGTTGGCGTTGATCTTGACCAGGAAGTTGCGGCCGATGGCCATCGGCTCGACTTCGCGGTGGTTGATGTTGGCCGGGATGATGGCGCGGCCGCGGGCGACCTCGTCGCGGACGAACTCGGGGGTGATGAAGTCCGGGATGGTCGCCCCGAAGGGCTCCCCATCCCGGAGGGGCGAGTGGCGAGTGGCGAGTGGCGAGAAAGGCAGGGCCACGGTGGAGCCGTCGGCGAGGGTGATACTGCGGGCGTCTTCGCTCGCCACTCTCCCCTCGCCACTCGCCACTCGCTCACGGCGCAGGTTCTCGCGGATCGCCACGAACTCCATCTCCGGCGTGACGATCCCGGCGCGGGCGTATTCCATCTGGGTGACCGGGCGGCCCTTCACGCCCTTGAACACCCGGTGGCGGCTGGTGTCGAAGGCGGGGGCCAGGTGCTTGCCCGAGGCGTGGCCGTTGTCCTCGGGCTTCACTTCACGCGGAGAGGTCTCAAGGGCGATGTCGCCGCGGGCCAGGCGCCAGTCGGGGGCGATGACCTCGGCCAGGCCGCGATTGATGTCGATGCGCGCCTCCGGGTCGGTGTAGGGGCCCGACGGGTCGTAGACCGTCACCGGCGGCTCGTTGGCGCTGGGGTGCACCGCGATCTCGGCGAAGGGCACGCGCAGCTGCGGGTACAGCACGCCCGATTCGTACACCTTGCGGCGGCCCGGCCGCGGGCCGGTGGGCACGGCGCCCGTGGCGTCGGCGACGCGCTTCTTGGCGTCGGCCAGCGGAAGCTCGACCTTGGGCTCGTCGGGGGTGTTGTGGACGTTCATTGGCGGCCTCTCTCAAGCAAGAGGTCCGCCGGCGCGGCCAATGGGGACTCCTGGCGCGGAGCCCGTATTCCCATCCCTTCGCCGGCATGACCCGGATCAGGTTCGACGGGTCAGGACGCGGTCCTATCTCAGCCGCCTGGCGCGGCCCCCCGGAGAACGCGGCGACCCTAGACCGATGGGGGCGGGGGTCAAGCGGCGGCGCCTGGGGGGGCTACGGCTCGGTCCAGCCGCGGACGGTGAGCTCAAGGTCGCCGGCGCGGGGGTCGTGGTCGAAGCCCAGGGTGGCGCGCTCGGTCCCCCGGCCGGGCAGGTAGGCGATGGAGGCCTGGGCCGTCTCGTCGCCCAGGGCGCCTTCGATGCGCAGGTCCGCGGCGGTGGCCCGGCCGGTGTTGGTCGCCTCGACCTCGACCCGCCAGCCGGCGCCGGCCGGGGCGACGGACAGGACGCGCAGGTCGATGTCGGGCGGGGTGCGTTCGGCGAAGGCCTCGACCAGCACCACGGCGAGCACGGCCAGGGTGAGCAGCAGGCCCAGCGCCGCGGCCGCCCACTCCAGCACGGGGGGCCGTTCGTCGGCGGCGGCTTTCTTGCTGGCGGCCATCAGACCAGCAGCCGCGCCGCGGCGGCCCCCAGGGCGGCGGGGAAGCCCAGCACCACGGTGGTCGAGACCAGCTCGGCCACGGCCTGGCCGTCGGTGCGGCCGAAGGTCCACAGGACATAGAGGCTGATGACCAGGGCCAGGCCGTAGCCGACGAGGGTGTAGTGGGCGAAGGCGATCCACGGCCGGTCGTGGCGCTCCTGGCCGGCGAAGCCGACCGAATAGACGAAGCCGTGCAGCAGGCCGATCGAGACCAGGGCCAGGGCCAGGGTGTGCCAGGGGCTCATCTTGTAGGCGATCAGGATCATCTCCTCGGTCGGGGCGACGTTGAAGGCCAGGAACAGGGCGCCGGCGGCCATCAGGAAGACCTCGCCGAAATAGGAGGCGTCGTCCTCGTCGCCATCATCCTTGCCCCCCGCGCCGGCCAGCTGGCGGCGGGCGAGCAGGGCGCCGACGGCGGCGGGCATGGCCTGCAGGGCCAGCTTGCCGGCGATCTCGTCCAGGGTGGCCTCGGGGGTCAGCACCCCGAACAGGGCCAGCAGCACGCCGGAGGTGACGAAGCCCACCGCCAGGGCCCCGAAGGCGTCGAGCAGATCGTGCAGCAGTCCGCGGTGGCGGCTGAAGCCGGCGTATTTGGCCAGGCCGTACAGCAGCGGCAGGCTGAGGCCGATGAA
>CAZQBJ010000130.1:2671-6424 GCA_964591465.1 uncultured Brevundimonas sp.
TGAAGCCGGCGTATTTGGCCAGGCCGTACAGCAGCGGCAGGCTGAGGCCGATGAAGATGGCCAGCCGCGGGCGGTCCAGATGCAGGCCGAAGCGCCACATCTCCATGGTCATCAGCAGCGGAAAACCGAAGATCAGCGCCCCGCCGAAGGCCCGCGCCAGGTCCTTCGCATAGGCCCGTTCGCGGGCGGGATCGATCAGGGCCGACGCGGTCATGGGAGCAGAACGCGCGAGGGGCCGGCCCGGCTCCGGGCCCCGGGGGGCGGCTTGGATAACGCCGGTCCACGATCTAGACTCGGCTGATCCAGGGAGGGATTCGATGCACCGACTGACCGCCGCCAGCCTGGCCGTGACCACGGCCCTGACCGGGGCGCTCACCCCCGCCCCCGCCGCCTGGACCGCCCCGGCGGCCCGGGCCGCCACGCCCGAGGGAGGCTGGCCGCGCGACGTGGACGCGCTGACCGACTCGCAGAAGGACGAAGTCTGGAGCGAGATGGAGCAGCAGATCTACGACAGCGGCTGGGAGGTGCTGGAGCAGGCCACCGAGCAGGCCTGGGGCGAGGCTCTGGACCGGGACAAGACCGAGGCGGTGATGAAGATCGTCGAGGCCGCCGCGGACCGGGACTGGCGCACGGTGGGCGAGGAAACCACGGCCCAGGTGCTGGACCTGCTGCCGCGCGGCCTGGGGTTCTATGTCGAGGCGATGCAGTTCGCCCACGGCGAGATGCGGGAGACGATCGACGCCTGGGCCGCCGAACTTTACGACCACCCCTCCTACGGCCGGCTGGAGACAATGGTGGCGCAGGCCTATCGCGATACGCGGCGCCAGACGACGTCGCAGATCGGCGTCGAGGACGAGCCGTTCCTGCCCAGCTATCGCATCGGCCGTGTCGCCGCGGGCGTCGATCCGGCGGCGCGCGAGCGCGAAGTGGCGCGTATGCGCGCGGTGGAGGCGGCGCTGTTCGACGCGTGGGCCCGCGGCGACGAGGCCATCGAGCAGGAACAGTTCGACCTGGCCTTTGGCGGTGGCTTCTCGTCGATGCGCGACGGAAGTCTGGCCGATGTGTTCGACGACGCCTATCCCGCGCGGCTGCGGCAGGTGCTGGGCTACGAGCCCACGCCGCGGCAGGTGTTCAACCACTTCTATTATCGCATCACGCGCCCGAACATGGCCGAGTATGCGGAGAACTACGAGCGGGTGCGTACGCGCCAGGCGCAGATGCACGCGATCATGGCGCGCAACGAGGCGATCGACGCCTGGCTGCGCCTGCAGCCGGAGCCCCGGCCGGCATGCCCGCCCTCGTCGCTGCGGCCCGGCCATGTCGGCTCGGGAGCGGAGCAGACCGCTGTCATCGCCAGCGCGCGCCAGATGACCGACATGGCCGCGTCGAGTCTGCGCGCCGAAGGCATCGACCCGTCCGGCGTGCCCATGCTCAGTGAGGCGATCCGCGGGGCCAACGGTTTCCTGACCGACCGGGTGTCGGTGTCGACGGCCGACCTGCCGGCCTTCTCCGGCGGCCGGTTCGATGGCGCTGTCATGCTGGTGCTGCCTACCCAGACCACTTCGGCATTCTTCCGTGGGCGACCAGACAGTTTCGGCGGCGCCCTGCGCACCGCCGAGGTGCCGGTCGGCCAGGCCATTGGCCAGGTCTCCATGTCGTACATGCAGGCCCGCTTCGAAGAGGTGTTCCTGAGCCGTGACGGCGTACAGGCCGCGACCCAGCCGCTGTCCATCGAGCTGATTGGACCGGAATACAGATATCGTTATGGCGCCGGCCTGCTCCGACCGCGCATGATCAGCGAGCTCTCCCTGGGGGTCAGCGTCTGCATGAACGGCGACCGGGTGATCGATCGGGTGTATGAGTCCGGTCCGGCAGAGCGACACCTGTCCGCCCTGCCGCTGACCGAATCGGCCCATGCCGGCCCCCACGCCGAAACCCTGAACACCGCCATCATTTCCGTGCTCGAACAGGCGCTCGCGGACATGGCCCTGTCGTCGGGGTTCGAGACCGCCCTGCGCGCCGGGGAGAACGAACCGGCCCCGAGCCTGCGCACCGACGGGCGGAGCGAACGGCCGACACCGCAGGAGGCCTTCGACCAGCTCCGTCAGCTGAACGAATGGCGCGACCAGGGGCGGATCACCGAAGCCCAGTACAATGATCTGCGCGACCAAATCCTGAGCACCGCCCGCGACTGAGGCCCCGGGGGGCGGTTCCGTGCGTTAGGGTGCCTGCGCACTCCAGGAGGCCCGCCCCATGCTGACCGAGAACTTCGACTTCACCGCCCCGGACGGGCGCGCGGTGGCCGCGCGGCTGGACCGGCCGGCGGGCCAGGTGAGCGCTTACGCCCTGTTCGCCCACTGCTTCGCCTGCGGCAAGGACGCCCTGGCCTCGGCGCGCATCTCCCGCGCGCTGGCGGCCGAGGGGATCGCCACGGTGCGCATCGACTTCGCCGGCATCGAGGCGCTGAAGGCCAAGGTGGCGCCCGAGGGCTTCGGCGCCGACGTGGCCGATCTGGTCGCCGCCGCCGGGCATATGCGCGAGACCGGCTGTGCGCCGAAGCTGATCGTCGGCCATTCGCTGGGCGGGGCGGCGGCGATCGCGGCGGCGGGGCAGATCCCGGAGATCGCGGCGGTGGCCACCCTGGCCGCGCCGTTCGATGTCGAGCATGTGCTCAAGCTGCTGGGCGACGGACCGCTGGCCAATGTCGGCGGGCGCACGGTCCAGCTGAAACCCGAGTTCATCGAGGGGCTGAAGGGCCATGACCAGGCCGCCCGGCTGGCCGGGCTGAAGCGCGCCCTGCTGGTGATGCACTCGCCGGTGGACGCGGTGGTCTCGATCGACGAGGCGGGCGAGATCTTCAAGGCGGCCCGGCATCCCAAGAGCTTCGTCTCGCTGGACCGGGCCGACCACATGCTGAGCGATCCGGCCGACATCGCCTGGGCGGCGGCGGTGATCGCGGCCTGGGCCTCGCGCCATGTCGGCGTCGCCGCCCCGGCCGAACCGCCGGCCGACGGGGCGGTGCGGGTCGAGGAGACCGGCGCCGGCAAGTTCCAGGTCCGGGTCCACGCCGGCGGCGCGGTGCTGAACGCCGATGAGCCGGTCAGCGTCGGGGGCCTGGGCTCGGGCCCGACGCCCTACGAGCTGGTCTCGGCGGGGCTGGGCGCCTGCACGGTGATGACCCTGCGGCTGTACGCCGAACACAAGGGGCTGAAGCTGCAGAAGGTGTCGGCCGAGGTGCGGCACGAGAAGCGCAAGGGCGAGAGCCCCGCGGACCTGTTCGAACGCAGCCTGGGCATCGACGGCGATCTGGACGAGGCCCAGCGCCAGCGCCTGTTCGAGATCGCCGACAAATGCCCGGTGCACCGGACGCTGGAAGGCGGGGCCGAGATCCGCACGGTGGAGGGCGCCCCGAAGGTCGCGCCGCCGGGCGAGGAGGAGCACTTCGCCGACATGGAGCGCGCCTGCGAGGATTGAGCTGGGCGGACCTTTCATGATCCGCTCATCCCGGCGAATGCCGGGACCCAGATGAAAGAGAGTCAGGGCCGGGTGGTCAGTCCCACCTGCCAGACGGACAGATCGCCAGCTATACGATCTGGGTCCCGGCACTCGCCGGGATGAGCGGCAAGAGATAGTTCCATTCCTTCACAGGAGTCCTCCCCATGCATCTGGCCCGATTTCCCCGTGTGCGGCTGGCGCATCTGCCGACGCCGCTGGAGCCGGCGCCGCGCCTGAGCGAGGCGCTGGGGGTGGAGA
>CAZQBJ010000131.1:0-6371 GCA_964591465.1 uncultured Brevundimonas sp.
GACGAAGACCAGCGCCAATAGCGCCGCCGCGCCCCTCGCCCACCCCACCGGCGAGCGCGTCGGGTCGGGCCCGTGCAGGGCTTCCAGCCCGGTCCACACCAGTCCGGACAGGATCAGCAAGGCCAGGCCGAGATGGGTCGTCAGCCGCTCGGGGGCCACGTCGACCCGCTCGGACAGGCCCGAGGTCACCATCCACCAGCCGATCAGCCCTTGCAGGGCGCCCAGGCCCAGCAGCGCCGCGCAGCGCCAGACCAGCCGCCGCGGCAGCCGGCGCAGGACCAGCAGGATCACGAAGGGCGCGGCGAAGGCCAGGCCGATGATCCGGCCCAGCAGCCGGTGAATCCATTCCCACCAGAAGATCGTCTTGAACCCCTCCAGCGTCATGCCGGCGTTGACCTCGGCGTACTGCGGGATCTGCCGGTACAGGGCGAAGGCCTCCTGCCAGTCGGCGTCCGACATCGGCGGCAGGGCGCCCATGATGGGCTTCCATTCGGTGATCGACAGGCCCGAACCGGTCAGGCGGGTGACGCCGCCCACCACGATCATGGCGAAGACCAGGGCGGCCACGGCGAACAGCCAGATGGCGGCGGGGGTGGAGCGTTCGGGATCGGAAAAGCGGTGCATTCGACGACTGCCGTCTGGCCGGATACTGTGCCGCGCGACGGCGGGTTGCAGGCTACATGCCCCAACTGGGCCCTTGAGGGCCAGCCGCAAGGCTGCAAAATCCCCGCGTCATATCAGGCGGATCACGAAAGAGGCCCCGGGTGGAAGGCGTCAACATCGCAACGGCCGTGATCGGCGCCGCCCTGCTGGGCTGGATCGCCGACGCCCTGACCCGCCGCCGCCAGGGGCTGATCGCCAATCTGATGGTCGCCGGCACGGGCGCGGCAGCCGGCTGGTTCCTCGCCGTGCGGGTTTTCGCGGTCGACCTGACCGGCGGCTGGACCTGGGTCGGCTGGGCCCTGGGCGGCGCCGCCCTGCTGCTGGCGGTGTTCGCCGCCATCCGCGGTAAGCGATGATGAATCCGCGAACGCGTCGAGCCCTGGCCGCGGCCGCCGTCCTCGCCTTCCTCGCCGCCTGGGTGTGGGCGACGATCGAGCTGGGCGGGCGGCTGCCCGACAATCCGTGGCTTCAGCTGCTGTTCTACGGGATCGCGGGGATCGGCTGGGGCGTCCCGGTGATCCCGCTGCTCCGCTGGGCTGAACGGGGGCCCCGGCGGAAGTGAAAATGGTCGGAGCGACAGGATTCGAACCTGCGACCCCTTGACCCCCAGTCAAGTGCGCTACCAGGCTGCGCCACGCTCCGAAGGCGCCCCCTATATCGGGGCGGCGCCAAAGCCGCAAACGGAAATCGGCGGTTTGCGGTTCAGTCCTCCAGCACCGCCTCCAGCCGGGCCCGGGCGGCCTCGATCTCAGCAAGCACCGCCTCCAGTCGCGCGCGCCGCTGGCCCGCTGACGCCGACGCCGCCGCGGCCTGGACCACGGGCGTTTCCACGGCCTCGGACAGGGCCTCGATGTCCTCGTCGAGCCCGGAGATCCGACGCAGGCCGTGCTGGCGGTGCAGGCGCTGGACGCCGCGGATGGTCAGGCCCTCGTCGTGCAGCAGACGGCGCACGCCCTTGAGCACCGCTACGTCCTGCGGCCGGTAGAACCGGCGACCGCCGGCCCGCTTCATCGGGCGGATGAAGGTGAATTTGGTCTCCCAGAAGCGCAGCACGTGCTGGGGGACGCCGACCTCCTCGGCCGCTTCGGAGATGGTGCGGAAGGCGTTGGGGCCCTTGCTCACGGTCAGCCCCGGCCGGCCGCGCCGTCGACCTTGCTCTTCATGATCTGGGAGGCGCGGAAGCTGATGACCCGGCGCGGATGGATGGCGGCCGGCTCGCCGGTCTTGGGATTGCGGCCCATGCGGGCGCGCTTCTCGCGGACCTGGAAAACGCCGAAGCCCGACAGTTTGACCGACTCGCCGCGCTCCAGGGATTCAACGATCAGGTTCAGCGTGCGTTCGACCAGCCCGGCGCACTCCTGCCGCGACAGACCGACTTCCTCGTGCACCGCGTCGCAGAGATCGGCGCGGGTCAGGGTTTGCTCGCTCATCGACCGCTGCCCTCCATCCCGGTTGAGGCGACATCTGACCGCAATCCCGAACGAAGTCAAAGCCTCACGGGCGACTTACATCCTTAACGCGCAAGCGCCCCAGGTCAGGCCGCCGCCCATGGCCTCCATCAGGACCAGGTCGCCGCGCTTGATCCGACCGTCGCGGATCGCGGCGTCCAGCGCCAGCGGGATCGAGGCGGCCGAGGTGTTGGCGTGCTCGGCCACGGTGGTCACCACCTTGTTCTCGTCCAGGCCCAGCCGCTCGCCGACCCCCTTGATGATCCGCTGGTTGGCCTGGTGAGGCACGAACCAGTCGACGTCGGCGACCTCGATCCGGGCCACGGCGCAGGCCGCCTCGATGGCCTCGGCGATGTTGACCACCGCGTGGCGGAACACCTGGCTGCCGGCCATGCGCAGGTGGCCGACCGTCCCGGTCGTGGCCGGCCCGCCGTCGACGTACAGCAGGTCGGTCTTGCCGCCGTCGCAGCGCAGGGCGAAGCCGATCAGCCCGCGATCCTCGGGGCCGCCCCGCCCCTCGACCGGCTCGACCACCACGGCCCCGGCCCCGTCCCCGAACAGCACGCAGGTGGTCCGGTCGGTCCAGTCCATCAGCCGGGTCATTTCCTCGGCCCCGATGACCAGGGCGCACCGGGCCAGGCCGCGGGCGACGAAGCCGTCGGCTACGCTCAGGGCGTAGACGAAGCCCGAGCACACCGCCTGGACGTCGAAGGCGACGCACACCGGCACGCCCAGCTTGCGCTGCACGATCGAGGCGGTCGCCGGGAAGGTCATGTCCGGCGTGGTGGTGGCCACCACGATCAGGTCCACCTCGGCCGGCGTGCGGCCGGCGGCCTCCAGCGCCCGGCGCGCCGCCTCGACCGCCAGGTCGCTGGTGGGCTGATCGTCGCGCGCCTTGTGACGCTGGCGGATGCCCGTGCGCTCGACGATCCAGGCGTCGGAGGTGTCGACGATCTTCTCGAGATCGGCGTTGCTCACGACCTGCTCGGGCAGATAGCTGCCGACCCCGGTCACCGCGCTTCGCAGAACGCCGCTCATACTTCCGTCTCCGCCGCCTGTGGCGTCTCGTGCAAAACCCGGCTCAGCCGGCTCAGATTGGCCCCGACCTTGGTCGCGTAGTCGCTGCGGGCCAGATCGACCGCCACCTTGATGGCGTTGGCGAAGCCCTTGGCGTCGGCGCCGCCGTGGCTCTTCACCACCACGCCGTTCAGTCCCAGCAGCGGGCCGCCGTTGACCGCCCCCGGATCGATCCGCCGGCTCATCCTTTTCAAGGCCGGCAGGGCGATGGCCGCGCCCAGCCGCGCCATCGGGCCGGACGTCAGGGCCTCGCGCAGCAGGACCGAAATGAACCGGGCGGTGCCCTCGGCGGTCTTCAGCGCCACATTGCCGGTGAACCCGTCGGTCACCACCACGTCGACCGTCCCCTTGGCGATGTCGTCGCCCTCGACGAAGCCGTGGTAGGCGAGGTCCAGCCCGCCGTCGCGCAGCAGCCGGTGCGCCTCGCGCACCTCCTCGTGGCCCTTCACATCCTCCGAGCCGACATTCAGCAGGCCGATGGTCGGCTTCTGCGCCCCATGCACCGCCCGATGGAAGGCCTCGCCCATGATGGCGAATTCGATCAGCTGGGCCGCGTCGCTGCTGATGTTGGCGCCGACGTCCAGCACCGCGGTGACCCCGCGCAGGGTCGGCCAGCTGGCCACGATGGCCGGTCGGTCCAGCCCAGGGGCGGCCATGCGCAGGAGCAGCTTGGACACCGCCATCAGGGCGCCGGTGTTGCCGGCCGACAGGGCGGCCCCCGCCTCCCGGCTCTTCACCGCCTCGATCGCGTTCCACAAGCTGGAGCCCTTGCCCCGACGCACCGCCTGGGCCGGCTTCTCGTCCATCGCGATCATGCGATCGGTGTGGCGCAGCTCGCAAACCTCGGCCGCCGCCGGGTGTCGCTTCAGCTCGGCCTCGATCCGGGCCGCGTCGCCGTGCAGCAGGAAGCGCACGCCCTGACCGCCATGCTGGCGCAGATAGGCGGCCACGCCGCCGACCACGACCGGCGGGCCATGGTCCCCGCCCATGGCGTCCAGCGAAATCAGGATGGGTTCAGACAAGGGTATGGGCTACTCCGTCGCGCCGGTCCCACGCTGAGCCCGTCGCTGATCTTGGAAAGGCCGGCTGGCGCCCGCGCCTTGGGATGCAATCCCGTTGTCGCGGCGTCAACCTTTTGCGTCGTCCCGCGGTTTCAGCCGGGTCAGGACGGCGAACGGCGACGGCTCGGCCGGACCTTCGGGCGGTACGAACTCGGCTCCGGGCTTGCGCGGGAACGGATCGAGCGCGAGCCCCAGCTGCTCCACGACATAGGCGGCCAGGTCGATCGCCCCGTCCTCGACAATGTCCGGCGCGTCGTCCTCCAGACTGACCTCGACCTCGATGCGGTCCGGCTCGGGCGCCTTTCCGGCCTCGACCAGATCGACGGTGAAGGTCTCGTCCAGCTTCGCCGGCAGGGGCTCCAGGGTGATGCCGCAGGTCTGGGCCAGCTCCGCGTTCAGCCGGCCGGTGAGCCGCCAGCCGGGGCCGTAGGGGCGCACCTGCAGCTCGGCCGACAGGGACTCCAGCGAGGCCAGGTCCAGATGAACCCGGATCCGCTCGCGGGTCGCCGCGTCGGCCGTCAGGCTGCGCTCGACGCCGGCGCCGATTCGATCCATCCGCAGCGGCTCGCGCCAGGGCAATTCGGGCAGGCTCATTGGGTGATCTCCGGCCAGCTGACGTTTCCGCCGCCCAGGGCGTCGACCGGCTGGTCGGCGAGGCGGCTGCGCGCCGCCAGCGCATAGGCGGCCAGGGCGGGCGCCGTCGGCGCCGCGTCGACCTCGAACACATTGCGGGCCAGGGCCGCGCCCAGCTCTTCGGCCTCGCCGGCGCGCAGCGCCTTCTCGTAGGCGGTCATGCGGCCGTACAGCGCCTCGCCCAGCTTGCGCATCTTCTTGCCCACCGAAATGTCGCCGACGCCCAGTTCGCGCAGGGCGTGATCGAGGGCCGAGACATAGGCGTCGAACAGGTCCTGGGCGACCTCGGCCCCGCGTTCGCCTTCGTCGCGCAGCCGCAGGATCAGCAGCAGCACGTGCAGGGTGTAAAGCTCGAAGCGCGCGTCGATGCGGTCCGGCACGCCCAACGCGGTGTAGAAGGCCGGCTGGCGAGCCTGGGCCACGGCGGCGGCGTACAGCGCCTCTCCGAGGTCCCGGGTCCGGCGCGGACGCAACAGATTCTTGAGCAAGCGGATCGCCCCTTTTCGGCCTTGGCGTTGAACTAATCCGCGGTCAGGGTTAGGTCAAAGACCTTAAGTAGCGCAGGCGCCATCCATGTCCCGACTTTCCGCCAGCCTTTTCGTTGTCGCCGCGGTGGCCGCCACCGCGGCCTGCGCCCCGAACGTCGGGCGCCACGGCTTTCAGCCGGTGGATGTGACGCCGTCGCAGATCCAGGCCGGGACGGACACCCGCGAGACGGTCCTTGCCCAGCTGGGCTCGCCCTCGGCGGTCTCCACCTTCGAGGACGACATCTGGTACTACATCAGCCAGACGACCGAAAAATACACCTACAACCGGGCCGAGGTTTCGGCCCGCGAGGTGACCATGATCCGCTTCGCCGACGGCGGCGATCAGGTGATCGAGGTGCGCACCCTCGGGCTCGAGGATGGCCAGGACGTCGGCATGAACCCGCGCGAGACGCCGACCCGCGGCCGCGAGATGACGGTGCTCGAGCAGCTGCTCGGCAACGTCGGCCGCACTCGCCTGCCGAACTCCGACGAGAACGTCCCCGGCCAGCGTCGGCCGGACTGACGCCTCTTTCGACGCCGCGACGCGGCGCACGGACCGGACAAGGAAAAACGCCCCGGAGATCGCTCTCCGGGGCGTTTGCTTTGGTCGCTACGGCCTGATCAGAAGACCGAACCGCTCGCCAGCACCGCCAGCAGCAGCAGGGCGACGATGTTGGTGATCTTGATCATCGGGTTCACGGCCGGGCCGGCGGTGTCCTTGTAGGGATCGCCGACAGTATCGCCCGTCACCGACGCCTTGTGCGCCTCCGAGCCCTTCTCGTGCCTCACACCGTCCTTGTCGAGGAAGCCGTCCTCGAAGGACTTCTTCGCATTGTCCCAGGCGCCGCCGCCTGCCGTCATGGAGATGGCGACGAACAGGCCCGTGACGATGACGCCGAGCAGCATGGCGCCGACCGCGGCGAAGGCCTCGTTCTTGCCGCCGATCATGTAGATGACGGCAA
>CAZQBJ010000132.1:0-6328 GCA_964591465.1 uncultured Brevundimonas sp.
GGCGAACACCGACAGCAGCACGAACTGCAACAGCGCCCCGGCGCTCATGCTGCCGGCGATGACGTCGCGCGCGCCCAGCCACCGCACCAGGGTGACGCCGCCGAACATGACCACGATGATCATCGCGGTCATCAGGGCCCGGGCGCGGATGCGCTTCAGCGACACGGCAAAGGCGTCCTCGACCGCCGCGGCGAATCGGGCGATGGCGCTGTCCTGCCGGCCGAAGGCCTGCACCGTCTCGATCGCGTCGACGCTCTCGCCGGCGAAGCCGACCGCCCCGGCGAACCGGTCCTGCGAGGCCACGGTCAGCTTGCGCACCAGCCGCCCGAACAGGAACAGCGGCCCCAACAGCAGCGGCACGACCAGCATGACCAGCGCCGTCAGCTTGGGGCTGACCACGAACAGCAGCCCGGTCGCGCCGACCAGGGTCAGGGCGTTGCGCAGGGCGTAGGACACCGAGGTGGTCAGCAGGGTCTCGACCAGCTGCACGTCCGTGGTCAGGCGCGACAGCACCTCGCCGGTGCGCATGTGGGCGAAGAACGACGGATCCAGCCGCAGCACCCGCCCGAACAGGGCCTGGCGCAGGTCGGCGATGACCCGCTCGCCGGTGCGGGTGACGAAGAAATAACGCAGGGCCGTGGCCAGCCCCAGGGCGACCGCATTGGCCCCCAGCACCAGGAACCAGAAGTTCAGCTCGGCTCCGCCGGCCTCGAACCCGTTGTCGATGGCCCCGCGGGCGGTGACCGTCAGGGTCAGCGACGCGGCGGTCGAGGCGATCAGCCACAGCCCGGCGAACAGGGCGCTGACCCGATGGCGCGCCAGATAGGGCCACAGCCGCCCCAGCGGCCGGATATTGCGCGCCCGCGCGCGCCGGGCGGCGGCGTCGGACATCTGCTCGGCCAGCACGGCCCCGGGACTGGGCCGGTCAGCGGGGTTGTAGTCGGGGTCGGTCATGCCCGCGCCTCTTGCCTGAGCGGGCCCGTCGGTGTAAACGCCGCGCTCTTCCCGTCGGAGCCTCCGGCGGGTTTTCCTGTTTTTGCGCATCGACGGTCGGAATCGTCACCGCGCCAGCTTGCCGGACCGAGACGATGAAAAAGGACATCCATCCCGACTATCACTTCATCACCGTGGTGATGACGGACGGGACGACCTATCAGACGCGTTCGACCTACGGCAAGGAAGGCGCGACGCTGAACCTCGACATCGACCCGCTGACCCACCCGGCCTGGACCGGCGGCAACCAGCAGCTGCTGGACCGCGGCGGCCGCGTGTCGCGCTTCGCCGCCAAGTACGGCGGATTCCTCAAGAAGTGATCGTCCGCGGCCCGGACGGCGCCGCGACATCATTGCCACGCTGGAGGCGCCGGTCGTTGACCGGCGCTTTCTGTTTTTCCGGAACGCCGTTAATGTCGGGGCCGTTCAGGAACAGGGGCGCGCGCGCCGGGCCGGCGCCGGAAAAGACGGGTTTGGGATGAACCGACGGGAATTGGGCCTCGGCATCGCCGCGGCGGCGCTGGCCACCAACGCAGCCGCGCAGAGCCGGCCGCCGGCGCGCGACGGGGCCGCCACCGCCTTCTACAACAGCTTCAACGACCAGCTCAGCCTGGTCCGCCGGGATCTGCAGGCGGACGTCCGCCGGTTCTACGAAATGAACGGCTGGCGCCCCGTGTGGGGCCAGGAGCGCCTGCGCGCCCTCGGTCAGGCCGCCGCCCGCGCCGACCGCCACGGCCTGGCCGCCGGCGACTATTTCGACCTGGTCGGCCTGGTCTCCGATCCGGCCCGCGCCGACATGCGTCTCACCGAGGCGGTGATGGCCTACGCCCGGGTGCTCGCCGAGGGCCGCGTGCGGCCCGAATCGGTCGAAGACCTGTGGGAGATGCAGAAGAACCGGACCGACCTGGCGGTCGGTCTTTCCGGCGCCCTGGCCGCCGACCGGCTCTCGGCCTGGCTGGACGGCGTGGCCCCGGACGACATCGGCTACACCAACCTGTCCGAAGGCTACATCCGCTATCGCGACCTGGCCCTGCGCGGCGGCTGGCCCGCGTTCCGCCCGGGCCGGCGCATCGAGGCCGGCGACCTCGACAGCCGCATCCCGGCCCTGCGCGCACGGCTGGTCGCCGAGGGCGATCTCAGCCCCGAGGAGGACGCCGCCCTGGCCGGGGCCGGCGACATCTACGGTCCGGCGCTCGAACAGGCGGTGCGCAGCTTCCAGACCCGCCACGGCCTGGCCTCCGACGGGGTCATCGGCGAGGGCACCCAGCGGTCCCTGTCGGCCTCGGCCGAGGACCGCGCTCGCCAGATCGCCCTGAACCTCGAGCGCCGGCGCTGGCTCAAGCGCGACCTCTCCCCCGAGCGGATCGAGGTCAACACGGCCGCGGCCATCATGGTCTACTGGAAGGACGGCCGGCCGGTGCACTCGAACCGGGTGGTGGTCGGCACGCCGAACAACCAGACGCCCAGCCTCGAGAAGCAATTCGCCTCGGTGGTGGCCAATCCGCCCTGGTATGTGCCGGCCTCGATCGCGCGCAACGAGATCCTGCCGCGCGGCGCCGCCTATCTGCGCAGCCAGAACATGTACGTGACCGAAAGCGGCAGCGTGGTGCAGCGCGCCGGGCCGAACGCGGCCCTCGGCTACGTCAAGTTCGAGCTGCGCGACAGCTACGCCATCTTCCTGCACGACACCCCGTCCAAGGCCGCGTTCAACAACGCCTACCGCCACCGCAGCCACGGCTGCGTCCGGGTGCAGAACGCTGTGGAGTTCGCCCGCCTGCTGCTGTCGCCCGACCCGTCCCGTCTCGAGACGTTCGACTCGGCGCTGGACTCGGGCCGCACCACCCGGGTCGAGACCGGCCGCGAGATTTCGGTGCGTCTGCTGTACTGGACCGCCTTCGTCGACGGCCAGGGCCGGGTGGCGTTCCGCGAGGACGTCTACAACCGCGACCGCCGGCTGGCCGAGGCCCTGGGCATCGCCATCAGCCTGCCGCGCCCGGTCGACGACGGCCGCGCCGATCCGACCGACGTCGGGCCGTAAGGTCGGATTGACGGTCGGCCGCTAGCGGCCGAACGCGGCGTGCAGCCGCTCCAGCTGGCTCTGCACCGGATTGACCGCCGCCTCCTCGGGCGCGTCCAGGTACATCCGCCGGTCCAGATACAGCACCCGGTCGTGCAGCTTCTCGGCCCGCACCAGAAACTCGACCAGGGCGATCGGCAGGTCCGGGTGGCTGGGCTGGGCGCGGTCGTCCTTGCGCTCGGCCAGCCGGTAGCGCGGATCGCCGGCCGCCTCGGGGGCCATGTCGCCCTCGCGCACGGCCCGCTGGACCAGCAGCCACGAGGCCACCTGCATCAGCCGGGTGGTCAGCTTCATGCTTTCGCCGGCGTAGGCCAGGGCCGCGGCCCGCGACAGCAGCTTGGAATCCCGACGCCCCTCGCCGTCCAGATAGGCGGCGGTCTCCTCGACCAGCTCCATGCCTTCCTGGAAGGTGCGATCGAACAGCTCCGAACGGGCGAAGTCGCGCACGACTCCCGCCCGGGACGCCTCGCCGTCCTCATCGCCGCCATCGGGCAGACCCGCGATCAAATCCGACATTCACTCACTGCCCTGTGCGCCCTCAGGCTCTCACGCGGACCATGCTGGCGCCGCCGGCCGCGAGACTGCAACCCCCATGCCACGATCCGGTTCAGTCCTTGAAGTTGAACAGGGCGTCGGCGGCGGATTTGCGTGATTTCTTATGGTCGAGGGCCGCGCGGACCCGCACGATCTCGGCTTCCAGCGCGGCGATTCGCGCCTCCAGCTCCTCGACGGCGTAGTCATCCAGGTCTTCGCGGCCGAGCAGCACCAGCGTCGCGCCGCGCGCCGGACGGGGCTCCAGATCTTCGAACACCATCGCGGTCTCCCGTTCACTGCGCCCGACCGAACCCCTATGTGAACGCCTGCTGCCGCATTTATGCAAGGGGCCCCACATGCGCGTGATCGAGATCGAGGGCGGCGCCGGCGAGGCGTCGGCCCTGACCCTGGGCCGCCGCGACCGGCCCGAACCGGGACCGGGCGAAGTGCTGATCCGGGTGCGCGCCGCCGGGGTCAACCGGCCCGACATCCTGCAGCGCAAGGGCAAGTATCCGCCCCCGCCCGGCGCCCCGGACATTCTGGGGCTGGAAGTCGCCGGCGAGATCGCGGCTGTCGGCTCCGGGGTCGACCGCTGGGCGCCGGGGGACCGGGCCTGCGCCCTGCTGGGCGGCGGGGGCTACGCCGAATACGCCGTGGTCGACGCCCGCCACGCCCTGCCGATCCCGGCGGATCTGGATTTCGTCCAGGCCGCCGCCCTGCCCGAGACGGTGTTCACCGTCTGGGCCAATGTGTTCGAAGCCGGGGCGCTGAAGGCCGGCGAAACCCTGCTGCTGCACGGCGCCACCAGCGGCATCGGCGTGGCCGCGATCCAGATGGCCAAGGCGGCCGGGGCGCGGGTGATCGCCACCTCGCGCGGGGCCGACAAGGCGGCCGAGGCCGCCCGGCTGGGCGCCGATCTGGCGCTGGACGCCGCCGCCGGTCCGTTCGAGACGGCCGTGGCCGAAGCCGGCGGGGCGGACGTGGTGCTGGACATGGTCGGGGCCGCCTACGCCGCCGGCAATCTGGCGGCCCTGCGCCCCGGCGGCCGATGGGTGGTCATCGCCGTCCAGGGCGGGGCCAGGGCCGAGATCGATCTGGCCCAGGTGATGCGCAGGCGGATCGTGCTGACCGGCTCGACCCTGCGCGGCCGGTCCGCCGACGAAAAGGCCCGCCTGGCGGCCGAGGTCGAGCGGGTGGTCTGGCCATGGGTCGCTTCGGGACAGGTGAAGGCGGTCATCGACGCCGTCTTCCCCCTGGCCGAAGCCGCCGCCGCCCACCAGCGGCTGGAGAGCGGCCGGCACGCCGGCAAGGTGGTGCTGGCGGTCTGACGCCCAACAGTCGTTTTCTTTCGGGCCGAATGTGCCTATAGAGGACACTTCCGCGCCCGGCCGAAAGGTCGGGTGCCGCCGTTTCAAGCGCCCGCCGTTCAACGGGCCCAGCCGACAGAGTCATCTGAATGACCGAGATCCTGTACCCCAAGGCCACCGCGGTCTGGATGGTGGACAACACCTCGCTCAGCTTCGAGCAGATCGCCGACTTCTGCGGCCTGCACCCGCTTGAGGTGCGCGGCATCGCCGACGGCGACGTGGCCCGCGACATCCGCGGCGCCGACCCGATCGGCAACGGCCAGCTGACCCGCGAGGAGCTGGACAAGGCCCAGAACGACCCGAACTACCGGATGAAGCCGGTGGTCAGCCGGCACGCCGATCTGCTGAAGCAGACCAAGGGCGGCCCGCGCTACACGCCGGTGTCGCGCCGGCAGGACCGTCCGGACGCCATCGCCTGGTTCGTGCGCAACCACCCCGAGGTCAGCGACGCCCAGATCGCCAAGCTGCTGGGTACGACCAAGACGACCATCGACGCGGTGCGCAACCGGACCCACTGGAACAGCGCCAACATCAAGCCGGTCGATCCGGTGACCCTGGGCCTGGTCGGCCAGCTGGAGCTGGACGAGGTGGTGCGCAAGGCGGCCGAGAAGCGGGCGAAGGAAGAGGCCAAGCGCGGCGGCCCGACCCTCGCCCCCGCCGGTCAGGCCGAGCCCGAGCCGGTGATCGACGACGAGCCGGCCGACGAGGGCCGCCGGGGCCCCGAGCCGACCGCCGAATCCGTCTTCGGGGCCAGCGCCCCGGTCGACGACGAAGACCGCTGAAATTGAAATCGGCCCCGTCGATGACGGGGCCGTTTCTCTATTGAAGCCCGGCCTGGAGAGACCGGATCTCTTCCTTCAACCGGAGTTTCCGACGCTTCAGTTCCCTGACCTGCGTGGCGTCCGCGGAGGGGCGTCCCAGTTCCTGCTGAATGGCTTCATCAAGGCTGCGGTGACGGTTCCCGAGTTCGCGAATGCGAGCGTCAATGGTCATGGCTTGCGCCTCCATGTCTAAGGGACCATCAAGTGCAACACCGCCCCTGACGGGAAGTGGAATCACATTCCGTTACGACCGATCACGTAATCCGGAGCAGGCATGAGCGGGCCGCCGAACCGTTTGATTGTAGGGATTTCCGGGGCCTCCGGAGCGGTCTACGGCCTGCGCGTTCTGGACGCCCTGCGCGAACTGGGCGTCGAAAGCCACCTGGTGGTCAGCAAGGCCGCCGCCCTGACCCTGCAGCAGGAAACGGGCCTGGCCGCGGCTGACCTGAACGCCCGCGCCGACGTGGTGCACCGGCTGGGCGACGTCGGCGCCCCGATCTCGTCCGGTTCGTTCCGCACCCTGGGCATGATCGTCGC